>NZ_JBWKQM010000008.1:0-306337 GCF_059418745.1 Rhodoferax sp. GW821-FHT07F03
GCTTGACGGCTCGAATTCGCTCTTCGTATGAATACATGAACTACCTCCAAGTAGTCCAAGTTATTGTCCGCACCCCCTACGGGTCAGGTTTGCGTGGAAATTAACACTCCTCTCCTTGATTACATGATTTTTCGTGTTCAACACGGAAGTCCGCCTTTGGCCGACGACCGTAGCCGGACGCGCTGTCGTCGAAAAGGGGCCCAAATCGAGCCTTGCCAGCGACTCGCTATGCCCTCGGCACTAGCGCCCTGTTGACCGCATACCAGAACTCGGCTGTCCCGGCATCGCCCACGTCATTGGCTTGCTCAGACAGGCGCAGCGCATACCTGTATGCATCCCGTCCGTGGCGAAGCACAAGTTCGTGCGACTCACGGCCGACTTTGACGTAGTCCACTGTTGCAGATACTGGGCAGTTTTCTGGCGTCATGGCGAAGGTCTAGTTATGGCCGATAGTACCAATTCGCTCCCACCTCTCCACGTTGAGCACGATTGCTCAATGATTGCATGTACCGTCGCTCCACTAGGCCGGACCACGCAGCCAGCCACTTGTTCACAATAGTCCGTTTGGCAAATCTGCTGGAAGGAACGCAATGGATTCGGTGTATGCGGTGGTCGTGGTGGGGGCTGTGGTGGCGGGCTTTGTGCAGGGCTTGTCTGGCTTTGCCTATGGGCTGGTGTCCATGTCGTTCCGGGTGTGGACGCTGGAGCCTCGTCTGGCGGCGGCGTTGGCTGTGTTTGGATCATTGACGGGGCAGGTGATTGCCGCCGTCTCGGTGCGCCGTGGTTTTGACATCCAGGTTTTGCTGCCCTTTGTGCTGGAGGACTTGCTGGGCATACCGCTGGGCGTGGCCTTGCTGCCGCGCATGGACATGGACTGGTTTCGCCTGGTGCTGGGTTGCCTGCTGGGGCTGTGGTGCCCGGCCATGCTGATGGCGCGGCAGTTGCCCCGGGTCACGGTGGGTGGCCGGCTGGCCGATGGGCTGGTGGGGCTGAGTGGCGGTGTGATGGGCGGCCTGGGTGGCTTTACGGGTGCGCTGCCTACGCTGTGGTGCACGCTGCGCGGCTATGAGAAGGATGCGCAGCGTGCCGTGGTGCAGAACTTCAACTTGTCCATGTTACTGGTCACCATGGGCAGCTACCTGGCAGCCGGCATGGTCACGCAGGACATGCTGCCCATGTTTGGCCTGGTGGCGTTGGCCATGCTGGTGCCCACGCTGCTGGGTGCCCGGCTGTACATAGGCATCAGCGAAGCCGCGTTTCGCAAGATCGTGCTGGGCCTGTTGACAGCCTCCGGCGTGGCGATGCTGGTGTCTGCCGTGCCCAAGCTGCTGGCACGTATCATTTGAATTTTTTTGCTATGAAATGAATAGCTGCCAGCGCAGATGTTATGTGCGCTGGCGGCCTATTTCTTCTGTATCAGAGCTTGAGCGTCAGCTGGCGCCAAGCGCCGTCTACCGTGCTGCCCAGCAGCGTGGCGTTACCGAACTGCAGGCTGCGCGTGTCGCTGGCGGGCACATACAGCACCACGCTGTCTTGCACCGGCGCGCGGGCTCCTTCACGCAGCACCTGGATGTTGAGTGTTTCCGCCGTGCTGCTGACCTGCAGCCGCCATTGGCCGTAGTCGCCGTCGCGGCAGGCCTGGGTATGGCCGTCGTCCTCGAAGCAGGTAGCTTCGAACTGGCCTGTGCCCTGGAATGGGAAGACCTGGAAGCCACGCATGTCTTGCACCTGGGCGAAATGGATGTCGCCCACGTTCAGCGCGATGGCGCTGCCTTCACGCGCCAGCAGGGGCGGGGGGCCGTCCAGCGGCGCGTCCAGCGTGATGTGCTGGCCTGCCTTGTAGTACCGCGCCGTGGCCCATTCGACCCAGCCGCCGCTGCCGGGCAGCCAGACGCGGCGCTGGGTGTGGCCTTCGTCCACCACCGATGCCACCAGCAGGTTGGCGCCCAGCAGCATGTCGTCGTTTTCTTCCAGGCAGCGCGTGTCTTCGGGGAAGTCGTGGTAGGTCGGGCGGATGATGGGCTCATACGCGCTGTGGTAGCGCCACACCAGGTCGTATAGGCAGGGCATGAGCTGGTAGCGCCGGTGGATCAGCGCGCGGATCTGCGGCGTGGCGGCCGGGTACATCCAGGGTTCGTTGACCGTCTTGTCGTCGTTCCACGAATGGATGCTGAAGCGCGGCAGGAAGATGCCGTGCTGCACCCAGCGCACCAGCAGTTCGGGGCTGGGCGCGGGGCCGGAGAAGCCGCCGATGTCGTGCCCGGTGTTGGACACGCCGGACATCGCCAGGCCCAGGCCCATGCGGATGTTGTAGCGCAGGGTTTCCCAGGCGGTGTAGTTGTCGCCCGACCAGGTTTGCACATAGCGCTGCATGCCGGCCGCACCCGAGCGCGATACCAGGTAGGGCCGCTCGGCCGGCGCGAACTCGGTCTGTGCGGCGTGGGACGCCTGCATCATCAGCAGGGTTTGCAGCGGCTTGGCTTCACGCGCAGGGCGTGGCGTGCCAAAGCCGTACGACATAGCCTGGTCGCTCCAGATTTCGTATTCGTTGTTGTCGTTCCAGGTGGTGGGGATGCCGTACTGCAGCAGCTGCTCCGTCACCTGCTTTTTCCACCAGGCGATGGTGGCGGGCTGGGTGAAGTCCAGGTAGGCGCCGGTGCCGTCCCAGAACTGGATGGCGGTGGGCTGGCCGTCGGGGTCGGCCACCAGCAGGCCGGCTTGGCGGGCTTCTTCGAAACGCGGGTGGTCGCGCAGCAGGGCGGGCTTGATGTTGGGCACCAGGCGCACGCCTTTGGCGAGGTAGCTCTCTACGAATGCTGCGGGGTCGGGGAACTTGTCGCGGTTCCAGTTGAACACGTAGCGGCCCGGGCCGATGGAGGTGTAGCCGGAAGACAGGTGGAACGAGTCGCAGGGGATGTCGTGCTCGGCGCAGCGCTCCAGAAATTCGCCCATGCGTTCCTGTGCGTTCGGCGCGTCGGTGTAGCTCATGGTGGAGCCCGAATAGCCCAGCGCGTAGCGCGGTGGGAAGATCGGGCGGCCGGTCAGCCAGGTGTAGCGCTTGGTGATGGCGGCGGGGTCTACACCGGCGATGTAGTACAGGTCCAGGTCGCCGTGGTCGGCCACGAAGTAGCGGTAGTGGCCGTGGTAGTTGTCCAGCTCGCGGCCCATGTCGAAGCTGCAGTCGGACAGGGTGTCGTAGAACAGGCCGAAGCACAGGCCGGCATCCTTTTCGCCGCCCTTGCGGGTGATGTAGAACGGGATGTGCTTGTACAGCGGGTCGGTGTTGCGCGCGCTGTAGCCCATCGGGTCCAGGTTGCACATGCGGTAGCGCTGGCCGGCGCGGTTGGCGTCGCCTGCGCGCTCGCCCAGGCCGAAGTACTGCTCGCCACGTTCGCGCTGCAGGTAGTGGTAGACCTTCTCGTCCCACCAGCCGAAGTTGTAGCTTTGGGTGGAGCGGTCAGTGGCGGTGGCTTGCCATTGGCCTTGGTGCTGGCTTTCCCAGCGGCAGAAGAAGCCGGCCAGGTTGATGGTGAGGCGCACGGCGGCAGTGGTGATGCACAGCTGCTTTTCATCCTGCGTCAGCGCGAAGGCCGGTAGCGAGAAGCCGCTGGTGTCGAAGCGGTCGCGGCCCTCCACGGGCAGGTTTTCCAGGCCGGGGGCCACCGTCCAGCTGCGGGGCATGTGCAGCTGGCCACTGGGTAGAACCAGCACGCGCAGGATGTCTTCTTCAAGCACCCAGACATGGGCCACGGCGCCACCGGTGCTGCGCAGTTCGAGGTGGTTGCCGCTGCGTGCATGCAGGGCGAAGAGGGGAGGATTGTCGAGACGCATGGTGTTGGTGTGCAAGAGTTACAGACGCAAGCCGTTCTGATCAAAGCAGTGCAGGTGCTCAGGGGGCGCGCTGACGCGCACGGTGTCGCCGCGCTGGATGGTGGTCTGGCCGTTCAGGATCAGCTCGAACGGCGCATCGGCCACCACGTTGCCGTGCAGGATGCTGGTGGCACCCAGTTGCTCTACCTGCTTGACCTTGAGCTGCAGCGGCCCGGCGTCGTCCAGTTGTGCGTGCTCGGGGCGTATGCCCACGGTGTGCGCGCCGGGCAGGGCGGTGGGGAACTGCTCAGCGGGCACAAAGTTCATGCGCGGGCTGCCGATGAAGCCGGCCACGAACTGGTTGCAGGGCTTGTTGTACAGCTCCAGCGGCGTGCCCACCTGCTCGATGCGGCCGGCGCGCAGCACCACGATCTTGTCGGCCATGGTCATGGCTTCGACCTGGTCGTGGGTGACGTAGATCATGGTCGCGCCCAGGCGGGCGTGCAGGTCACGGATTTCGGCGCGCATGGAAACGCGCAACTCGGCATCCAGGTTGCTAAGGGGCTCGTCGAACAGGAACAGCTTGGGCTCACGCACGATGGAGCGGCCAATGGCCACGCGCTGGCGCTGGCCGCCCGACAATTGCGTGGGCTTGCGCTGCAGCAGTGGGGCCAGCTGCAGCATGGTGGCGGCGGCGGTGACCTTGGTTTCGATGACCGACTTGGCCACACCCAGGTTTTCCAGCCCGAAAGCCATGTTGTCGTACACGCTCATGTGCGGGTACAGCGCATACGACTGGAACACCATGGAGCAGCCTCGGTGCGCGGCCGAGACTTCGTTGACGCGCTGGCCGTCAATGAGGATGTCGCCGCTGGTGGCGGGCTCCAGCCCGGAGATGATGCGTAAGAGCGTGGACTTGCCGCAGCCTGAAGGGCCGACGAAGACCACGAATTCACCGTCGGAGACGGTCAGATCCACGCCATGGATGATGGTGCTTTTGTCAAAGGCCTTGACGATATTGGAGAGTGCCAGAGTAGCCACGGTATACGTCCTATGAAAGTGTTACTTCACACCGGCACCGGCGATGCCAGTGGTGATGTATTTCTGCAAGAAGGTGAAGACCAGGCTGATCGGGATGAGCGTGATCACCGTCATCGCCAGCAGGTAATGCCACTGGGTGTTCAGCTCGCCCTGGAATGCGTTCAGCGCCAGCTGCAGGGTGAAGTTTTCCGACTTGGACAGCACGATCAGCGGCCACAGGAAGTCGTTCCAGCGCCACATGAAGGAGAAGATGGCCAGCACCGCCATGGCGGGTGCGGCCAGCGGCAGGATGATCTTCCAGTAGATGCGCCATTCGCTGGCGTTGTCCATGCGCGCGGCTTCCAGCAACTCGTCGGGAATGGTCAGCATGTATTGGCGCAGCAGGAACACGCCGGTGGGCGTGGCCACGGCTGGCAGGATCACGCCCCACAGGTTGTTTAGCAGGTTCAGGCCCGAGATCACCAGAAATGCCGGCACCAGGATGATGGTGGGCGGAATCATCAGTGTGGCGATGATCAGCACGAACACCGTCTTCTGCCCACGGAACTGGTACTTGGACAGTGCGAACGCGGCCATGGAGTTGAACAGCAGCGTCAGTATGGTGGCCACCACGGTGATGAAAACGCTGTTCCACAGATAGGTGCCAAAGGCGAACTTGCCGAACAGCTCGGTGTAGTTGCCGCTGGCAAACTTCAGCTCATTCAAGGGCTTGCGGTCGTTGATGTTGACCCTGATTTCCGTTTCCGGCTGGGCCGGGTCCACCATGGTGGCGATGATGCCGATGCGGCGCACCTGGGCCAGCTCGCGGGTTTTACCGCTTTCGTCCTTGGCGAGGAACAGCGGCAGCGGTTTGTCAAAGCCCGCCACCACCACCTCTTTCTGGCTGTAGGGCAGGAAGCTGGGCGGGAACTGGCTCAGCGCGCTTTCGGTTTTGAAAGACGACATGACCAGCCACAGTACGGGGCCGAACATAACGACCAGGCCTGCCAGCAGGTAGGCGTAAGAGAGCCAGTCGGTCCAGTGCAGGCGGCTGCCACCATATTTGCCACTGTTTGCGCCACCACGGGTGCGGGTAATGAAATTGGCCATTGGGCTTGTCCTCTTATTTCTTGGTCTTGCCGGCTTCGCTGGCCTTGGACAGGCGCAGCTGCACCAGGGTCAGCGCCATCAGGCCCACGGCCAGAATCAGCGATGCCGCAGCGGCCAGGCCGTACAGGTGGATCTGCTCGGCAAAGCCGGTCTGGTAGATGTATTGCACGATGAAGGTGGTGGCCGAGCCTGGGCCGCCACCGGTCAGCACAAAGACCTCGTCAAAGCTTTGTACCGCGCGGATCATCACCAGCACCAGCACCACGATCAGGTTGGGCATGAGCAGTGGCAGGGTGACCCGGGTGAGCACGCGCCAGGGCGGTGCCGCATCCATCTCGGCGGCTTCGTACACGTCTTTCGGTATCGCTTGCAGGCCGGCCAGCAGGATCAGGGTGTAGAAACCCATGTGCGCCCAGATGGAAACCGCCACCACCCAGAAGAAGGCCCAGTGCCGGTCCAGCAGCCAGTCCATGGGTTGCGAGCCCATGGCGACCAGGCCGGCGTTGAACACGCCCTGGCTTTGCAGCAGCCACTTCCAGATCAGCGCCACCACCACCGGCGACAGCAGCACCGGGTAGAAGAAAACGCCGCGCCAGAAACCCCGGCCGATGATCTTGCGGTTCAGCACCAGGGCCGTGAGCAGCGAGAACAGCACCATCAGCACCACCTGGATCAGGCTGAACTTCACGGTGTTCAGAATCGAGCGCCAGAAGATGTCGGTGCGGCAGGTCTGCAGGTCCATGTAGTCACGGCACTCCAGCAGGATGGAGAAGTTTTCCACCCCCACAAACGGGCGCTGCGTGGGTAGCAGATTTACACCGCCCGTGGCTGCGTACACCAGGTTGATGACGATGGGCAAAAAGGTGAACACGCCGATCACCAGCAGGTTGGGCCCGACAAACAGCCAGCCTATGCGGGAGTTGCCCAGCCATTTCTGGCCCAGCCGAAAGACCGGCTCGAACAGATTGAAAAACAAGCCTAGAAGGCGCAGAAACACGGACATGGATATCCTCTCCTGTAGCACCCGCTTGGCGCAGGCGGGGCCCCTAGACGCAATGGCGCCTAGAGGTGGCTATTCAAATACTACAAACTTTATAGCTGCTTGCGCAGTATTTATCTGTGCTGGAGGCCAAAAAGGCATCTGGCGCAGCGCGGAGCAGCTGGCTACTTTTCAGCTTGCTTGACGGCCTCATTCATGTCCGCGCTGATCTTGGTGATGGCTTCGTCCACGCTGATCTCGCCGACGATGGCCTGCGTCACGCGGGTCACGGTGGGCAGCATCAGGGCGCGGTTGTACTTGTAGCCTTGCAGTGCGTAGGCCGCAGGGGCCACGGTGGGCGCGCCGTTGGTGAAGACGGTCAGCGCAGCCTTGGCAGCAGGCCCGGCACTGGTGTAGGCCAGGCCACGTTGTGCCACTCCGGCGTGGGCTGGAATGGTGTTGGTGCGGGATGCGAATTCGGCCACGTTGGCTTCTTGCGCCATGAAGTCCAGGAACTGCGCCACTTCCTTGGGCGACTTGGTGGTCTTCAGCGCGACCCAGGCCGAGCCGCCGGGCATACCGCTGCAGGCGGCGGTGCCGCAGGGGTTGGGCACGGCCACCCAGTCAAAGGCGTTGCCGATTTCCTTTTGCATGCGGTTGATCTGCCATGAGCCGGACAAGATCATCACCAGGCGGCCGTTCTTGAATTCGCCCACGGTGTCGGCATAGCTGGAGCCGCCGGAGCCACCCCATACGTCCTTTAGCATGGTGCCGTCTTTATGCCAGGCGACGAACTTGCCTACAGCAGTCTTGTAGCCTTCGTCTAGCGCCAGGTTGCCCTTGGCATCGAAGATCTTGGCGCCATAGCTGATGGCCGGGCCGGCAAAGCGGTGGCCCGAGCGGTCCCAGGCCATGGCTGCCGGGGTTTGCGTGGCCTTGGCGACCTTGCGGGTGGCGTCGGCCCATTCATCCCACGTGGCTTTGGGGCCGGGCAGGGCGATCTTGGCCTGTTCGAACAGTGTCTTGTTGACGAAAGGCCCGGTCATGGTCATTTGCGACAGCATGCCGTAAATGCCCTTGTCGCCCGCCTTGTTGCGCATCCAGGGCAGGGTGGTGCCGAAGTTGGTTTCCCAGTACTTACGGTCTTTCAGGTAGGGGCCGATGTCGATGTAGTTCTTCGACAGGCCGCCGATTTCAGCCACGCGGGCGATGTCCGGGCCCTGGCCAGCGGCCAGCTGGATGGGCAGCTGCTCGACCACAGTCTTGTAGGGCACGATGTCCAGGGCCACCTTGGCGCCGGGGTTTTGCTTCTCGTAACGCTTGATCAGGTCGGCGGTCACATCGCATTCGATGCCGTCTTGGTAGCACATGACGCGGATGTCGGCCAACGCCATTCCGGGCAGGGTGGCGGCGAGGCCGAGCAGGCCAACGCTGGCAGCGATCTTCAAGGGGGTGTGGTTGAGCTTCATGGCTTTGTCTCCTTTGGGTATGTTTTGATATTGGATCAGGCTCAGCGCACCATGCACGGACGCTTGTTGTCGAACTTCCAGCCGGGGATCAGGAACTGCATGGCCTGTGCGTCGTCGCGTGAGCCCAGTCCGTGCTGCAGGTACAGCTGGTGGGCTTTTTCGACCTCGGCCATGTCCAGCTCCACGCCCAGGCCGGGCTTCTTGGGCACTTGCACGTAGCCGCCCTGGATCTGCAGCGGCTCTTTGGTCAAGCGCTGGCCGTCTTGCCAGATCCAGTGCGTGTCGATGGCGGTGACCTTTCCCGGTGCGGCTGCGCCCACATGGGTGAACATGGCCAGCGAGATGTCGAAGTGGTTGTTGGAGTGCGAGCCCCAGGTCAGCCCGAAGGACTGGCACAGCTGGGCTACGCGCACGGAGCCGGCCATGGTCCAGAAGTGCGGGTCGGCCAGCGGAATGTCCACCGACTGCAAGGCCAGGCTGTGGGCCATTTCACGCCAGTCGGTGGCGACCATATTGGTGGCCGTGGGCAGGCCTGTGGCGCGGCGGAACTCGGCCATCACTTCGCGGCCGCTGTACACGCCCTCTGCGCCGCAGGGGTCTTCGGCATAGGCGACCACGCCGCGCATGCGCTGGCCCAGGCGGATGGCGTCGCGCAAAAACCAGCCACCGTTGGGGTCCAGTGTGACGCGGGCTTCGGGGAAGCGCTCGTGCAGTGCCACCACGGCATCGACTTCCTCGTCGCCGGGTAGCACGCCGCCCTTGAGTTTGAAGTCCTGAAAGCCGTAGCGTTCTTGCGCGGCTTCGGCCAGGCGCACGATGGCTTGGGGCGTCATGGCTTCTTCATGGCGCAGGCGGAACCAGGCGTTGTCGGCGCCGGGCTCGGTGCGGTAAGCCAGGTTGGTCTTTTTGGCGTCGCCCACGTAGAACAAATAGCCCAGCATCTGCACCGCGTCACGCTGCTGGCCTTCGCCCAGCAGGGCGGCAACCGGCACCTCCAGGTGCTGGCCCAGCAGATCCAGCAGGGCTGACTCGGCAGCGGTGACGGCGTGAATGGCTACGCGCAGGTCGAAAGTCTGGGTGCCGCGCCCGCCGCTGTCGCGCTCGGCAAACTGCTTGCGCATGGCGTTCAGCACGGCCTGGTAGTTGCCGATGGATTGGCCGACGATCAGGGCCCGGGCGTCTTCCAGCGTCTGGCGGATTTTTTCGCCGCCGGGCACCTCGCCCACGCCGGTGCGTCCGGCGTTGTCGGTTAGGACCAGGATGTTGCGGGTGAAGAACGGGCCGTGCGCCCCCGACAGGTTCATCAGCATGTCGTCGTGGCCCGCAACGGGAATCACGCGAAGTTCGGTAATGCGGGGCGTGGAGTGTGAAGATGGAGTGGACATGGGCGGCGTATGTGGTGGGTTGGTATTGTTGTTTGTTATCGATAACAAAGTGAGCGAAGCATAGCTTCTGGAAAATCCTCAAAACAGAGGGTATACCCTTAAATACCTATGAAAGAAATTAAATTCCATACCTAAAACACCTTGTTGACAAGAATGTTATTGATATCATTCGTGCATGTCACAAGCCCTGACTGTTCACGATATCGCCCGCCTGGCTGGAGTCTCCGCCATGACGGTTTCGCGCGCGCTGAACCACCCGGAGCAGGTGTCGCCGACCACGTTGGCCAAGGTGCAGGAGGTGGTGCAGCGCACCGGCTTCATCCCCAACGGCATGGCCGGTGGCCTGCGCTCGTCGCGCGCCCGGCTGGTGGCGGCGGTGCTGCCCACGCTGGTGGGGCCGGTGTTCCAGGAGACCATACAGTCACTGAACCAGGCGCTGGACGCCCGGGGCTACCAGCTGATGATTGGCCAGAGCGGCTACGAGCAGTCGCGCGAAGATGCGCTGCTGGACGCCATCATCCGCCGCCGGCCCGACGGCATTGTGCTGACCGGCATCATGCATTCGGCCGCCGGGCGGCGCCAGCTGCTGGCGTCCGGCATTCCGGTGGTCGAGACCTGGGACTTGACGCCCACGCCCATCGACATGCTGGTGGGCTTTTCGAACGAAGAAATCGGTGCCGCGGTCTGCTCCTATCTGCACCAGCGCGGCTACCGCAAGCCTGCCCTGATGTGCGGTGATGACGAACGCGCGCGCCGCCGTAACAGCGGCTTTCAGCGTATGGCGCGCAGCCTGGGCTGGCAGACCGATGTGCCGGTGTACCTCACGCCACCGCCCACCACCCTGGGCGCCGGGCGTGCGGGCCTGGCCGAGCTGCTCGGCCGCGCGGAGGCCCCAGATGCCGTGTTTTGCAGCTCCGACATGCTGGCCTTGGGCGTGCTGATCGAAGCGCAAACGCGGGGCATCAGCGTGCCTGACCAACTGGCCATCGTCGGCCTGGGCGACGTAGGCTTCGCCGCCAGCCTGGAGCCGGCGCTGACCAGCGTACGCATAGACGGCACGCGCATCGGCCAGACGGCTGCCCAGTACATCGTGGACCGGGCCGATGGCATTGCGATTGCCGAGCCAATTGTGGACATTGGGTTTTCGATCGTGGAGCGGGGTACGGCTTAGTTTTTCCTAGGGTCTTTTTGCTATATTTAACGTAGCCGCTTGTGCAGTATTTGTCTGCACCAGGGCTGGTTTTCTTGTGTAATAAATGGACTTTGGCGCAGGCGATAACTGCGCGCTCACTGACTCACTAAGGGGCCTAGCGCCCGTGCCGCCCGGTCTAGCGCGGCTATGTTGTAGCCCGCGTATCCGAACAGCCAGCCCCGGCGCCGCGCCTCCATGCAGTAACGGGAGATCGGCGCAAGCAGTACGCCGGCATCGTGTGCGCGCTGGCTGAGTTCGGTGTCCTGCACATGTGCGTCCACCGTCAATGCCAGATGCATGCCTTGCAGGCTGGGAGTGAGCCGGATCGCACCGTGGCTGGCACGTGCCAGGCTATCGATCATGGCGGCCTGGCGCTCGTGGTACAGCTCGCGCATGCGCCGCAGATGGCGCAGCAGATAGCCGTCTGCGATGAAGCGGGCCAGCACGTCCTGCACCGCGCCCGGCGACTGCCGGTCGCTCAGTGCCCGCCCTTGGGTAAATGCATCGACCAGTGCATCAGGCAGCACGATAAAGCCCAGCCGCAACCCAGCGCCCAGCGACTTGGAAAACGTGCCCACATGCAGCACCCGTGCGCCGTGCGCCATGCTGCATAGCGCCGGAATCCGCTGTGCACCGTACTGGAATTCGCCGTCGTAGTCGTCTTCCACGATCCATGCGCGCTTGGCTTGGGCCCAGGCAATCAATTCCGCGCGGCGTGCCAGGCCCATGCTGACCCCTAGCGGGAATTGGTGGGTGGGCGTCACCACCGCGAGCTTGGCCTGCGGGTATTGGGCGGCGCCCTGGGCAATGCACAGGCCTTGGTCATCCACCGGTACCGGGCGCACCAGCGCCCCCTGTGCGACCAGGTTGGCGCGGATGCCGGGGTAGCCCGGGTCTTCGACCAGCACCTCGTCGCCCACATCCAGCAGTAGCCGCGCCACCAGGTCCAGGGCCTGCTGCGAGCCGGCGGTGATCAGCACCTGGCCTGGGTCGCAGCGGATGCCGCGCGACACCAGCAGCCATTGGGCGATGGCGGCGCGCAGCGGCGGGTGTCCTGCGGCTTCGGTATAGCCCGCGTTGGCGGTGCGTGTGCCGATCGGCGTTTGTCGTTCCAGTCGCTGCCACAGCGCGAACGGAAACTCCTCCAGCGCCGGCCGACCGATGCGAAACGGCAGGGCGTTGCTGTTGGCTGGAATCCAGCGCGCCCCGACCTCGGCAATCAGCCGGCCCCGCTGCGATAGCAACTGGTGCGCGGCCAGTTGCGGGGCGCGCGTGTTGCCACGCAAGGGCGCACTGCGTTGTGCCACGTAGGTGCCATCGCCGACGCGGCCCACCAGGTAGCCCTCGGACTGCAGGCGCTCGACCGCCCACAGCACCGTGTTGCGCGACACACCCAGCACCCGCGCATGCTCGCGCGAGGCCGGCAAACGGCTGTCGGGTGGCAAGGTTCCGGTCTCTATTGATTCGCGCAGCTGTACATAGACCTGCTGGCGCAACTGGCCCGAAACGGCTCTTTGGTTTGCCAAGAAATGGCCCCTTGGATTGAGTTAAATAATCTTAGTATGAAGGGCCATTTTACGGAGCACCCATTCCATGTACCTGCCCGCCTACTTTGAAGAAACCCGCCCCGAGGTATTGCAGCCACTGCTCAACGCACACCCGCTGGGCCTGCTGGTCACACAGGATATGGAGGGCGGGTTGGTGGCCAATAGCCTGCCGTTTCTGTGGGAGCCCGACCCGGCTGGAGGCCCCGGCATACTGCGCGGCCACGTGGCCCGCGCCAACCCGCTGTGGCGCGAGTCCCGTACCGATGTCGATGCGCTGGTGGTGTTCCAGGGGCCACAGACCTATATCTCGCCATCCATGTACCCCAGCAAGGCGGCCACCGGCAAGGGCGTGCCGACCTGGAACTACACCATGGTGCAAGCGCGCGGCCCGCTGCGCGCGGTGGACGATGCGGACTGGCTGCGCGCCTTTGTCACCCGTCTGACCGAGCGCCACGAGGCGCAACGCCCGGTGCCGTGGGAGGTCAGCGATGCACCTGCTGACTACATCGACACCATGCTGCGCGCCATCGTCGGCATCGAGATCACGTTGACCTCGCTGCGCGGCAAATGGAAGGTGAGCCAGAACCGCGCCCGGCCTGATCGGGAGGGTGTGGTTTACGGACTGCGCAGCCAGGGTGGTGCCGAAGCCGAAGCCATGGCCCAGGTCGTTGCGGATGCCATCGCGCCGCTGTGCTGACTGGGGCGTATCCGCCTAGACGCTATTCAAAAGCTGAATTTGCTATTAAATAAGTAGCTGCTAGCGCACGCAGAATATGCGCTGTAGGCTATTTTTTACTGCAAGAGTGGGCGTGGTGAGGTATCCGAACGCATATTCCAGTGCCGATGTGTGTTTACGCTTCGTCGGCAAGCAAGGCGTCATCGGGGCCAATATGTGCCGGCGATCTCCACGACGCGTCGCGCATCGACCGTTGGACCAGGCTGTCGACTCCGAGCATTTGCGCAAACAGCGCCATGCGGATGGGAATGCCGTTGTCGGTCTGCCGGAAAATCGCCAGTCGAGGGTCGGTGTTCAAGTCCACGCTCAGGTCGAAGGAGCCGGGCCTGCTGTCTCGGGGTAGGGGGTGCATCAACACGGTGTCGGCTTTGCCCGTGGCATCAAGAAGGGCGCGATTCACCTCGAAGCTTTGGTCGTAGCCATCTATCGCTTCCTCTGTAAATCGTTCTTTTTGTATCCGGGTTGCATAAAGTACGTCGGCCCCCACCACGGCCGTGCGCAAAGAGTTGGATTGTTCGACGACATGCCCCCGGCTCGAAGCCAGATGGACGAGTTCGGATGGCATCTCCAGTGAGCGCGGAGAAACCAGGCTGATCTTCATGCCGCGGTAGAGCGTCAATAACTTGACCAGGGAGTGCACTGTGCGCCCATATTTGAGGTCGCCCGTCAGCACGATGTGCGAGCCGTCGATCAGCTTGCCGATGTGTGAAAACTCTCTTTGTATCGTGTACAGATCCAGCAGCGCCTGGCTTGGATGCTCGCCTGGGCCGTCGCCACCGTTGATCACGGGGATGTTGGTTGCGCTTGCAAACTCTGCCACCGAGCCTTGCTCTGGATGCCGAATGACCAGTGCATCCACATAGCCACTGATGACGCGACTTGTGTCGTAGATGGATTCGCCCTTGGCCATGGACGAGAAGGTGAAGCCCGTGGTGTCGCAAACGGAGCCCCCGAGTCTGCAGAACGCAGCGCCAAAGCTCACCCGGGTTCGGGTGCTGGCTTCAAAGAACAGATTGCCCAGCACTGCGCCCTCCAGAACCCGGGAAACCTTGCGGCGGCGCGCAATCGGCTGCATTACGTCTGCCAAAGAAAACAGCGCCTCCACTGCTTCGCGGCTGAACTGAGAGACAGACAGCAAGTGCACTGTTCCCGGCCAGGCATCCGATGGATTTGCATTTGTGCTGTATACGCTTTGCGTACTTTTTTCTGTTGCACTAGCCTGGGTAAGAATTTCCCCTATGAACCTCCGTACAACCTCGGGCATTGCTCGGTACTCTGCCGATTCGTCGGGCAGGAGCCAAGCGTCAAGAGCACGCTTTCGAGAGCCAATTCGCTCAGCGAAGGCCTCGCGGGTCATGTTGAGCCGCCGCATCGCATCGCGAAGAAGTACCTGTTGCGCTTGAGTCATGGATCGCAAATATATACGCTTAGCGTACGTTTTGCAATGGGTGAATGCATAACGCTTGCTCTGATGGTCAAGTCGAGTGGGTGCGACGGCAGCAAGTCTGGTCTTCGTTAATTCGTGGACACGTTACCGCCCTATATTTGAGGTTATGACTTACACCATCAAAGAAGAAATACCCAGCGTTCCCGACTACATTCGCATCCGTCTTGCGGCCGGGCTGAGTAGAAAGTCCCCGGAGGCTGCGGCAATCGGTCTCAAGAATGGCTTGTTCAGCGTGGTCGTGTATTGGGGCGAAGTGCCGGTGGGCATAGGCCGCGTCATTGGTGACGGAGGCTGTTTCTTCGAAATTGTGGACATTGCCGTTGTTCCAGAGCATCAGAAGAAGGGGCTTGGTCACATCGTCATGCAGCGACTCATGGCGTATATCCACGCAACGGCTCTGCCAACCGCCTACGTAAGCCTCATGGCTGACCATGGAACGCCGCGGTTTTACGAGCGCTATGGCTTTGAAGCTTCGCTTCTTCCCAAAAAAGCGGGTATGTCGCTGCGCATAGGTTAGCTACCACGCCAGGGCCCAACATTTGTACTGGGGCGTTCCATGTGCGCAAGAAGTCCTGGCGCCATGCTAGATTGATTTGCTACTAAAAAAATAGCTGCTAGCGCAGATAATTCCTGCGCTAGCAGCCTATTTCATCTGTAGATATCAGCCGCTATTACCCCGCGTTAATACTCTCCGCATGGTGGCAAGCCACCTCGCGCCCTAGCAGTGGGCGCAGCTGTGGTTCCTCGGTCGAGCAGCGGGCCGTGGCGTGCGGGCAGCGCTTGTGGAAGGCGCAGCCTGTGGGAGGGTTCAGCGGGCTGGGCAGCTCGCCGGTGATCTTGATCTTCACCTTGCGCTGGTGCCGGTCGATGGACGGCGTGGCCGACAGCAGGGCCTGCGTGTACGGGTGCAGCGGGCGCTCGAAGATCAGGCCCTTGGCGCCGACCTCGACCGCGCGGCCCAGGTACATCACCATCAGGTCATTCGCCACATGCTCGACCACCGCCAGGTTGTGCGACACGAACACGTAGGCGGTCTGGAACTCTTCCTGCAGGTCCATGAACAGGTTCAGCACCTGGGCCTGGATGGAGACGTCCAGCGCCGATGTGGGCTCGTCGGCCACGAGGATCTTCGGCTGCAGAATCATCGCCCGGGCAATCGCAATCCGCTGGCGCTGGCCGCCAGAGAACATGTGCGGATAGCGCTGGGCGAACTCGGGCCGCAGGCCGACGCGGCGCATGGTGTCATGGACCTTGGCGGTGCGCTCTGCGGCGCTGAGCTTGGTGTTCAGCAGCAGTGGCTCGGCTAGCTGGTCGATGATCTTCTGGCGCGGGTTCAGCGAGGCGTAGGGGTTCTGGAACACCATCTGCACCTTGCTGCGCATGGCTTTGCGTTGCGCCGGGTTGGCCGTGTCCAGCGCCTGGCCGTCCATCACCAGGCTGCCTGACGTTGGCGCTTCGATCAGCGTCAGTGCGCGGGCCAGTGTGCTCTTGCCGCAGCCGGATTCACCCACCACGGCTAGCGTCTTGCCGGCCTGCAGCTGGAAGGAAATGCCATTCAGTGCCTTGACCTGCAGCTTGGGCTTGAACGCACCCTGGGTTACCGCGTAGTAGCGGGTGAGGTTCTTTGCCTCTAAAACGATAGCGCTCATGCTGCCACCTCTGCATTCAGCGGGAAGAAGCAGCGCACGGCGTCACCGTTGTGCTGGGTCAGCGCTGGGCGTTCGGTCTTGCAGCGGTCTTGTACGCGCGGGCAGCGCGGCGACAGCAGGCAGCCCTTGGGCCGATCATATTGGCCGGGCACCATGCCTTTGAGCGTGCTCAGGCGGCGTGCGCCGTGGCTGCGCTCGGGCACGGCCTGCAGCAGTGCGTCGGTGTAGGGGTGGGCGGGGTGGTCGAACAGGCGGTCCACCTTGCCGGTTTCCACCACCTGGCCGGCGTACATCACGGCCACGCGGTGGGCCACCTCGGCCACTACGGCTAGGTCATGGGTGATCATCACCAGCGCCATGTTGTGGGCTTTCTGCAGGTTCACCAGCAGGTCCATGATCTGTGCCTGGATGGTCACGTCGAGTGCCGTGGTGGGCTCGTCGGCGATCAGCAGGCGCGGCTTGCAGGCAATGGCGATGGCGATCATCACGCGCTGGCTCATGCCGCCGGACAGCTGGTGCGGGTACACGTCCAGCCGGCTCTTGGCGGCAGGGATTTCCACCATCTCCATCAGCTCGACCGCGCGGGCCGTGGCCGCCGCGCCGCGCAGGCCCAGGTGCTGCTTCAGTACTTCAATGATCTGGTAGCCGACGGTGAAGCTGGGGTTCAGCGAGGTCATCGGGTCCTGGAAGATCATGGCCATGTCTTTGCCCAGCAGCTTGCGGCGCTGGGCGGGCGTGATCTTCAGCAGGTCCTGGCCGTCGAAATTCAGCGTGTCGGCGGTGATGCGGCCCTGGCCGTCGAGCAAGCCCATGAGGGCCATCATGGTCACCGACTTGCCGGAGCCGGATTCGCCAACGATGCCGACGATTTCACCCTGGGACACGGCCAGGTCCAGCCCGTCCACCGCCCGGAAAGCGCGGCCTTGTGGGCCGAACTCTACGGATAGATTTTTAATGTTTAACAAACTCATCGTGTTTCTTTTCGCGGGATCAGGCCGCAGTTTTCAGTTTCGGGTCCAGCGCGTCGCGCAGGCCGTCGCCCATCAGGTTGATCGCCAGCACCGACAGCAAAATGGTCAGGCCGGGCAGGGTGACGACCCACCAGGCGCGTTCGATGTAGTCGCGCGCCGAGGCCAGCATGGTGCCCCACTCGGGGTTCGGTGGCTGCACGCCCAGGCCTAGAAAGCCCAGTGCCGAGATTTCCAGAATCGCGGCCGAGAAGCCCATGGTGGCGTGCACGATCAGCGGCGCCATGCAGTTGGGTAGCACCGTGACGAACATCAGGCGCAGCGTGCCGGCACCCGACAGGCGGGCGGCGGTGACGTAGTCGCGGTTCAACTCGGTCATGGCGGAGGCGCGGGTCAGGCGTACATAGGCGGGCAGCGAAACCACGGCAATCGCCACCAGCGCATTGCCCAGCCCGGGGCCAAGCACGGCCATGATGGCCACGGCCAGCAGCAACGCGGGCAGGGCCATCATGATGTCCATGATGCGCATGATGGTGGAGTCCAGCGCCTTGCCAAAGAAGCCTGCGCACAGGCCCAGCACCACGCCGGGGATGAGTGCCATCAGCACCGAGAAGAAGCCGACGAACAGCGACAGCCGCGCGCCGTGGATCAGGCGCGAGAGGATGTCGCGCCCGACTTCGTCTGTACCCAGCAGGAACTGGCTGGAGCCACCGGCCACCCAGGCGGGCGGTGTCAGGAAATGCTCGCGGAATTGTTCAACCGGGCTGTAGGGCGCCACCCAGGGCGCGAACAGCGCTGCCAGGCAGACCAGGGTCATGAAGCACAGGCCGATGACGGCGCCTTTGTTCTTCGTGAAGCTGCGCCAGAACTCTGACCAGCTGGATGGAGGTGTGCCGGGTGCGAGTTCCAGCTCGTCGGTCACGGGAAGGGGTAGGGTAGACATGGGGGTTCTATTTCTGGTGTCGGATGCGTGGGTTGGCCACGCCGTACAGGATGTCGACGATGAAATTGGTGGTGATGACCAGGCTGGCGACCAGCAGAATGCCGCTTTGCACCACCGGGTAGTCACGCCGGCTGATGGCGTCGATCAGCCATTTGCCGATGCCGGGCCAGGAGAAGATGGTCTCGGTCAGCACCGCGCCGCCCATCAGCGTGCCGACCTGCAGGCCAATCACGGTCAGCACCGGTATCAGCGCATTGCGTAGCGTGTGGATGAACACCACGCGTGCGGGTGACAAGCCCTTGGCGCGGGCGGTGCGCACATAGTCTTCACGCAACACCTCCAGCATGCTAGAGCGCGTCATGCGTGCAATCACCGCCAGCGGAATGGTGCCCAGCACGATGGTCGGCAGTATCAGGTGCTTGATGGCGTCCCACAGCGCGCCTCCGTTCAGGCCCGGGTCGGCACGCTGGGCGCGCCAGGCGTCGATCAGCATGAAGCCGGTGTCGGGCGGTATGTCGAATGCCAGGTCGATGCGGCCGGACACAGGCGTCCAGCCCATGCCGCTGGAGAACACCATGATCAGCACCAGGCCCCACCAGAAGATGGGCATGGAGTAGCCGGTGAGTGCCAGCGTCATCACCCCGTGGTCCAGGATGGAGCCGCGTTTTACCGCCGCCGTCACGCCCGCCACCATGCCCACCACCAGGGCGAACAGCAGGGCCATCAGCGCCAGCTCCAGCGTGGCGGGGAACAGGGTTTTGAATTCGGTCCAGACGGGGATTTGCGTCTTCAGTGAAGCGCCCAGGTCACCCCGTGCGAGCTGGCCCAGGTAGTGAAAATACTGCACCGGCAGCGACTGGTCCAGCCCCAGGCGGTGCATGGCTTCGGCGTGCATTACAGGGTCCAGCGTGCGCTCGCCCACCATCACTTCGATGGGGTCGCCGGGGATCATGTGGATCAGGGAAAAGGTCAGCAGGGTGATACCGAAAAAGGTCGGAATCACCACGGCCAAGCGTTTGAGGATGTAGAGGAACATAGCTGCTTAAAACAAAAAAGCAAGGTAACGAACTTTGCCGTTACCTTGCTTTCTGGACTGACGATAGGGGCTTACTTCGAGCTCACACCTGCGAAGTCAAACACAGCAAACGGGCTGATCTTCAGGCCGTCCACACCCTTGGCGGTGGGCAGGCTCACCGTGGAGTGGGCAATGGTGGACCAGGGCAGGTCGCGCTTGAAGACTTCTTGCGCCTTCATGTACAGCGCTGTGCGTTCCTTTTGGTCCAGGCTGTTGCGGGCCTTCAGCACCAGGCCGTCGAACTCCTTGCTGCAGTAGCGCGCGTAGTTGTTGCCGCCCACGGATTCGCAGGTCAGCAGCACGCCCAGGAAGTTGTCGGGGCTGGCGTAGTCGCCGCTCCAGCCGATCAAGCCCGCGTCTTGTTCGCCGGCCTTCATGCGCTTGAGGTATTCACCCCACTCATAGCTGACGATCTTGGCCTTCACGCCGATCTTGGCCCAGTCGGCCTGGATCATCTCGGCCATCAGCTTGGCGTTGGGGTTGTAGGGGCGCACCACCGGCATGCTCCACAGATTGATCTCAAAGCCATCGGGGTAGCCGGCCTTTTTCAGCAGCTCCTTGGCTTTTTCGATGTTCGTGGGGGCGTTCTTCAGCGTCGGGTTGTAAGACCACAGCGAGGATGGGAAGGGGTTGGTGGCTTCCTGGCCCTGGCCTTGGTACACGGCCTCGATGATGGCCTTGCGGTTGATCGCCATGTCCAGCGCCTGGCGCACTTCCAGCTTGCCGGTGATGGGCTTTTCAGTGTTGTACGACAGGTAGCCGATGTTGAAGCCAGGCGCGCTGATGACCTTCAGCTTGGGGTCGGCCTTCAGGCTTTCCAGGTCTTGCGGCTTGGGATAGGACATGGCCTGGCATTCACCGGCCTTGACCTTTTGGGCGCGCACCGATGCATCGGTGGTGATGGCGAAGATCAGGTTGTCCAGCTTGATGTCCTTGGCGTTCCAGTACTGCTTGTTGGCCGCGTAGCGGATTTGCGAGTCTTTTTGGTAGCGCTTCAGGATGTAGGGGCCGGTGCCCACGGGCTGCTGGTTGATCAGCGCGGGCGTGCCGGCGGCCAGCAGCTTGTTGGCGTGCTCGGCCGACAGGATGGAGAACACCGGCATGGCGATCTTGGCAAGCAGGTCAGGGTCGGGCTTCTTCAGCAGGAAGACCACGGTGTTGTCGTCTGTCTTGCGTACCGAGGCCACGTTCGTGTCCAGACCGGTGTCGCCCGCGTAGGGGAACTGCACCGGATAGGCCTTGGCGAAGGGCGTGGTTTTGTCGAACATGCGCATGAACGTGAACACCACGTCATCGGCATTGAAGTCGCGGCTGGGGGTGAAGTTCTCGGTGGTGTGGAACTTCACGCCCTTGCGCAGATGGAAGGTGTAGGTCAGGCCGTCGGGGGCGCTGTCATAGGACTCGGCCAGGGCGGGGATCACCTTGGTGGTGCCGCGCTCGAACTCGACCAGGCGGTTGAAGATGGCCATGCCGGCCGCATCGAAGGTCTGGCCGCCGGTGTACTGTGCGGTGTCAAAGCCCTCGGGGCTGGCTTCGGAACAATAGACAAGGGTGCCTGCGGCGTGGGTTGCCAAAGCGGCGGCGGTCAAGCCCAGGGCCACGACCAGTTTGCTCAGATTTTTCATGGTTCTCCAAATATGTCAAAACGCAAAGTCAGACGTGCACTGCGATGGTGCTCGCATCGTGCGGTGGAGGGATTGGTAAATACCCCAGCGTCTGCCGGCGACATTATCAGCAGATTCCATGCCATCGTCAGACATCATGTCACTTAGGCGTCTTTGCTATGGAGTTTGTAGCTGCTAGCGCAGGTGATATCTGCGTCGGAGGTGGATTTTTTACATTTTTTACTTGGGTTGTACTCTGGCACCACCCAACAAGGGCCGCGCCATCAATGCGCAGCCGCTGGCCAGCAGCCACACCAGAGGCCAGCCCTGCAGCGCCAGCAGATGCGGCACGGCCAGCGGCGTTACAAAGCAGACGCTGAAGACGCAGGTATTCGCCATCGCCAGCGCCGTGCCGGACCGCTGCGCGCCGGCGCAGCTGGCCAGCTGCACGTAGGCCACGCCATGCCAGGCGGATACGCAGATGCCGCAGATGGTCAGCAGCACCAGCAAGCTAGCGCGTAGCAGCGGCGAGGCCAGCAGTTGCCCGCCGTCGGCCAGTGCGCTGAATATCGCCAGCCCGGCAAACAGCGCAGCACTCAGGTCGCTGCAGGAGCGCAGATAGGCCGGGCGATTGCGCCGCTGGTCGGTCCAGCGGCCGCTCCAGACGCGCATCACCATCGCGCCCAGCTGCACCAGCGCCATCGCCACGGTGATGGTCGCCAGGCCGGCATGTCCATAGTCGTGCAGGAACACGGTGCCGAAGGACAGCACGGCAAATTGCGGCGCACACAGAATGCCGATGCCGGCCACGGTGCGCCAGATGCGCGGGTCACGCAGTGGGCCGTTGCGGGCGGCGGCGGTAGCCGGTTTGGCGTGTGACATCAGCGCCGGCTCGTGCACCCAGGCCCAGGTCAGCAGCGCAGCCAGCAGGCACAGCACGGCCAGCAGGCTGTAGATCGCGGCAAAGCCGTGCTGCAACGCCAAAGCCGGCAGCAGCAGCGCGCCAATGCCGCCGCCCAGCGGCACGGCGGTCTGGCGGATGCTCATCGCCAGGCCGCGTTCGCCGTCGGCAAACCACAGCATCACCGCCCGGCCGCTGGCGCCGTTCACGCTGCCGCCTAGCAGGCCCACCAGCACCAGGCCGCCGGCCAGCAAGCCCAGCGGTGGAATCTGCCCGCCCGATGGAGCCGCCCACAGCGCCATGGCTGCCAAGGCCAGTGCGGTGCTGACCAGGCCGGTCAGCAGCACCGGGCGGTCGCCCCAGCGGTCGGTCAGCAGGCCCCAGGGCAGCTCGCTGATGGCGATGCCCAGGCCCATTAGGCCCAGCACCAGGCCCAGCGTCGCGTTGTCGAGCCGGTAGCCGTCGCGCATCAGCACCGCGGTCATCGGGATGCCGCTGAAGGCTACGGAAAAAGCCGCATTCGCGGCAACGCCGGCGGCCAGCACCTTCCAGCGGTGGCGCGGCGGCGGGCAGGTAACAAGGGGGGTGGAAAGAGTCGCTTGGTGTGTCATGCGGCAGATTGTGGGCAGCGCAGACTGTTTTGAAAATCAGAAACTAGTAGACTAATCATTTTGAAAATCAGGACGATTGCCATGGGCCAAGTCACCTACGACATCGACATGCTGCGCAGCTTCTCCACCGGCATTGCGCTAGGCAGCTACGCCCGCGCGGCGGATCGGCTGGGCCGCTCCACCTCGGCCGTCAGCGCGCAGCTGAAGAAGCTGGAGTCGCAGTCCGGTACGCCTTTGCTGCGCAAGTCCGGCCGTGGGCTGGAGTTGACGGATGCGGGCGAAACCCTGCTGGCCTACGCCCACCGCATGCTGGCGTTGAACGACGAAGCCGTGGCCGCGGTGCGCGGCACCGACCTGCAGGGCCGGGTGCGCCTGGGCCTGCAGGAAGACCTGGGCGAGGCCGTGCTGCCCGAGGCGCTGGGCCGCTTCGCCCGCGCCCACCCCAAGGTGCGCATCGAGGCCTGTGTGGCCACCAGCGCGGTGCTGCGCGAGAAATTGGCGCTGGGCCAATTGGACCTGGCGATGTTCTGGGACGTAGGCTTAGACGCTGCCGATGCGCGCACCGACAGCGTGCTGCGTCTGCCACTGCAGTGGATAGGCCCGGCCGACTTGGACGCGCTGGACGCCCCCTGGTGGCGTCAGCTGCGCCGCGGTACGCAGGGTGGCTTGCAAGAGCCGCTTCCGCTGGTCGTCGTAGACGCCCCATGCCCGCTGCGCGACATCGTTACCACTACGCTGGAACGCGCCGGTATGCCCTGGCGCTATGTGTTCACCAGCTCCAGCCTGGCCGCGCTGTGGGCCGCCACCTCGGCCGGCCTGGGCCTGTGTGTGCGCACGCCGTTCGGCCTGCCGGCCCATGTGCGGACGATCGAACGTACTGGCGCCGTGCTGCCGGCGCTACCGCAGATCACTCTGGCCCTGCGCCGGGCCAGCAGCGAGCCAGAGCCGCCGGTGCAGCGGCTGGCGGAATTGCTGACAGAGTCGGTGCAACAGGGTGGGTGGGGGAGGTTGCCAGCGGGGCGGGATGTAAGGGTGCTGGCTAAGGCTTAGTTTAGGCTGCGAGATCGCGTGCCAGTTTCACCCCACCCTCATCCCGCAAATCGCTTCCGGTATTCCACCAGGCTCACCCCCAGCCGGCGACCAAATGCCCGTCTGAAGCCGTCCACATTGGCATACCCCACGGCATCGGCCAGCCGCTTGGCGGGCCAGTCTGATTCTTCGGCCAGGCGGCGGGCCGCGTCTATGCGGGCGTTTTCGACAAATTCGGCGGGCGTGGTGCCGGTCTCAGCGCGGAAGATGCGGGCAAAGCTTCTCTCGCTCATGCCGGCCTTGGACGCCAGCAGCGGCACGGACAGATCGTCCTTCAGGTTTGCCAGCACATAGTCCTGCAGCGCGCGCACATGGGACCGCTCCGCGGTTTGCGCCGCCAGGTGGGCGCTGAACTGGCTTTGCCCGCCCGGGCGCTTGAGGAACATCACCAGCTCGCGCGCTACGCGCAGCGCAAGCTCGCGGCCATGGTCCTGCTCGACCATCGCCAGGGCCAGGTCCATGCCGGCGGTGACGCCTGCGGAGGTGAACAGCTTGCCGTCTTGCACGTAGATGGCGTCCGCTTCGACATTGGTATTGGGGTAGGCCGCTGCGAGGCGGGCGGCAGAATTCCAGTGGGTTGCGACCCGCTTGCCGTCCAGCAGGCCGGTGGCCGCGAGTACGAAGGCACCGGTACAGACCGAGCCATAGCGTCGCACGCTGCGCGCCTGCCGTCTAAGCCAATCTTGCAGTGGCAGGTCATTGGCCATGTCCTCGATATTCGGGCTGCCCGCGACCAGCAGGGTGTCGATAGGCCCGCGCTGTGTGGCCACGGTGGCGTCGACGGCCAGGCGCAACCCACCGCTGCTTTTGAGCATGCCTTCTTCGGTGCCAATGACCTGCACCTGGTAGGCGCTTGGATTGCCGAGCTGGCGCGAGGCTTCGACGAAAACGTCTGCGGGCCCTGCAACATCCAGCAGCTGGAAACGGGGAAAAGCGAGTATGGCGATACGCATGGCAGACATTGCCCAATGATTGGCAGAAAACGCCTTATGTCGGCGCAGACAGTAGGCGGAGTCTGGCAGAAAATATATGTTCATGCAAATCCAGCCAAAATATTCATCGTGCCAAACCTGTCCATCACTCCGTCCCTGAACCCGTCTCTCGACACGTCCGCCGTGCGCCATTCGCCGCCTGCCGCAGCGTCGATCCGCAACCTGCCGGTCAATTTGTTTGGCGCGGTGATGGGGCTCAGCGGGCTGGCCCTGGCCTGGCGGCTGGCGCACAGCAGCCTGGGGGTGCCGGCCTGGATCGGCGAGGGTGTAGGCGCATTCGCCGTGGGCGTTTTTCTGCTGCTGGCCTGGGGCTATGTGGCGAAGCTGGTGACGCATCCACAGGCGGTGCGGGCCGAGTTTCAACACCCGGTGGCCGGCAACTTCTTTGGCACTATCGCAATCTCGTTGTTGTTGCTGTCTGCTGTTACCGCTCCGTATAGCCCAGCGGCTGCCCGCGTTGTCTGGACCGTGGGCGTGCTGGCGACGTTTGCGTTGTGCTACCTCGTGGTTTCGCGCCTGCTGAATGGCCAGGTGGATGCTTCGCATGCGGTGCCGGCCTGGATTGTTCCGTGCGTGGCCACGCTGGACATCCCGGTGACCGGTGCGCAGATGCCTATGGCCTGGGTGGCTGAGGTGAATTTGCTTGCCGGTGCGGTCGGCGCCGTGCTGGCGCTGGTGCTCTTCGCGATGATTATTAGCCGGCTGGTGCACCGCGATCCGCTCGTGCCGGGCATGATGCCGTCGCTGATGATTCTGGTGGCGCCGTTTGCGGTGGGCTTTCTGGCCTACAGCAATATCGTGGGCAGCATAGACCGTTTTGCTGCGCTGCTGTTCTACTTCGCACTATTCATGTTCGCCGTGGTCGCGCCTAAGGTGTTCCGCCCCAGTGTGAGGTTTTCTGCGGCCTGGTGGGCGATCAGCTTCCCCATGGCTGCGCTGGTGAATGCTGCGTTGAGGTACGCGGAGTTGCGCGGTAGCGCACCGCTCTGGGTTCTTGCCACGGTGTTGCTGGGCGCGCTCAGCCTGGCCTTGGCGGTCCTTACCCTGCGAACCCTAAGGAGCGCACTCGATGGGACGTTGTGCAAGTAATTAGTTGTGGTGTTGCTCGCACTTAATCAAGCAAGCGTGCCGCAAGTATGTCCATGCTCAAGCGGACGCATTCGTTCAAATCTTGTATTCCCGTATTGAAGGACAAATGGGGGGACAGTGGCGCTTCATACGGGGCGCTGATTCCGGTAAAGCTGCTAATGTCGCCACTGCGTGCCCGACGGTAGAGGCCTTTGGGGTCGCGGGCCTCACATATCTCCATGGGGGTCGCCAAGTACACCTCAATGAACCGTGTCGGACCTATGGTTTGGCGTGCCATGTTCCGGTCATCGCGGTACGGAGATATCAGCGCAGCAATGGCCATAGTTCCTTCGTCATTCAATTGACGGCACAAGTTGGCGACGCGGCGAATGTTTTCACGGCGATCTTCCCGCGAGAAGCCGAGATCGCGGCTCAGCTGTTGACGTATCAGGTCGCCGTCCAGTACTTGGCACGACGCCCCATCCGCAGTGAGTGCTTCAGCCAGCGCTTGAGCCAAACTGGTTTTACCTGAGGCGCTGAGCCCAGTCAGCCAAAGAGTACAAGCTAGCTTTGACATTCTTACTCCTGTTCGATCGGACCAACCGAGGAAGGCAAACTTTGACGATTGTGAACACATCCAGATGCGGCCCGCGTGCCAGAGATGCCAAACGGCGCTGATTGATTTTCTGAACGGTGATGCTATGGTCGTTCCATCTTCGATATTGACAATTTAAATGGCAATTCGAGGTGTGTTTTATCCTCAATATTGGGGATGCGGACTCGCTGCTACTCTGGTCCTCCTCACCTCTGTAGCAGAGTCCCCATTGCAGTTTTTGAGCATGTGCGACATGCTAAACAACGTTTGGGGCAAGTTGGTTTTTATTACGCATTCCGTGGTTTCCTGACGTTGCTGCAGGAAAGATGTTTTGCGAATTAATTGTTGGTTTCAACAGCAGACAGGAGGTCTGATGGCCGAATCGGGAGTCCATCCCAATCCCCATATCCTGATCGTTGACGACGAAGCGGTGCACATGCGCGCTTTGTGCGATATTTTGGGTAGCCACGACTATAGGACAACCGGTCTCGTCTCTGGAGAGGTTGCGCTGGAGTTGCTGCAAACAGAGACATTCGATTTGTTGCTATCTGATCTGATGATGCCTGGCATCAACGGTATTGCCTTAGTGCAAGCGGCAATCAAGATGGACCCCAATCTCGCCTGCATCATCATGACGGGTGAGGGCTCCATCGCTTCTGCGGTGCAGGCAATGAAAGTCGGTGCCCATGACTACATTGTCAAACCTTTCAAAATAGCGGTCATTCTTCCCGTCCTTGCGCGCGCACTGGAGACGCGGCGGTTGCGCATCGAAAACGCGATTTTGGAGCAGCGCCAACGGACCCATGCTGCTGAACTCAACATATTGAACCGAGAGCTGGAGGCGGCAAAAAAAGAGGCGGAACGCACCAATCAGGAAAAATCAAAATTCCTGTCGCATATGAGCCATGAGCTACGCACGCCGCTCAATGCCATTCTTGGATTTGCACAAATCCTGAAATCAGAGTCAATTCCATCGACACTTGAAGAAAAGAGAAAATTTGCTACGCATATTGAAAGTGCGGGAAAGCATTTGCTCACATTAATTAACGGTGTTCTCGATATTGCGCAGGTTGAATCAGGGAATATATCTATTTCATTGGAGTTGATTCCCTTGGCGCTCATTTTTGATGAGTGTCAGACAATGATAGGACCCATAGCAGAAAAATATAAAATTGGAATGACTTATCCAGAGAATATTGATTTGTTCGTGTTTTCTGATAAAACACGGCTGAAGCAGGTGTTGATAAATTTATTATCAAATGCAATCAAATACAACACAAAACATGGAACGGTCACGGTATATTGTCAACCCATAAAAACTGACCGCATTCGAATTTCTGTCGTGGATACTGGGATTGGGCTCAGTTCCGAGCAATTAAAAGAAATATTCCAGCCATTCAATCGTCTTGGAAGAGAAAAATCTCAGGAGGAGGGCTCTGGAATTGGTCTTGCCTTCACTAAAAAAATAATAGAAGCCATGCATGCGGAAATTGGCGTTAACAGTGCCGTAGGTCTCGGTAGCACTTTTTGGATTGAGCTTCCGGTTAATAAATTAACCGCACCAGTATCGAATGATTTTGTTGGTGAGCCAAGTTGATTGCTTGGATGTGAGGCCATTAGCTGTCCAATAAGGTTTTTGTATTTTTGCAGGCCAAATGCAACGATCTGGTTTTTTTGTCGATGAGGTATGGTTGTTTAATTTTTAAAAGGTGGAACTTATGGAAAATAAATCTGCTTTAGAAGATGCAAAAATAAATCGCTGGCAAAAGGGGCGGCAAAAATTATTCAAATCGGTATCGCCTGAAGGAAAGGTTGTTAAATATTTGGGAAAAGAATTTTTGGTTTACCCAAATACATTTTGGCCGTTTACGGATAGCAAGCCTCTAGTGAAAAATTTCCACGTGCAGAGTGGAGAGAGCGTACTGGATGTTGGAACGGGGTCAGGTGTTATTGCTATTTTTTCTTGCTATCAAGGGGCGGGTAAGGTAGTTGGAGTTGATATTAATCCTGCTGCAATTAAAAGTGCAAAATATAATGCCAAATCTCATGGTTTTGAGAAAATCATGAAGGTTGTTAAGTCTAATTTGTTTGATAACCTGAAGGGTCAAAAGTTTGACGTTATTACGGCGAATATTCCATTTAGGGATAAATTTGCCCACGATATAGTTGCCAGGGCACAATGGGACACGGACTTCCAAACAAACACACGTTTCTTTGCAGAGGTTGGAGAGCATTTGAATCCAAATGGTCGTATATATTTTATACATTCCAATTTTGGAGAAACGGAACGAGTAAAAAAACTTGCCAAAGAGGCTGGATTTTCCGTGAAGGCGATAGGGCGTGAGTCGGCCGATAAATCAGAAACCAAAGTGTTTCACGCGTTTCTTATGAAGAGAGTGGCAAAAGTGGAATGATGCCGGGTGATCTCATTAAAGCCGTGAATGCAGCTCGAAATATTCAGCATTCCGAGCTGAATGTTTTAGTGAAAAGAGTTGCTGTGATTTTGTGTAGCCCTCGATCAGGGTCAAGTTTGTTAAAAAATGCATTGGAATCGCATCCTGGCGTCGCTTCATTGGATGGTGAGATTGAGCCTTTTCTTGTATTAACAGAAAATGGCTTTGGGTATAACTCGGATAGTGATGCGATTGGTAATTTAAATAATAAAAAATGTTTGATTGACAATATTTTCGACGAGCTTTCTACCTTTTCGGATGATGTTCCCGGTGCAAATTTTCTGGTAAAGAAATATGCAAAAAGATTTTTGTTGCAATTTCCTGTGAAGTTTTCGAAGAGTGCTGGCTTTGAGGATCTTCTTCGTATTTTACGCAGTATTTTTGATGAAAA
The DNA here is from genome assembly GCF_059418745.1 of Rhodoferax sp. GW821-FHT07F03. Classification (NCBI taxonomy): domain Bacteria; kingdom Pseudomonadati; phylum Pseudomonadota; class Betaproteobacteria; order Burkholderiales; family Comamonadaceae; genus Rhodoferax; species Rhodoferax sp. GW821-FHT07F03. The sequence continues at coordinate 29,035 of NZ_JBWKQM010000008.1, forward strand.
TAAAAATTGGGCTCATATAGAAAATGAGCGTGATCTAGATAAATTTGTTCTATCCAAGGTTTTTGAGAATGAGGCTTGGCGAATCAATTATTACGATGGAAATTTATCTGCAAATGAAAACCTCTGGTTTGATGAGTGCTTGAAAATTGAGGAGCCCCCATTTGTCATGCCCAGAATTAAACGGAGACCATTTGGTTCTGAGGATGTTGAGAGTAAAGTTTTGCTTTTTAAAACTCCACCGGATGTTTACCGAATCGGAATGTATGAGGATATTTTTCCGAATGCCATCGTTAAATATATTCACTTGACGCGTGGGTATGCGCAGTCTGTCAATGGTTTAATGGATGGTTGGTTGTCTCCTGTGGGGTTTTTTTCCCATGACTTAAGAAAATATGGGCTAAGTTTAAATATCGAAGGTTACTCTGATTGCGTTCCGTTTGGAAAATCGTGGTGGAAGTTTGATTTGCCACCGAATTGGAGAGATTTCCAAAATGAAAAATTGGAGAATGTTTGCCTTAATCAATGGTTGTCTTCACACCAAGCTATTATTTCTAGTGGTGTAGATGCTCTTCGGGTTGCTTTTGAGGATTTTTTGATGACACCACTTGCGGTGGTTAAAAGAATTGAAAAATACTTAGGGTTGCATGAAATGGAGGTCCTAAATGATCTCCCTGTTTTAATGGCAACCGAGACTCCAGCACTGAAGCGATGGAGAAAAAGGAATGATTTGCTGCTTACGCTAGGTCGCCGAGAAGAGGTTGCTAGCATGATGGGTTTGTTGGGTTATGAGATGAACTCGGAAACCTGGTTATGAACAATCATTTGATTGTTCCGTTCTTAATGGGGCAAAGACGTGATGGTCTTTGTCGTCTTCGAGAGTTAGACGATCATGTTTGGGACGTGCTTGCTGTTTCTGAACTGGACAAAGTAAGTATTGATGATCCAGATGAAAAGCTACGAAGAATGGGTGGGATTTATCGTGTGCTATCAAATAAAGTGAAAGAATTGGCAAGCATGGGTTTGCGTCCCATTAGCGTTGCTGGAGATTGTGTTTCTACATTGGGTGTTTTAAGCGGCTTGCAAAAGGCTGGAAAAACACCAGATCGTATTCTTTGGTTGGATGCCCATGGTGATTTTCATACTTGGGAGACATCGATCACAAAATATATTGGAGGCATGCCACTGGCTATGTTGGTTGGTCGAATTGAGCACGGTGGTTCCCATTATAAGGCCTTAAATTCGATGTTTGCGGATATCGGCTTTACCCCTTATGCTGAAAATAAAATCATATTATCAGATGCCCGCGATCTTGATGCTTCTGAAAAAGATGCATTGCACAATTCTGAAATTACTGTTTGTGGTATTTCGGAGGTTCTCAAGAATTTTAATTCCGATGAAAGCCTATATATTCATTGGGATACCGATGTGGTGGATGCAGAGGCGGAAACTCCTGCTCTAAAGTATCATGTGAAAAATGGCCCAACGTATTCAGAGATTGAGGCTCTTTTTAAAACTCTTTCTTTTGCAAATATTGTTGCAGTCTCCGTGTCTGCCTGGCATGAAGAAAAGGATGTCGGAAATAAGGCGGCAATCGCCTGTTTAAAGGTTATAAATGCTTTGAGGGCACCTCGATGATGAAAGAGATACAGACACCTGGTATGCGAAAAGCCTCCATATTTATGCTGGTGGGCGGAGTTAGTTTGTTGTTGGCCGTGTTGTTTGGGGTTTTTATTTGGTTCAAATATGCATCTCTGGTGTCAGCGAATTTGCAGTCCGAGCAAGTTGTTTTGGCCGTGAATACTGAATATGTGGGTAGTTGTTCCGTCATTGTTGCCCAGGAAGAGGGTTTTTTTAAAAATGAAGGACTTCAGGTTTCAATTAAACCTTATACCAGTGGAAAAGCTGCCATGGCAGCGATTACTCAAAAGAATGCTGATTTAGGTACGGTTGCCGATATTCCTGTAATGTTTGCTGGTTTGGATGCAACCCCAATTTCTGTAATTGCAACAATTTTTTCGGGAGAAAAAGACCATGGAATTGTTGGCAGAAAAGACAGAGGAATCAATGTGCCTAGCAATCTAAAAGGGAAAAATGTTGGTGTTCCTCTAGGTACATCGGCTCACTTTACTTTGGACGCATTTCTTAATCGGCAAAAATTGCTGGCAACTGAAGTGACAGTGCATAACTATAAGCCGGAGGAATTGCCTGCTGCACTTGCAGAAGGAAAGGTGGATGCAGTTGCTATATGGGAACCATATTTAGGCAATGCGATGGAGAAACTTGGAAATAATGGTGTTGTTTTTTATGGTCAGGATGTATATGAAAGCATCTATAACATGGTTGGAACGCAGAACTATGTTTCGCAGCATCCTGAAACTGTAAAGAAGGTTTTAGGTGCATTGATTCATGCAGCAAAAATATGCAACAATAATCCAGAGGTCGCTCAGAAAATTGTCTCTAAGGCTACAAAAATTCAAATTGAAAAACTGAGGGCTGATTGGTCGTCATATCAGTTTGATATTGTTTTGGATCAAGGATTGATATTGGCCTTGGAGGATGAGGCTCGTTGGGCCATAAAGAAAAAAATGACCGATAAACTGAAGGTGCCAAATTATTTGAATAATATGTATATTGGTGGATTGGAATTCGTCAACCCATCCGCCGTGACAGTTATTCATTGAGAGTTTTACCGTGAAAATCTCTACACGACTAAAACTTATTGAGCTATTTTGTGGGGTAGTGGTCGCCATCATTGTGGGCGTTTTACTATTTACAACTTCACAAATGAAGAGGGAGCTTGTAAAAAATGAGCAAGCCGGTGAGGTTTTACGTGCAGTTACCGCTCTCCGATATCTTTCGATGGAATATGAGCTTCACCATGAAGAGCGTGCACAGGAACAATGGCAATTGAAGTCTGCTTCTTTTTCCAAATTTCTTGCGGAAACGATGGGCTCAAATGATTTAGACGATGCAGAAATTATTGGAGATCTTCGACGCAACCAAGAAGACGTTGGAAGATTGTTCGGTTTATTAGTGGCGAATCGCCATGAACTCGAAAACGATCAGGGTCGAAGAGAAATACTTGAGGAGTTGGAGTCCAGATTGTCTGGACAGATATCAAACAAAACCCAAGCCATGATTTCTGACGCTTTGGTTTTGTCGGAGCGTAGTCGCAATGCTGTGCTTGATGCGCAACACAGAGCGAATGTTACGGTGATTGCGTTTGGCCTGTTGGTTGTGCTGGCTATTGCTTTTACTATCTTTATCACGTTGAGAAGCGTAACGCGACCGCTCGAGAGACTTCGTGAAGGCACGAAGGTGGTTGGTGAAGGTAATCTTGATTTTGTCTTAGGCGCGGCTTCGCAAGATGAAATTGGCGAACTCGCTCGTGCGTTTGACGGCATGACGGAAAAATTGAAGTTAACCACCGTTTCACGAGATGAACTGCTCAACGCCAATGAGACGCTCGCATCTGAAATTCTGGTTCGTCAACAGGCTGAGCAAAAGGCACATGCGCAACTTGAGCGGTTGAATCTGCTGCATCAGATTACCCGTTCTACGGGCGCACGCCAAGATTTACGAAGTATCTTTCAGGTGGTTATCCGTAGCCTGGAGGACCAACTGCCGATGGATTTTGTCTGCCTCTGCGTATACGACCAACCACAAAATGTGCTGATCGTTACCTGTGTGGGACTGCGCAGCGAAGCGCTGATGCATCAACTCTCTTTGGAGGAGAACGCCCGCATTTCCATAGACACGAATGGCCTATCCCTGTGCATGAAAGGGCAACTGGTATACGAGGGTGATATCAGTGGAGTAGATTTTCCTTTTCCACAACGTCTAGCCAAAGGTGGTTTGCGCGCATTGGTGATGGCTCCGCTGCTGGTGGAAAGTACGGTGTTTGGTGTCTTGGTCGTTGCGCGACAACAGCCGAACAGTTTTAGTAGTGGTGAGTGTGAATTCCTCCGGCAATTGTGTGAGCACGTTGCGCTCGCTGCCAACCAAGCGCAGTTGTATACCGCTTTGCAGCAAGCCTATGACGATCTACGTCAGACGCAGCAATCGGTGATGCAGCAAGAACGGTTGCGTGCGCTGGGTCAAATGGCCAGTGGGATTGCGCACGATATCAATAATGCTATTTCTCCAATCGCGCTATACACGGAGTTGCTGCTGGAAACTGAGCCCAACCTGAGCAACCGTGGCCGCAACCATTTGGAGGTGATCCAGCGGGCCATTGACGATGTGGCCGCAACGGTCGCTCGGATGAGGGAGTTTTATCGGCAACGTGAAACGCAGCTAACTTTGAGTCCGGTAAATGCCAATCTCCTGATCCAGCAGGTGGCCGACCTGACGCGAGCGCGCTGGAGCGATATGCCACAGCAACGGGGTGTTGTGATTGAGCTGCGGACCGAACTTGACCCTGATCTTCCTTTCTTTATGGGAGTCGAGGGTGAAATACGGGAGGCATTGACGAATCTTATTTTCAATGCGGTCGATGCAATGCCTGATGGTGGCACGCTGACACTTCGCACCAGGGTTGCGGGGGTTGAGGACCGGGATAGGCAGATCGTCTCAAGACATGTGTTTATCGAAGTGAGCGATTCTGGGATCGGGATGGATGAGGACACGCGTAAACGTTGCTTGGAACCATTTTTCACGACAAAAGGAGAGCGTGGAACAGGATTGGGGCTGGCAATGGTCTATGGCATGGTGGAGCGGCACAGCGCCAGCGTCGAATTGGAGTCGAAATTGGCCGTCGGGACAACGGTGCGTTTGGGCTTTCTTGTTCCTTCAGATGTTGCAGAAACTGCATCTCATGCCGACGAAAAGAGTGCGCCGTCACATTTGCGGATACTGATCGTGGACGACGACCCTTTGGTGCTGAGATCGCTGCGCGATATTTTGGCGTTTGATGGGCATACGGTGGTTTCTGCTGATGGTGGTCAAGCCGGCATTAATACGTTCCATAGTGCACAGGAGCAGGGCGAGTCATTCGCGATTGTGATTACGGACCTTGGAATGCCTTATGTAGATGGGCATAAGGTCGCTACTGCCATCAAATATTTGTCGCCGTCAACGCCCGTGATATTGCTGACGGGTTGGGGGCAGCGATTGGTTTCTGACGGCGTTGGACCCGCGAACGTGGACTGTGTGCTGAGCAAGCCGCCCAGGCTCAGGGAGCTGCGCGGAGCGCTGATCAAACTTGTTCCCACCAGCAACAGCACACTTTGATGGAGTTGAGTGTTTACCGGGTTGAATTCCAGCCGCTGGTGAATTAGCCAATATTCATCAAGTTGCTAAGGCTTGCCCATGGTGCCCCGTTGGGCATGGCTGCACTGCCGTAGATTATGTTGGCGCTGCCCACGTCGGAAGCGGGTCGGTATGACTTACCCGCTCCCAGCCCCGGAGGGGGCGTGGCAGTTCACCCCGCTTCACCCTGCAGTAGGCACACCGTCCATCAGGTTGTGTTTGTCAAACGCCTTGCGGGCCAGGGCAACCAGCTGCTTGTCCGTGGGATGGTCCACTATCTCATAGCCGATGATGTGCTGCGCGGTTGCGGGCTTGTGTTTGTCGGCATAGTGGCGAAAGTCGGCGATGGAGGTATGTGAGCCGGTGACCAGCACCTGGCTGATGCCGTCCAGCACATCGCATACATGGCCAAAGAACTCGTGCTGTGAGCGCACGGCGCTGCCGTGCTGGGCGGTGTCGTAGCTATGGGAGTGGAGCTTTTGCGGCAGCACTTGCTCGGCATCGAACTGGATGACCTGGGCGGATTGGTGGTCGGTCCAGACTACGGCGTGGAATAGTGGCATGTCAGAGTTTCCTTTCAAAAATGGAGGCACAGGCCACGCAGCGCAGGGCTTCGGGCTCAATCATCAAACGTGCAAACGGGATGGGTTGTGCGCAGTCCACGCAGATGCCAAAGCTGTCGTCCTGTAGGTGCTGCTGGGCACGCTGCACGGCAACCAGTTCAGCCGAGTCCATATCGGACAAAGCGGCTTCGACCTCGCGGTCGTTTGCGTTGGCCGGGTAGGCGCTGCTGTTTTGTGGGCGCTCTGCCAGCGTTGGGGCCAATGCGGCCAGATCTTGCCGGTGGTCGGCCAATTCACCCTCCAGCGCACGGCGGCGTTCTTGCAATACGCGGTTCAGGGTGGCCCGTTGTTCCGGGGTGAGGTGTTGCATGGTGGGACTCCTTGGACCTGATGGTCCTCCTATGCACCTGGGGCCACACTGATGCAGATCAAGGCATGGCGAAAGAGCCACAGGCTCCAGCCGTGCGCGGAGGCGCCTGGCGGCATCGGCTGTTTGCTATCTAAAGCGTAGCTGGATGCGTAGTGTTTGCCAGCGTTAACCAGGCTTTAGGGTCTATTGTTGAAGCGTCGCACTAAATGGCCCAAGGTGCGATACTTGCCGCCCGAACCAACAAGGAGACCCATCTTGCAATACCGTCCTCTCGGCCGCACTGGCTGGAATATTTCGACCGTCAGCTTCGGCGCATGGGCCATTGGCGGCACCTGGGGCGATGTGGATGACGCAGAGTCCATGGGCGCGCTGCACAAAGCGCTGGATATGGGCGTGAACTTCTTCGACAGCGCCGACGTATACGGCGATGGCCGCAGCGAACGGCTGCTGGCCCAGCTCAAGCGCGAGCGTAGCGAACCCTTCTACATTGCCACCAAGGCGGGGCGCCGCCTGAGCCCGCATGTGGCGGCTGGTTACAACCGCGAAAACCTGACCGCCTTTGTCGAGCGCAGCCTGGTGAATCTGAACACCGAGGCGCTGGACCTGCTGCAACTGCACTGCCCGCCAACCGAGGTGTTCTACATGCCCGAAGTGTTTGGCGTGCTGGACGACCTGGTGAAGGCAGGCAAGTTGCGCCACTACGGCGTGAGTGTGGAGAAGGTGGAGGAGGCGCTGAAGGCGATTGAATTCCCCGGCGTGCAGTCGGTGCAGATCATCTACAACATCTTCCGCCAGCGCCCGGCCGAGCTGTTGTTCGAACAAACGCAAAAGCGCGGCGTGGGCATTCTCGCGCGGCTGCCGCTGTCCAGTGGTCTGCTGAGTGGCAAGCTGACCAAGGACAGCACTTTCGCCGCGGACGACCACCGCCAGTTCAACCGCGAGGGCGCGGCCTTCGACAAAGGTGAAACCTTCTCTGGGCTGGATTACAACGTAGGCCTGCAAGCCGTGGACGCGCTGCGACCCCTGGTGCCCGCGGGCCAGAGCATGCCGCAGATGGCGCTGCGCTGGATACAGATGCACCCGGCGGTGACCTGCTCCATCCCCGGTGGCAAGCGCGCTATCCAGGTGGCCGACAACGTGGCCGCCGCCGACTTGCCGCCGCTGACCGACGGCACCATGCAGGCCATCGCGGGTGTGTATGAGCGCTTTGCCAAACCGCTGGTGCACCAGCGCTGGTAAGCATTGGCGCGGTTAACGCATGCTATTGAAAAAGTAGCTGCTGGCGCAGGTGCTACCTGCGCTAGAGCCCGATTTCCTTTGAATGGCTAAGGCACAGCGTTGCTGGCTGCCGGGCGCGGCGCCAAGGTGTCCGGCCGGCCCGGCGCAGACGTGGCCACGGTCGCGGCTTGCACGGGCGGCGATGTCTTGCGCAGGGCCGCCACCTGGCGCGCTGTGGCCGCACCACCCTGGTTGCCCCAACTGGTCTGGATGAAGCTGACGACGTCGGCGATGTCGGCGTCGCTGAGCAACCCGGCGTATGGCGCCATGGTGAAGGCCGAGGGCGCGGTCTGCGTGGCGGGCATGGCGCTGCCGGACAGCACGATCTTGATGCTGCTTGATGCGTCTGCGGTCTGTAGCAGCGCATTGCCGGCCAGCGCCGGGAAGGTTTTGGCAGCACCCTGGCCATCGGATCGGTGGCAGCCGGCGCAGCGGTCCAGGTAGATTTGTGCGCCGCGGCTGTTCACCACGCCGTTGTGCAGCTCCTGCGCCACGCGCGGGTCGGCTACATACGCTGCTGGCGCGGGTGCGCTGGTGGGCAAGGACTTCAGGTAGAGCGCGATGCTGGTCAGGTCGGCGTCGGTCAGGTGCTGGGTGGAATGCGCCACCACGTCATTCATGCCACCAAACGAGGCGCTGCGCTGGTTGCGTCCGGTTTTCAAAAAATCCACGATGTCACGCCCGCTCCAGCTTGCAAGGCCGCCGCCGTGGCTGTTGCGCAGGGACGGTGGGACCCAGCCGTCAACCGCGCCGCCGCCGGCCAGGTAGATGCTGTTGCCGGTATCACTCAGAGCCTTTTCCTGAAAGGCCACGCCGCGCGCCGTGTGGCAGGCGCCACAGTGGCCCAGGCCCTGCACCAGATAGGCGCCGCGCAGCAGATTCGGCTGCGGGCTTTGCGGCACGCTCATGGGGGCCGGCTGTGGCGCAAACACCATGCGCCACAGTGCCAGCGGGAAGCGCATCGATAGAGGCCAGGGAATGTCGGCCTTTTTATTCGGCGTGGGGTCGGGCTGCACGCCATGCATGAAATAGGCGTACAGCGCCTGCAGATCGTCTTCGCCCAGGCGCGAGAAAGACGGGTAGGGCATGGCCGGGTAGACGGTGTAGCCGGCCTTGGTGACGCCGGTGCGCATCAGCTTGGCGAAGTCTTCATAGCTCCAGTCGCCGATGCCGGCGGTTTTGTCGGGTGTGATGTTGGTGGAGTAGATGGCACCCACCGGCGTAGACATGGGCAGGCCGCCGGCAAATGGCTTGTCCGGTGTGGCGCTGTGGCAGGCGATGCAGTCACCGGCGCGGGCCAGGTAGGCGCCCTTGGCTAGCAGTTGGGCATCGACAGGGGCCGCGGCCTGCGCTGCGCCGGCGCAGAGTGCCAAAGCCAGTGCGGCAGCAAGTAGCAGGGTGGGGCGCTGGGTGGGGCGGGCCATCATGCATCTACCAGGGGGCGAGGGTCTTTCAGGTACTGTTCACGTATCGCCTTGGCGGCCCAGTAGGTCAGTGCGGTGGCCAGGCCGGTCGGGTTGTAACCTATGCCGATGGGGAACACACCAGAGCCGACGGCAAACACATTCGGCACGTCCCAGCTTTGCAGATAGCGGTTCAGCACGCTGGTGCTGCGGTCTTCGCCCATGGCCACACCACCGGCCCAGTGCGTGGTCTGGTAGGCGCGCAGGTCCAGGTGGTCGCCAAAATTCTTCTGGCTAACCTTGATGGATTGCGGGTTCATGGCCTTGGCCACTTTCAGCATCTCGCCGGTGACGTAGCGGCTCATCTTGATGTCGTTGTCTTTCCAGTCGAAGGTGAAGCGCATCAGCGCCTGGCCGTAGTGGTCGGTGTAGGTCGGGTCCAGATCGACATAGCAGTCGCGGTAGACCATGTTGGCGCCGTGCACGTCGAACGACACGGTGTTCAGGTAGTTGTCTTTCACCGCGCGCTTCCAACCCGCCCCCCAGTTTGGCGTGCCCGTGGGTACCGGTATGCCGCCTATCGGTTTCACACCGGCCGGGTTGCACCAGGCCGGCGCGCCGCCCACAAAGCCCAGCGGGCCGTGGTCGAAGTTGTCGGCGTTGTAGTCGTCCACCGCCACACCGGTGCCGCCGGCGCCGATAAAGGGGTTGGTGTTGGTGCCGGGTGGGAAGAACATCTGCACCGTGGACATCATCTGGTAGGCGATGTTGCGGCCCACCACGCCTTCGCCACTCACAGGGTCATAGGGCTTGCCAATACCAGACAGCAAAAACAGCCGCGCGTTGTTATAGGCAAAGGTGCTGGCGATTACCAGGTCGGCGGGTTGCTCGAAGCTCTTGCCGGTGGCGTCCACATAGGTGACGCCGGTAGCGCGCTTGCCGCTGGCGTCGAGGTTGATGCGCAGCACATTCGCGTCGGCACGCAGCTCGAAGTTGGCGGCCAGCCGCAGCGCCGGCATGATGTTCACGTTCGGCGAGGCCTTGGAGTAGTTGTAGCAGGCAAAGCCCGAGCAGAAGCCGCAGAAATTGCATGGCCCCATCTGGCAGCCATAGGGGTTGGTGTAGGGGCCGGAGGCGTTGGACGAAGGTTCGACAAAGGGGTGCAGGCCGACCTCCTTCGCTGCCTGCATGAACAGGCTGGCGGTGTAGGGCACTTTTTGCGGTGGCAGCGGGTAGTGGTCGGATCGGTCGGCCTCGAATACATTGCCTTCTCCGACCACCTGGCCCTTGACCTTGTAGGCGCGGCCGGAGGTGCCAAAGACTTTTTCAACAAAGTCGAAGTGCGGCTCCAGCTCGGCGTAGCTCACGCCGAAGTCCTGGATGGTCATACCGTCAGGGATGAAGTTCTTGCCGTAGCGCTGGGTGTAATGGGTTTTCAGCTGCAGCTCTTCGGGTGTCACACGCCAGTGCTGGCCCGACCAGTGCAGGCCGGCGCCGCCCACGCCTTCGCCGGGTTTGAAGGCGCCGATCTGCCGGTAGGGCACCGCTACATCGGCCACGCCGTGGCGGAAGGTGAACGAGCTCTTCGCCATGTTCTGGAACAGCTTGCCGCGCTGCACGAAAGTCAGCTCGTCCAGCGTTGTGGGGTAGATGCCGTCGGGGTAGGTGTCGCGGTAGGGGCCGCGCTCCAGGGCTACGACTTTCAGGCCGGCCTCGGTGAGTTCTTTCGCCATGATGGCGCCGGTCCAGCCAAAGCCGACGATGACGACATCGACCGCGGGTTTCTTGACGGTATCGCTCATGGCTTACGAACTGGACACCGGCGGCAGCGGGTACCTGGTTGCGTACTGGTCTACCCAGTCGATGTAGTCGCCGCGCGCGCCCGGAAAGCCGACCATCTTCCAGGCTGCCATGTTCTTGTTGCCGCCATGCTTGGGGTCGCAGAAGTAGCCTTCGCGGGTATTCGTCAGCAGCTGCGCGAAGAAGGTCTTGGGCGGCACTGTGCCTATGGCCAGCGTGCCGGCTTCCAGCCCGGTCAGCACCGCGTCCTGCTCGGCCGGGGTCAGATCGGTGAAAGGTTTGCTGTGTTGCTGCTGTATGGCCTGTGCCAATGCAGCCAGGGCCTGGCGGTACAGCTCGCGCGGGCTTTGCGCCAACTGGTAGCCGAATTCATCGGCGGCGGTGGGCACGAACGGCGCCTGCATGAACCACAGCGCACCATGGCCGTAGGGCTGGTCCATCTGCCGGTCGATGAACTCGGGTACACCGGCCTCGGTGGCGCTGGGGCCAGTGGGATCGGCCGGGATCAGGCGCTCCACCAGGGCTGACAGCAGCTGCCATTCCTGTGGGGTGAAATAGCCTGGGCTGTAGCTGGCAGGGCTGCTGCCGACAGGGGTTGAACTGGCCAGGCCGAGTGTGCTGCCCAGCGTCGCCAGCGCCGGTGCGGTTTTGACAGCGCCGCGCAAAAAGCGGCGGCGCGAGGCGGAAATGCCAATTATCTTCATAGCCTGTCCTGGTACGGAGCCCGCAGGAGAATCCCTGCCTGTGGGGCTACGGTAGATGCCCTGTCGGCGGTCGGCACGTACGGTAGCGTGCGCGCCGATATTGCTTCAGTTGCTATGATAAAAATAGCTACTGGCGCTGAAGAATTATGCGCTGCAGCCCTTTTTTTGTTGTACTGATTTTGTAACGGACCTAGTGCAGCGAGGCGGGACACAGCTGCCGCGTTCTTGTTCTTCTTGGCCGCTGGTTCACTGCAGAGGTTACGCCAGCCGCTCCAGTACGGCGGCCAGACTCAGTGGGCGGGCAAAGTAGTAGCCCTGGCCGGTGGTGCAGGCCAGCTGTGTCAGGCGCTGGCATTGTTCGGCGGTTTCTATGCCCTCGGCCGTGGTGACCATGTGCAGGCCGCTGGCCAGGTCGATGACGGAGCGCACGATGGCATCCGACTCCGCGTTGTCGCCAATGTGCATGACGAAAGAGCGGTCGATCTTTAGCTTGTTGAACGGGAAGCTGCGTAAATAGGCCAGTGACGAGTAGCCCGTGCCGAAATCGTCCAGCGCAATGCGGATGCCGGCGCTGCGCAGGCGGTGTAGTGCGGCCAGCACGTCGTCGGTGTCGGCCAGAAAGACGGACTCGGTGATCTCCAGCTCTAGCCGCTGCGGGTCCAGGCCGGTTCTTTCCAGCACGGCCAGTATCTTGTCCACCAGCAGCGCGTCGTCAAACTGGCTGGCCGACAGGTTGACCGCCATCAGCAGTGCATCGGGCAACTGGCGGGCCGCCTGGCAGGCGGTTTCCAGCACCCACAGACCGATGTCGCTGATCAGCCCGGCTTCTTCGGCGATGGAGATGAATTCTGCCGGCGAGACGCTGCCAAAGCGCATGCTGGACCAGCGCAGCAGGGCTTCCACGCCCGTCATCTGCTGGCCGGTGAGCGAGACCTGGGGCTGGTAGACCAGATGCAACTCGCCCTGTTGCAAGGCGTGGCGCAGATCGTCTTCCAGGGCGATGCGGCGGCGGGATTTTTCGTCCATGGCCGGTGAGAAAAAATGGGCCTGCCGCCGGCCACGGGCCTTGGCCTCGTACAGCGCCAGATCGGCGTGGTGGAGTACTTCGTCGGCGTGCCGGCCGTCCTGCGGCAGCAGGGCGATGCCGATACTGGTGTGCGGCGTGCAGCGTATGCCGGACAGGTTGCAGGGCTGCTCTATGGTCTGCATCAGGCGCTCGGTGAACAGGCGCACTTCGTCGGGCTGGGCGATGCCGTCGAGCAGTATGGCGAATTCATCTCCGCCCAGGCGGGCGACCATGTCACGGGCCCGGATGGCGCCGACCATGCGTTGGGCCACGGTCTTCAGCAGCAGGTCACCGTTGGCATGGCCGTGGGCGTCGTTCACGCGCTTGAAGTTGTCCATGTCGATGCACAGCAGTGCTGCGCTGCCCGGGGTGCCACCGTTCTGGGTGCACAACTGCTGCAGCCGGTGCTGGAAATGGCGGCGGTTGGCCAGGCCGGTGAGTGCGTCGAAATGCGCCAGGCGGTGCATTTCGTCTTCGGCGTGCTTGCGGTCGGTGATGTCGGCACCCACGCCGCGCCAGCCGTGCTGGTTCTGGTCGGCCTGGCCTGCTTGGCCCAGCAGGAATACAGGCTTGGCGGTTAGCGCCCACCAGCGCTGCTTGCCGTTGAGTATTACAGGTACAACCAGGTCGCGGAAGGGCTGGGGTGTGGCCAGCGCCTCCTGCAGTTTGTCCAGGTACTGCGCGGTGTCGTCGGGCGCCTGGGGGTAGGCGGCCTGGGTGCGTGCAATCAGCGTAACCAGGCTTTGGTCAGCGTCTTGCAGCGGGTCGAATTGCAGGGCTTTGGACAGCCGGCTGGAGGTGCGGCCCAGTTGCCCGCTGGGTGACAGCTCCCACAGAAAGTCGCTGGAGTTTTCTTCGAAGTCGCGCAGCAGCAGGCCAACGATCTGCTCTTTGTGGGCGGCGTCGGCTTCGGCCACCAGGCGCGAGCCGTAGGAGCGGGCCATGACGCGCACCGAGGCGACCACCACCAGGCTGTATACCAGCAGCAGGTAGAGCAGCACATGCGCACCCGGCAGCGCGATGCGCAGCAGGCCGATGGCGGAGCCCAGAGTCAGAATGCCCACATAGGACATTGCCGCTGCGGGTACGGTCACCAGGGCAAAGCCGCCCGCGCAGATCATTCCGCAGGAAATGATGGTCAGCATGTGCTGGTCTTGTGGCGCCGCGCCGGGCAGCAGCAGCGCGGGCAATAGGCCCCACAACGCACCCAGTCCGGCAGCGTGGCGCAGTGCGCGCCGCATGGCTTTCAGCGAAGCCCGGGGCCGGGGCGGACGGTTGCGTGTGCGGTACCAGGCCCTCAGGCCCTGGCCGGCAAATACCAGCAAGGCCAGGAACCAGAGCCACAGCCATTGGGCATGGGTGGGCATGCGGGACATGACGACGGCAGCGTTGAACAAGTTGACCAGCATGGCCAACGGGGTCAGGCCCAGCACGGCCTGGAGTTGCTTGGCGCGGAAACTGGCGGCCAGGGGTTCTTCCGCCTCGTACGGCGCCATGAACCGGCGAAAGCGTGCCAGCACGTTAGCGATGCTCTGCATAACTCTGACGAGAATGTGGTGGCGCAGATCTGGATGGGATGCAAGGTGCATTTTGCAGCCGATAGCCGTAGCTATTGGCCAGAAATGCGAGGCAGCAGACCGCCCAAGGCCGTGCTGCCACAGACCGCGGGGAGTGGCGCAGAGCGTCCCTAAACATATGCAGTTCTGTCACGCTTGCCATCGTTGGAGATCTGGGCGATCCCTTGTTATTCGTCTGCTGGAAACGGCAACATTTCCGACCCTGTTTACATTGTGACACTGGTGTAACGGGCCTGGGCAAGTACCCGACAGCGTTTGGATGGGGTACAAACCCTGCTCAGATCAAAGCAAAGGCAGACATCCATGGAACAGACGCGAGAGCACATTGGTTTTATTGGCCTGGGCCTGATGGGCCACGGCATGGCCAAGAACATTGTGGACAAGGGCTATGCGCTCACCGTCTACGCCCGCCGCCCGTCGGCCGCGCTGGAAGACTTGCAGCAGCGCGGCGCCCAGGTGGCGGCGTCACCACAAGCCTTGGCCGCCCAGGCAACGGTCATTTTCTTGTGCGTGACCGGCTCACGCGATGTGGAGGCGTTGCTACGCGGGCCGAACGGCCTGGCGGGCGGTCTGCAGCCTGGTGCGGTGGTGGTGGATTGCTCGACCTCCGACCCGGTGTCCACCGTGGCGCTGGCGGCGGAAATCGCGGCGCTGGGCGCCACGCTGGTGGATGCGCCGCTGGGCCGCACGCCCAAAGAAGCCTGGGATGGCACGCTGGACACCATGGTGGGGGCGGATGCCGCCACCTTCGCCCGCATCCAGCCGGTGCTGGCCACCTGGGCCGGGCGCATCGTGCACATCGGCGGGCTGGGCGACGGCCACCGTATGAAGCTGGTCAACAACTTTTTGTCGCTGGGTTATGCGGCGCTGTATTCCGAGGCCATGACGCTGGCGCAGGCGGTGGGCATTGGGCCGGAGCGGTTTGACTCGGTGATACGCGGCGGCCGCATGGACTGCGGCTTCTACCAGACCTTCATGGGCTATGTGCTGGAGGGCAACAAGGAGGCCCACAAATTCACTCTGCACAACGCCTTCAAGGACTTGCGCTATCTGGAGTCCATGGCCGACGCGGCGGGTATCTCCAACAGCCTGGGCAATGCGGTCAAGAATTCCTTTGCCCTGGCCTTGAAGAACGGCGGGGACCAGGCCTATGTGCCCATGCTGCCCGAGTACATCGCCAAACTCAGCGGCGTGGACTTAGCGCCCAAAGAGGGCGGGCAGTAGCGTGCTATTAAAAATGTAGCTGATGCCGCAGGTGAATCCGGCGTCGCGGTATTTTTTTGTGCAAGAGACGCAGAGGGCAGGGCAGAGTTTGGTTTTACACGCAGCACGGTGCAAGCATGGGCGACTCGGGTACATTTTGGCCATGAGCAGAATAGACCGCAGGGGGCGTGTCAGTTGCGCCCAGACAAGCAAGCCTTACCAGCGGCTGCACGCACGGCAGCCGGGTTGGCGCCCCCGCGCGGCACAGCGTGTCGGCACAGGGCGGGTGGATGGCTAGCGTGTTGCCTCTGCTGCAGACAGTGGCCGACACGCTGGACGGCCTGGGCATCGCCACTTGCGTGTTTGACGACGCCGACAACACCTTGCTGTGGAGCCGCAGCTTTCTCAAATTCTTCCCGGAGCACGCGGCCCATATCCATGCGGGGGAGCCCTACGCGGCCAACCTGCGGCGCTTCTACCAGGGGCGCCTGCCGCCGGAGGAACTGCCGGCCATAGACGACTACATCACCAGAGGCATTGCGCGCCACCGGGTGCAGCAGCGCGCGTATTCGTTCGTACACCGGGGTGTGCGCCTGTGGGTGTCGTCCCTGCCCCTGCCGGAGGTGGGGCGCATCCGTATCTGGCGCGCGCACGACCTGAACACTGGCGGGCTGGGTACCTCCATTCTGGGCACGGCCGATGCGCCATCCATCGACGGTGCGGGCCTGTTCGACAAGCTGCCGGACGGCATCATGGTTACCGGTGCGGACGAACGTATCGAATGGGTCAACGAGCCTTTTGTGCTGCTGTACGGGTTATCGGGGCGCAATGCGGCGGTCGGCCTGCGCTTCGAGAACCTTTACCGCAACTTGTGGAAGGGGCGCGAAGCGCAGGACGGCGCCTTGTTCCAGGAGGGCTTGCTGACCCTGGCCGAAGGCACGCGCTACCAGGGCATACCTGTTGAAGTGCCCTTGCCCGATGGACGCTGGAGCCGCGTCGTCGCCCAGCGCAGCCTGGATGGCAAGGGTTTTTTTGCCCATATGGACATCACCCAGCTCAAGCACCAGCAACAGCAGCTGCAGGATGCCGAGCGCCGGGCCCGCGACAGCGAAGCCATATTGCAGGAAAAATCGGCTCTGCTGGAGGCCACGCTGGAGTGCATGCTGCAAGGCGTGATGCGCATCAGCGCCGAGCGGGTGGTGGTGGTCTGCAATCGGCGTGCCCAGGAGCTGTTGGGCTTGCCCAAGGAACTGATGGACAGCCGCCCCACCTTGGATGCGGTGTTTGCCTACCAGGCTGCGCACGGCGAGTTCGTCCATGTGCCGCCCGAGCTGGTGGAGATCGTGCGCACCGGGGGCGACTTCAGCCGACCTTATTCCTACGACCGTAAGCGCCCGGACGGCAGGGTGATCGAGGTCAACAGCCTGCCCATTCAGGGCGGCGGCGTGCTGCGCACCTATACCGACATCACCGAGCGCAAACGTGCCGATGAGCGCATCCGCCATGTGGCCCGGCATGACGGTCTGACCTCGCTGGTCAATCGGGATGCTTTCCTGGAGGCGCTGAACCATGCCGTCAAGGTGTTTGGCCCGAGCTCCACCGGCTTTGCAGTGCACTTCATCGACATCGACCGCTTCAAGCCCATCAACGACAACTACGGCCATGCCGTGGGTGACAAGGTGCTGGCTTTGCTGGCCCAGCGCATGCGGCAGATCGTCCGAGACGGAGACCTGGTGGCGCGCATGGGCGGCGATGAGTTCGCCGTGCTGCAGTACCGGGTGGAGGGCGTGGAGAGCGCGCTGGGCCTGGCCTACCGCATGCTGGATGGTGTGGCCGAGGACATGGAGATCGAGTCTCACCAGTTGCAGGTGGGGGCATCCATAGGCATTGCGTTGTACCCCGCAGCGGGTGTCGACGCCGACGAGCTGCTGCGCAGTGCCGACGCCGCCATGTACGCCGCCAAGGTCAGCGGACGCGACTGCGTGCGTGTTTTCGGTGTGGACAGTGAACCTGCATCCACCTACTAGGCACCCAGCCTAGAGGTGGGTGATACTCCTGTTTTAATAGCTGCAACCGCAGGTGAATTCTGCGCTAGAGCCGGTTTTCTTCTATATGTTCAAGCGGGATGCCCGCCGCGCTTGCTGCCTGTCATAGCGGGCCAGTTCGCTGTGCTCCTGTGCCTGCCCGTGCACGCGGCTCGGGGCCTGGATGTCGCGCAGCAGGTGGCTGCTGAGCTCGCCCAGGGGCGTTGCGGCGGGCGGGCTGCGGCGGGTGCAGTGCTGCCACAGCCGGGCCAGCAGTTGGGTGCTACTGCGCCAGGCCAGAGGCCGTTTAAGTGCAAGGGTGAAGAGCGTCATGGCAGGCATTCAAATGGATCGCTGGTAAGCATATTCATCCATTGGTCTCTATAAAAGCGCTCATTTCTGCCAAGGCTGGATGCTTATACTTACCAGCATGCCCCGCATTCCCCTGCAAACCCTGCCCACTTTTTGTGCTGTGGCCAAGCTGTCCAACCTGCGCGCCGCTGGTGAACAGTTGCACCTCACGCACAGTGCGGTCAGCCAGCAAATCCGCTTGCTGGAGGAACAACTGGGCTTCTTGCTGTTTGACCGGCGGGGCCGCCGCGTAGTGCTGAATGCCGCTGGGGCCGCGCTGCTGCAAGCGGTAGAGCCTGCGCTGGCCCAGCTCGACGAGGGCATGCGGGCTGCGGCCCTGGCCTCCACCGGCACCGAGCAGCGTTTGCGCATCACCGTATCGCCGTCGTTTGCCCAGCACTGGCTGATGCCGCGCATGGCGCATTGGCGGGCCCTGCACCCCGGCATGGCGGTGGAGTTGCACACCTCGCAGCAGGCCATGGACTTGCCGCGCGAAGGCTTCCACGCGGCGGTGCGCCAGGGCAAAGGCCCGTGGCGCGGGCTGGAGGGCAGCCGCCTGATCGATTCGCAGCAGGTGGTGGTGGCCAGCCCGGCCATGGCCCAGCGCCTGGCCGGCAGCGGCCCCGCCAGCTGGGTCCACGAGCCCTTGCTCGGCACCAGCGAGTGCTGGGAGGCCTGGTTCGCGCTGGCGGGCCATCCCTGCCGAATCCAGCCGGTGGCGGTGTTCAATGATATGGGCCTGATGCTGCAGGCCACCGAGCAGGGCCTGGGCATAGCGCTGGGCCGCGAGCTGGTGGCCGCCGACGCGCTGCGTGATGGGCGGCTGGTGCAGTTGTCTCCCCTGGCCTTGGCGACCGAGGCGTACGACGCCTATTGGTTGGTGTACCCGCCCGAATACCGGGATTGGCCGCCGCTGCTGGCCTTCCAACAATGGTTGCAGGCAGAGTTACAAGTCGCCGCCAACTTGTTGCAGCAGTCCCGGGCGCCTGCAGGCTAACAGGTATTTGCTATTAAATAAGTAGCTACTAGCGCAGGTTCTACCTACGCTAGTAGCCTTTTGGGCTTGTATCCGCTTAGGCCATCAGTTCAGCGATGTGCGCCTTCAGGGCGGCGTTCTCTGCGGTCAGTTCGGCCACGGTTTGCTTCAGTCTGGCGATGATGCCTTCGGGCGTGTCGGGCTCGGTGCGCTCCACCGCCTTGGCCGCGCGTACCTGGCGGGCGGCCTGCTGCAGTTCTTTCTTGCCACCAGCGGCAGCGGCCAGTTGTTCCTCGGCGGGCAGCGTGGCCACAGTGGCGGCAGTGCTGATGGAGATGGTGCCGGACTTCACCGCGGCTACCAGCTCGGGCGTGGCGGTTTTCTGTATCTTCTCAATCTGGCTGATGGTGGCGCTGCTGACGCGGGCTGCCTTGGCCAGGGCCTCGCGGGTCAGCGCGGGCTCGGCGGCAGGCGTGGCCGGGGCTTCGGCAGGTGCCTCCCAGGGCGCGGGGCCGCTGGTGTCGGCCACGGCTTCGGCGGGCGCGGGCTGGTCGCGCCCGGCCAGGATGTCTTTTTTACGCAGGGCCAGCACGCCGCGCTGGAAGTCGGACACGCTGCGCCGGCCCAGGTGCTGGTCAATCATCCACAGGTGCACATCGTCAATGGTCTTGAAGGCCGCGTTCTGTATGGTGTTGAAGGGCAGGTTGTGCTTTTGGCAGATGCCGTAGCGGTTGTGGCCGTCCACCAGCACATCGCCCCACAGCACCAGCGCGTCGCGGCAGCCTTCGGCCAGGATGCTGCGCTCCAGCGCGGCGTGCTCCTCGGGGGTGAGCGGGTCGATGTAGGCAAGCAGTTCGTCGTTGACCGTGATATTCATTTTGTAGCGCTAGCAGGGGAAAAAGGGCGCGATTGTAAAAGGCCGCTCCGTCGCTCGCGCTCGAAGGCGCGCAGAGCGCTGCATATCTGTCTTTACTCAGGCTTTACCCACTTCACCAAACTGTAGTTTTGATAGCAGAATTTGTTGAAAGGGCGCGCGTGTGGCTGATGTGCCTCGGCGTAACGGTGGTTCACCTCACTGGGAGCGAAACATGAACTTGAGCGACTTGAAAATCAGCACCCGCCTGGGCATCGGTATCGCTTTGGCCGCCGGTTTGATGGCGGCGATGGTTTGGGTGGGTGCCAGCAATATGGCGTCCATTCGCGCAACCTTGAACCAGCAGACCAACGACCGCATGCCCAAGATGATGAACGTCAAGGATGTGAAGGACAACCTGCGGGTACGGGCGATCGTGGCGCGTGACATCGTGCTGCTGGAAAGCGCGGCCGATATCCAGAAGCAGGCCGACCGTCTGGCGGATGTGCAAGCCAGCTATCTGAAGCTGGACAAGCAGCTGCAGGACACCGTGATCAGCGCCGCAGCAGTGGCGGCGCTGCGCAAGCTGGAGCTGGCGGTGGAGGCCTTGCAGGCACCTACCAGCCAGGTAGTGGCGCTGGGCAAGGAGAACAAGAACACCGAAGCAACCCAGATGCTGCATACCACGGTGGCACCGCTGCAGCAGGCGGCGACTGACGCGGCCGAAGAAATGGTGGCTGTGCTGACAAAGAATGGAAAAAATGCCGAAGCCTCGGCCCAGGAAAATTACGATTCCGCCATGCTCATGCTGCTCAGCCTGGGGGCTGCGGCCATCGCACTTCTGTGCGCGCTGGGTTGGTTGCTGGTGCGCTCGATCACACGCCCGCTGAACCAGGCGGTGGACGTGTCGCGTGCTGTCGCTGCTGGTGATCTGAGTCTGGAGTTCGAGGCGGTTGGCGAGAACGAAACCTCGCAGCTGCTGCGCGCCCTGCAGGGCATGCAGACCAGTCTGTCCAAGGTAGTGGGCAATGTGCGGCAGAACGCCGAGGGCGTGGCCACCGCCAGCGCCGAGATTTCTCAGGGCAATAACGACCTGAGCGCGCGTACTGAGCAACAGGCCAGCGCGCTGGAGGAAACTGCTGCCTCGATGGAGGAGCTGTCCAGTACCGTGAAGCTGAATGCCGATAACGCCCACCAGGCGAACCAACTGGCGCTGAACGCCTCCAGCGTAGCCATGCGCGGTGGCGATGTGGTCGGCCAGGTGGTTGAGACTATGAAGGGCATCAACGAAAGCAGCAACAAGATTGCCGACATCATCAGCGTGATCGACGGCATCGCCTTCCAGACCAATATCCTGGCCTTGAATGCGGCCGTGGAAGCCGCTCGCGCTGGCGAACAGGGGCGCGGTTTTGCGGTGGTGGCCAGCGAGGTGCGCAGTCTGGCCGGCCGCTCGGCCGAAGCCGCCAAGGAGATCAAGTTTCTCATCAACGACAGTGTGGAGCGGGTAGCCCGGGGCACCAGCCTGGTAGACCAGGCCGGCACCACCATGCAGGAGGTGGTGACGTCGATCCGCCGTGTGGCTGACATCATGGGCGAGATCAGCTCCGCCAGCACCGAGCAGTCGCTGGGCGTGAGTCAGGTTGGCGAGGCGGTTACGCAAATGGACCAGGCCACGCAACAGAATGCCGCCCTGGTCGAACAAAGTGCCGCTGCCGCCGATAGCCTGAAGCTGCAAGCGCAGCAACTGGTGGACGTGGTGGCGGTATTCAAGCTGCGCCACGGTGTCGCACTGGCGGTATAGCGCAGCGGGGGGAGCAGGGGCGCGCCCCGGCTTTCGGGACGTATACCGCGTGTACGGTTTTGTAAATCCCAGGCGGTGTGACAAATGCCCGCAGCCATAAAGGAATTTTTCTGACACACTACGTTTGCACTTCGGGGGCTGAAATTCGCCCTGGTGCCGCGGTCAGTAGGCGGCTTCTGTGAAGCAAAACTGACAAGGGCAAACCTGGCGAAAGCCGGGGACGCAAAGCCACCGGGCTTCGGTGCTGGGTTCCAGCGCCATGCCAGCGGGGTTGCCGTACAGAGTGACGTCAAACTCTTCTCTGTGCACTGTCGCCCTTTTGTTCTTGTAAACCAAGGTGACGACATGCTGAAAACTTATACCTTTTCTCGTTCCACGGCACGTTGCGCAGGCGGCGGCTTGTCTCTGCTGGCGGCACTGGTGCTGAGCGCTTGCGGCGGTGGCGGCGGTGATGTGACGGCTAGCGCGGAATCGGACCCCGTGGCTGCGTTGTCCAGCGTGACGACCGAGGTGTTGCCCACCTTCCATACCGCGCCGGTAGATATCAGCGACCCGTCCCTGGTACCTAGCGACCCGGACGTAGTGCGCACCGAGACCGTGCTGCCCGCCATGGAAGGCATGGTCACAGCCCGTTTGCTGCCCGAAACCGTGGCTTCCGAGGCGGTAGTGGCGCGCCGGTTGGCAGTGGAAAATGCCGGCACCATCAGCGCGCGGGCTGCGTCCACCGTCACCGTCTACACCCCGGCGCAGATCCGCGCCGCCTATAAGTTGCCGGCGGTCAGCGCCACCGGCGTGGTGTCCACTGCGGCGGCGCGTGCCGCCCTGGGCGCTGGCCAGACCATCTACATCGTGGACGCGTACCACAACCCGAACACGTTTTCAGACCTGAACACCTACAGCTCTCGCCTGAACCTGCCTGGCTGCACCAGCGTGACCATTTCCGCGACTGCCAGCCTGCCTCTGGCGGCGGCCAGCACCGCGGCTGGTTGCACCTTCAGCGTGGTGTATGCGGGCGCCACCAGTGGCCGTACGGCGACTGCGCCGGCCTACAACGCCAGCTGGGCGGCCGAGATTGCGATGGACGTGGAGTCGGCCCATGCGATTGCGCCCTTGGCCCGCATCGTCCTGATCGAGGCGGCATCGTCCTCGCTATCGGCCCTAGCCAATGCCATTACCGTGGCCAACAACATGGGCTCGGGCGTGGTCAGCATGAGCTTTGGCGCGCTGGAAGGCTCATGGACTGCATCGGTGGACAGCCTGTTCCAGGTCTCGGGCATGCAGTACACGGCATCCACCGGTGATGCCGGCGCGGCGGTGAACTGGCCGGCCGTGTCCGCCAAGGTACTGGCCACCGGCGGCACCTCGCTGACCTATAACGGCAGCACCCGGTCTGAAGTGGTGTGGACCGGCACCGGCGGCGGCACCAGTGCCTATACCGCCGTGCCCACATACCAGAAGGCCTTGTCTTCCAGCATCACCAAGCGCCGCGTGGCCGATGTGGCCATTGACTCCGATCCTTATACCGGCCAGTACGTGGGGATTACCGTACCCGGCAGTGCCTTTGGCTTCATGTCTGGTGGCGGCACCAGCATTGCAGCGCCCGAATGGGCCGGTTTGCTGGCCATTGCCAGCGCCCAGCGTGCCTTGTCCAGCCTACCGGTGTTGAGCAGCGTGCACAGCGCGCTGTACCTGAATGTGTTGCCCAGCGCTACCTCGTACGCCCAGTCCTTCCTGGATGTGACCAGCGGCTCCAACGGCACTTGCAGCACCTGCAAAGCGACGACCGGCTACGACAGCAGCACCGGCCTGGGCAGCCCGAACGGTACGGCCTTGCTGGGCTTGCTCAGCGCGATCAAGCAGTAAACCCGATCGATGGTGCTCAGCCCACGGTGTCTTCGGGCGCCGTGGGTTTTTTTATTTGCTATTAAAAATATAGCTTCTAGCGCAGGTACTATCTGCGCCAGAGGCCGATTCCCTATAAATTCACGCCAGGGGCTCGGGCAGCGCGATCTTGGTTTCGAACTTCGAGCAGTGCATGGCAAACGCGCTTTTGAAGTTGCGTACATTGTTGTTGGATGAAAACCCCTCGCGCGTGCCTCGGTATGGGTAATACAACTATTTTGCCCATTCGTTTTGGCTGAAAAGCAGCATAGTTTGGCTAAATGCGGTGAATTGTTCCATCGCATTGCCTCAATAATTCTTGCCTGTATTTGCACCGATTCCCCCATCGGTTGGCCCGCGCGGAACAGGCGCCCACACAATCCGCGACAAACATTCCCCAACCTTGAAAGACATGTAATGCCGGTATTGGACTTTGATTCTCCCCAGGTGCTTCAACTGCGCGCCGACCTGGCACTGGCCTTGCGCGCCGCCGCCCACCACGGCCTGGCCGAGGGCGTGTGCAACCATTTCAGTGTGGAACTGCCTGACCAGTCGGGCCGTTTCTTGCTGAACCCGCGTGGCCTGCTGTGGAGCGAGATTGGCGTGGACGACATTGTGATGATCGACGCCCTGGGCAATAAGCTGGCCGGGCGCCACGCGGTGGAGCCCACCGCCATGTTCATCCACGCGGCCATCCACCGCCTGTGCGGCCAGGCATGCGTGCTGCACACCCATATGCCCTACGCCACCGCGCTGACCCTGACCAGTGACCGCGCGCTGGATACCTGTTTGTCGCAGAGCGCCATGCGTTTCCATGGTCGTGTTGCCGTGGATGCGGAGTACAACGGCCTGGCGCTGGACGCATCGGAAGGCGAGCGCATTGCTGGTGTGATGCGGGGGGCCGAAATTGCCTTCCTGGGCAACCACGGCGTGGTGGTCTGCGGGGCGCGCATGGACTATGTCTATGACGACCTGTACTACCTGGAGCGCGCCTGCATGAGCCAGGTGTTGGCGCAATCCACCGGCCGTGCCCTGCGACCCATAGACCCCGCGCTGGCCCAGCGCGTGTGTGAACAGACGCTGGGCGAGCGTTTGCAGTCCGAGCTGTTCTTTGAAGCCTTGCGGCGTACTGTGTAAACCCTTGGTGATCGGAGGTCGGATGTGCTCAAGGTTGGGTTATCATGGTGTAACAAATAGTATCAGCCGGGTGCCGACCAAGGCACCATCTCACTAGGTCGCCATGATTCAAACAACACGGGCTTGTATCTTCTCGGGATTGCTTCTGCTTAGCGGAATGGGGTGGGGGCAAACCGCTTTGCGGGCCTGGAATACCCATCCAGATGGTTATCCGGTCACGGAGGCCATGAAGAGCTTTATTGCGGAAGTGGCGACCCAGACCAAGGGCAAATACAAGATTGAGCTGTTTTCCAACGGCAGTCTGGGCGACCAGCCCAAGGCGGTCGCTATGCTCAAAGCAGGTGAGGTGGATGTCGCCGAGTTCAACTCCGGTCCATTGTCCGATGTGGCACCGGGCCTCAAGGCTTTCAACCTGCCTTTCCTGTTCACGGATACGGCGCATATGTTCCGCTATTTGGACGGTAAGGTTGGTGACCATTTGGCGACCCAATTGCAGGCCTCCGGGTTTGTGGTGCTGGGCTGGTACAACGGTGGCGCCCGCTCCATCTTCTGTGCCAACAAGCCCATCACCCGGCTGGAGGAGCTGGTCGGGCAAAAGATCCGGGTGCAACAGTCCGAGGTGTATATCGAAATGGTCAAGCTGTTGGGCGCTACGCCTGTGGTGATACCTTACAAAGACGTGCTCGATGGCTTGCAGCAGGGCAAAGTAGACTGTGCCGAGGGCAATATGGTGTCTTACGAGTCCACCGGCCAGTACAAGGCTGCCAAGTACATGCTGCAGACCAACCACGTGATTTCACCCGAAGCCTTGGTCGTGTCTACCAAGCTGTGGGATCGGCTTAGCGATGCAGAAAAAGCCGTGTTTAAAAAGGCCGGTCAAAGCTCGGCCTTGCTGATGCGCGACCTTTGGGAAAAGCGGGTTGCCACTGCACGGGCTGCGGTACTGAAAGATGGTGTGCAGCTGTCCAACGTGAAAGATTTTTCGCCCTACATCCGCAAGATGTCTCCGCTGTACGGCAAGTACATGGGCGATCCTTCGGTGCGAGGTGAGTTGTTTGAAATCATTGGCAACCAATAGCGCCGCCTCCCGGGCCACGCAAATCAATATCTTCCAACCTTGACCGGAGAAACTCCTTTGGCCACCTTTAACCCATCCATGCAGCGCGCCGGTTTGTTGCTGGGCGCAGGTCTGCTGGCGCTTGCCGGTAGCGCTGCAGCGACCACCATGGTTTATGTGTCGAACGCGGACAGCCAGGACATCTCTGTGCTGGAGCTAGACAGAAGCCAAGGCGTGCTCAAACCGGTGGAAACGGTTGCTGTAGCCGGGACCGTTATGCCCATGGTTGTCAGCGCGGACAAGCACTTTCTCTACGCGGCACTGCGGTCGCAGCCGTACCGCGTGGTCAGCTTTGCTATAGACGCGAGTAATGGTCATTTACGCAAACTGGGTGAATCCGCATTGGCCGACAGCATGGCCAATATAGATTTGGACGCAACGGGCCGTTGGCTGTTTGCGGCCTCTTATCCAGGGCACAAGATCACCGTGAACAGTGTGGGCAAAGATGGTGTGGTGGGCGCAGTGCAGCAGCTCATTCCTACGTCTCCGTTTGCCCATGCCATCCATGCCGATGCCAGCAACAAATACGTGCTGGCCACCAGCTTGGGTGGGGACACCATATCCAGCTGGCATTTTGATGCAGCCACGGGCCAGCTCGCTCCGAATGAGCCTGCGTTGACTGTCAATGCCCCCAAGTCCGGCGCCCGCCACTTCGTCTGGGACAAGGCCCAGCGCTTTGTCTACCTTGTCAACGAGGTGGATGCATCTTTGTATGTGTACGCATGGGACAGTGCGCGGGGCACGCTGCGTGAGCTGCAACGCACCACAACCCTGCCTGCGGGGTTCACCGGGAAGCCCTGGGCGGCGGACTTGCACCTGCGCCCGGACGGCCGTTTTCTGTATGCATCGGAGCGGACTTCCAGCACCATTTCCACATTCCGGGTAGACCCCAGCACCGGTTTGCTCCAGCCCCTGGGGCAGGCGCCCACCGAGCAGTCGCCACGTGGCTTTGCGATCGACTCCAGTGGCCGATTTCTGATCTCGGCTGGGCAAGACTCCAATAGCGTTTCGGTCCATCCTGTGGATGCTGCAAGTGGTGCGCTGGGGCAGCCCCAACGTTTGGCCGTTGGCAAGAATCCAAACTGGATCGAAATCGTGGATCTGCCCTGAGCGCTGAAAATTTGCATCCAGCAGCACTGCTTTTTCTCTTCAATCGGGGTTGTGTCTGCAGCAGGACCAGATGACCCCGCACAACACCGACTAGGCATGGTAGTCGACGGCCGTAGCCGGAAGTTAGCGTGAACCAGCGCAGAGGTTGACCGCGTCGCTGGGAACCTTCCAGCTCCAGCAAGGCGAAGCCGTCGCTCCCCCCTAGGGCCAGAACCGCGGCGCGCATCGCAAAGTATGGGCAGGGAAGTGCGTTGCGCATTACCCCCTGATGAACTCTTGATTCGACGCTTCCGCACGGCTGTAGCAGGGAGTAACCGCAATATTCAGGGGTTGTGGTCTTTGTTGTCATACGATGTCCTATAACAAATCCATGCAGAAACATGGCAGTTGGGTGGCGAAGGTTTGGCACTTTCAAGCGTGGGATTAAGGGTAAGTACTAGTCATTGTTCAATCAGCCGGTGGAACAATGGTTTTGTTGTCAGACAACAGATGATGTACGGGGTGTCAAACACACCGATCCGGTGTTGCAGGCGACCCCACCCTCTGCAGCATGAATGCTGCATTCACACTGCAGGGGCCTCTTTCACCCTTGAGTTCATGGCCCAGCGGGCGATGGAACACACAGCCAATGCGATATGAGCCAAAAACCTGATATGACCATCAACCCGGGTGACCCCTCGCAGCAAGTCGCTTCAGAGGCCAAGCGCAGCCATGTCCGGTACGGCATCTTGCTGATGATCTTTATCGTGACCACGGTGAACTATGCGGACCGGGCCACGCTGTCGATCACTGGGCCAATGATGAGGTCCGAATTTGGTTTCGATACCGTCCAGCTGGGCTACATCTTCTCGGCGTTCAGTTGGGCCTATGTGCTGTCGCAGGTTCTGGGGGGCTGGTTGTTGGACCGCTTTGGCCCACGCAGGGTGTACGCGGCCAGCATCTTCTTGTGGTCTCTGTTCACCGCACTGCAAGCACTGGTGGGTGTAGTGGGTAGCGCCGCAGTTGCAGTTGCAACTTTGTTCGTGATGCGCTTTTTTGTCGGTATGGCCGAGGCTCCCGCATTTCCGGCCAATGCCAAAGTGGTCGCTAGCTGGTTCCCCACCCAGGAGCGCGGCACTGCTTCGGCGATCTTCAATGCAGCGCAGTACCTGGCCGCTGCCGTGTTTCCTCCCTTGATGGCCGCCATGACGCATTGGTACGGTTGGCGCTCGGTCTACTTGTTCATGGGCGCGCTGGGCATTGCCTTGGCTTTTGTTTGGCTGAAAGTGATTACCAGCCCGGCCAAACACAAGGGCGTCAACCGGGCTGAGCTTGCGCATATCGAGGCCGGCGGCGGCCTGATCCATATGGACGAAGGCGGCGGGCCCAAGGCAACTGCCTTGCCCCCAGGAATGACCGGGCATTACGTCAAGCAGTTGCTGACCAACCGCATGTTGGTGGGTATCAATCTGGGCCAGTTTTCCATCAACGTGTTGACCTATTTCTTTCTGACCTGGTTTCCGGTGTACCTGGTGCAGGAACGGCATATGTCGATTCTGAAAGCGGGCTTCATGGTGTCGCTCCCTGCTATTTGTGGCTTTGCCGGAGGCGTATTGGGTGGCGCTGTTTCCGATTGGTTGATACGGCGGGGCCATTCGTTGACCCTGTCCCGCAAGGCGCCCATCGTGGCGGGCATGCTGCTGTCGTCCAGCATGATTCTGTGCAACTACACGGATTCGGACTGGATGATCGTGGGCCTGATGGCGCTGGCATTCTTTGGCAAGGGTTTTGGCGCACTGGGCTGGGCCGTCATGGCAGACGTTGCACCACGCGAGGTGATTGGTCTGGCTGGCGGTATCTTCAATATGTTTGGCAATGTGGCCGGCATTGTGACGCCCATCGTGATCGGCTACATCCTGGCCGCTACGGGTTCATTCAATGGGGCGCTGGTGTTTGTCGGCGTGAATGCCTTGGTGACCGTGCTGTCCTACCTGGTCATCGTGCAGGACATCAAGCGCATTGAAATCCAACACGCCTGAAGTGTGGGTGTTGAGGGCTTGCCCGGCCTGGTATCGTGGATGTTTGGAGTGCCGTAGGCAAACAGGTTTGTACGGCACGTATTTCATTCTTTGATTCACCATGCCCCACACTATCCGGTCCTTCCAGCCCGCCGACTGGCCCAGCGTCTGGCCTTTGCTGCAGACCACATTCGCCAGCGGCGACACCTATGCCTATGCCCCCGAAAGCAGCGAGGCCGAGATCCGCGCCATATGGGTGGATGCGCCTCTGGCCACCTATGTAGCCTGCGCGGACGATGGCACAGTCATCGGCACCTACAAGCTGCAGCCCAACCAGCCCGGGCTGGGCGCGCATGTCTGCAACTGCGGCTACGTCGTGTCGCCCCAGGCGCGCGGCCAGGGCATTGCGTCGCTGATGTGCGAGCACTCCCAGGCCGAAGCCTTGCGCCTGGGCTTTCGGGCCATGCAGTACAACCTGGTTGTGTCCACCAACGAGGGCGCGGTGCGCCTCTGGCAGAAGCTGGGCTTTCGTATTGTGGGGACCTTGCCCGGAGCGTTTCAGCACCGGCAACGTGGCTACGTGGATGCCTATGTGATGTTCAAGCAGTTGCTTGCCTGAACACGACGCTTGCTATCAATAATGAAGCTGCCTGCGCAGGTAATGTCTGCGTTAGAGGCATATTTCATTCAAACTTTTCATCGCCCGTAGGCTCGAAGTGTGGCACCGCATTCATCTGGTGGCGCAGCTTGGATAGCTCGTAGTACATGCGTTTGCGGGCCCGGCTCTGGTTGCCCAGGGGGCGGTGCTCGGCGATGCTGTGCCAGGGGTTGTACGACAGGCGCTTGGCAAACTCCATCTGGGCGGGCGAGTCGAACTGCTGGCGCGGGATGCGCAGTGTGGCGGCGCTGATGCGGGGAGACAGGCGCTCGGGCCACAGCACGGCTGCATTTTCAATCGGCATGAGGTGCGGGTCGGTTTGCAGCTGCAGGCGCACGTCCAGCTCCACGTCGCCCATGGCGAGTGACTGGACCATGGCGGCGCGCAGGTAGTCGTCCGGCGGGCGCAGCGGCAGGCGGGGTATGGGCGTGCGCTGCGTGCTTTTGGGCCAGAAGGAATACTGCATGGCCTGGCCCTCGCCCAGTAAGTACGGCACGCAGCTGAAGTAGGGCGCCTCCAGCGGGCTGCTCTGCGTCTTGGTCCACAGGCCTTGCATGATGGCGTCGAGGATGTGCGTGCGCTGCAGGTTGAAGAAGTAGAAGATCTGCGCGTTCTGCAGGCTGGTCTTTTGCAGTTGGGCGTTGGCCATGACGTCGGGGGTGACGAAGGTGGGCGGCGACACGCCGAACATGTCTTGGGTGAACTTCTCCTCATCCATCAGCTTGGGGCCGGGCACATCCATGAGCTTGACACTGATGCTCATGAAGCCTACGTCGTCAATATCCGGTGTGATGTAGGGGCCAGGGCCCGAGAAGCGCACCCAGGCAGGGTAGCTGCGCGGTTGCGCATAGATGCCGTGGCGTAGCGCAGGAGGCAGGTTGTCGTGCACGATGAACTCGGCGCGCACGATGCCCTGGGTCTTGGTGTTGCCACCGCGCTCGAAGCCGCCGGGTTTCCATAGTGCGCGCATCTGCTCTTGAAAGCTCTGGATGATGGAGTCGACGAAAGCCTCCTCGCCGGGCAGCAGCTTTTCTTCGGCGATCTTCAGGCCCTCGTTGGGGCGTTGGGCGTTGATCAGCGCCGTGGTCAGTCGGGCCAGCGGGTCGCGCAGCAGGGCATCGAAGGCGGGGCGAATGAAGGGGTCGATGCGGCGCTCCAGCTGGATCAGCGCCAGCGAGGTATCGGACAGCCAGTTCTTCACGGTCGAGCCGGTATTGGCGCGCGGCACCGGGCGGCTGGTGTTGGAATTCATGGTGTCTCCCCCTTATCACCAAGGTGCGCCAGGTAGCGCAGTGCGCGGATGCCGGGCAGAAAGAAATAGGCACCGCCGCGCACGGTGACGAACTGCGGCAAGCCGCTGAGCCGCTGGTCCGGCCCTTGGGTCTGGGGCATGGAAAACCCATCCACCACGCCACTGCCCAGCCCGGGCGCGCGGTTGCCCAGCAGCGGGTCGTTCTCGCCCTGCAGGCCATCGAAATGCGGTGAGTTCAGCCAGGCGCCCTGCACGAATTCAAACTGCCGGGCGATGTTGGCACCCAGGCATATGAAGTGCAGGCCGGTAGGCGTTTCACCGGGCGGCCCGTCCTGGCCATAAGCGCGGCCGCGCCGCAACAGGCGGTGGAAGCGGGTGGAGGGTACGCGGTCCTGCTCCAGCGCGGTGGCATCAAAACCCAGGGTGCGCGTGAGCCACGGCAGCAGGCCGGGGGCACCCGCCGGCAGGTCGGCATTGCGTGGATTGGCGCGGCGTATGTGGGCGCCCAGTGGGCATTGCGTGCCGCGTGGGTCGTCGCTGTAGTCGAAGGCGTTCAGGTCGTCTGCCGGTGTGCTGGGTAGCAGCGGCTGGCCGTCGCGTGTGCGGCCCAGCATGGCGGCGGCCAGTTGCTCCTGCCGCGCCGTGTCGCCGTCGGCCTGGGCGTGCAGGCATTGCCAGAAGCCCTGCACATCCTGCTCTAGCTGGCGCAGCACCAGGTAGCTGCCGTTGCGGCCCAGGTCGGCGTAGTCGGGCTGGTTTTCCGCACGCGGCAATAAACCTATTTGATCTTGCTGTTGGTCAAGTAGGGGGCGGTCGGTGTAGCCGCCGTATTCATTGGGGTAGCCCAGCAGGAATTCGCCCAGGCAGCTGAGGTTGGTGTACTTCAGCTGCTCGGCATCGCGCACGGGGCGGTCGCGGCTCCAGTCCAGCAGGGGCTGGGAGATGCCGTCCATAAAGCCAAAGGGCTCGTGGTCGCCGCGCTCGCTACAGCGCAGGCGGGCCAGGGTGTCGAAGCCGGCGGCGCATTGCGCTTCCACCGCGCTTTGCCAGGCATTCAACTGGCCGGGCAGGGCGTACAGCATCACCAGCACATGGGGCAGCTTGGCGTCGGCTCCCCACGCCCATTGGCTGGGCGCGTTGGCACCCACGTCGCCCAGGCGGCGGGAGCGGCTGGGGTCACCGCCCATGCCGGCGATGAACTCGGTGGAAAACCCATCTACCACCGCTGTCGGCACGCCCAGTGCGCGCAGGCCATTGCTGCTCAGGGCAATCTGCAGCACGGTGGCCGGCGGTGGTTCGGCCGGCGCGGCGCTGGCCACCGGGGCGCTGGCCAGCCAGGTGCGGGCGGCGGCCGGGTCCTTCACGCGCAGCAGCAGAAAGCAGGCCTGGCTGTGGTGCTTGTAGCCAAAGCGCAGCAGGCCCTGGATGTCGTCCAGCTCCACTGGCGCTGCGCTGTTGATTGTGCTCATAGCAGCCTCAACCAGGCCTGAGCCTGGGCATCGGTCATATGGGGGCGCTGCAGGCCTTCGCGGATGCGCTGGTTGCGCTGCATGTCGGCCAGCGTCAGACCGGGGTAGGCCTTGTACCAGACCTGGGTGGGAACCTGGTGGCGGCGCTGGTAGTACTTGAAGACCTGCTCCTGCCGCGCGCCACCCAGGATGAGCCAGCGTGTGCGCGGCCAGCCCAGGCCGTTGCTGAACACCAGGTTCAAGCCCCAGGCCACCTTGTTGATGAAGTCGTCCATATAGCCCTGGTGGCTGCCGTCGTAGTTGCTGGTGAAGAGCACGCGGCTTTTGTCGTCCAGAAATACCCAGCGCGCGAAGTGGATGGTCTGCACCCGTGCCAGGTGGCCACGGGTGAATACGTGGCGGCATGCGTAGTCGATCAGCACCAGCAGCAGCGTCACCAGCCAGCGGCGGAACAGGCCCGGCTTGACGGCGCCCAATGCGGTGTACTGGTTGCTGGCGTCGAAGTCCTCCAGGTCTTGCAGTGCCTGCAGGTCGGCCGGGTAGGGGCGGGGGCAGATTTCCACATCGGTCTCCTCGCGACTGCGCAACTGGTAGACAAGCCAGGGTGACAGCAGCACCAACAGGGGCAGCAACGCCAGCCCTGCCAGTGGCACGGCCAGCAGATGCAGCAGCTGGCCCAGGCTCCAGGCCAGCGGTGTGGGCGGTGGCGGCGTCAACGTGAGCCGGCCGGCCTGTATCTCGGTCTCGACCACCGACTGAAGTGCACGTCGCACGGTTTGCGCATCGGCAGCGCTGGTGCGTGGCAGGCGTGCCGACAGGGCGCGCTGCAGCGTGCTTTCCTGCTGGATCTGCTGCACGCTGCGCCCCAGCCAATGGACGTAGCGGGCGGCAATCGGGCGGTCATGTGCCAGCATCCAGCCCAGCAGGTCAGCGGTGGCGTCAAAGCCGGCGCAGTGGGCGAAGATGCGCCGCAGCCCGTCGCCCGCGTGCTGCACCAGATCGGCCAGGCAGTCCTGTGCCGCACCGTCGCAGTCGCCCATGAACGCCAGGTAGGTGGGCAGGCGCGGGCGTGGCAGGCCCAGTGTCTCCAGGTCTATCTGCAGCGCGTCGTCGAGCAGTACCAGGCGCGCAAAGTGCAACTGCTGGAAACGGGCGAACGGCAGCACCGGGTTATGGGCATCGGCCATGCCGGGGCTAGCGTTCATGCCATCCAGCAAGTTACGCAAGCTGATTTCGCGCCCCTTGGCCAGCGGCGCCACCACGGTGAATTGCGACTGTGGGGTCACGGCGACCTTTAGAACTGCAGGCAGAAGTCGATGAGCCGCTCCTTGCCCCAATACACCTTGCCCAGGTAGAAGTTGGGGCCGATCAGGCGGATCTCGTCGCGGATGTAGTGGGCGATGACCGATGTGTCGGAGTAGTCCAGCACGATGCATTCCTGCCCGTCCAGCCAGCTTTCGCCTTTGTAGACCTTGGCCAGCACGGCCTCGAAGCCGAACACCAGCACCTTGTTTTTTAGCAGGCCTTTTTCGGCGTCAAACACCTTGCCTTGCCAGCCGAACATATTGATCAGATGGGCAATATGTTCGGTGTACTTGGTGCCGGGCGCAATGATGGCCGTGCCGTTGGCCGAGCCATTGGGTATGTCGCCTGCCGGGCTGGCCCGGAACAAATCGTCTAGCTGCACCTGGCTCATCGCCAGCAGTTGTTTTACGTCGTAGGCCATGCTTTCTCCTTGTGCGGTTGCCCGCTGTAAAAAAACTAGGTGGGCGCTTGCGCGGCGTCTTGCAGCATCACATCGGCGGCTTTTTCACCCACCATATAGACCGCCGACGCGATGAAAAAACCGGGTATGCGCGGGAACACCGATGCGTCCACCACCCGCAGCCCTTGTGTGCCGTGCACGCGAAAGCGGCTATCCAGCACGCCGCCATCCTTCGCTGCACCTATGGGGCAGGAGCAGGATGCGTGGTGGCCCCAGGCCGTGTTGCGCACGTAGTCGGCCAGGGCTGCGTCGGTTTGCACCTGGGGGCCGGGCAGGCACTCCTCGGCGACCAGGCCCCGGGCCAGCAGTGGCGCGGTCAGGCTGCGCACAAAGCGTATGGCCTGCACCACGGCCTGCAGGTCGCTGCCCGTGGCATCGCTGCCTTCTTCAAAGTAGTGAAAGTTGACCTGTGGCGTGTCGCGCGGGTCGGCCGAGCGCAGGGTGATGCGGCCGGCGCGGTTCAGGGTGTGGGCCTTCAGCACGGCCCAGGTCAGCCTGTCGCTGTGCTGGCGTATCAGCTGCGAGAAGCCCGGGGCATAGCCCTCGAAGCGGGCGGGCAGGGCCATGCAGAAGATGTCTGGCTCCGGCTGGTGGCCGGACGAGCGGCGCACCAGGCCCACGGCGGCCCCATTGGTGGCGTACATGCCGCTGCGCTGGGCATGCCATTCCTGCCACTGCGGGTCGCCCCGCATGAAGCGGGCGCCGGCCAGTGCCTGCCAGGGCCTGGCCATGCGGTGGGTTACGGCTACCTCGTAGCGGTCTTGCAGATTGCGTCCTACGCCAGGCAAATCCACCTGCAGTGGAATGCCGTGGGCCTGTAGCCCGTCTGCCGGGCCTATGCCCGAGAGCATCAGCAGCTGCGGTGTGTTGAAGGCCCCGCCGCACAGCACCACTTCGCGCAAGGCGCGTACCTGCTGGCGCCGGCCAGGGCTGCTGCTGGCCTGGCTGTGCGCGCGGTACAGGCGCGCACCCTTGAGGAATTCCACGCCCTCGGCCCTGCCATCTGGCCCCAGCAGCACCCGTGTGGCCAGGGCATCCAGCTC
This sequence comes from Rhodoferax sp. GW821-FHT07F03, assembly GCF_059418745.1. NCBI lineage: Bacteria > Pseudomonadati > Pseudomonadota > Betaproteobacteria > Burkholderiales > Comamonadaceae > Rhodoferax > Rhodoferax sp. GW821-FHT07F03. The sequence continues at coordinate 63,683 of NZ_JBWKQM010000008.1, forward strand.
GATGTGCAATTGGCCCGGGTGCCGAGCGGCCACCAGCAGCAGGCGCTCGCGGGTGCCGAACCGGCTGGCTTGCACCGTACTGGTGGGGGTATAGCACAGGCCTTCAAAGCTACCGCCGCCCCAGGGCCGCGCATTCGGGTCGCCCTTGCCACGCAGCCAGCGCAGGGCGCTACGCAGCGGATGGGCCAGGCCGCCAGTGAATGTGCGCGCGGTCTGTGACACCAGGCCCACCATTTGCGCATCGCCCAGAGCCTCCAGCGGGATGGCGCGCTCTGTGTGCAGCCAGCCGTTCCAGCCGTGGCCGGTGGGGTTGATGCCCAGGTGGCGCAGGGCGCGCCACAGCGGGCGGTGGTGGCAGGACTCCACACGTTCGGCATAGCGCTGCATGTGGCGGGCCTGCCAGCTGCGGTCACTGGTCAGCTCGGCGATGTGGTTCCAGTCGGAATCGTGCGGGCGCATGAAGATCATGGCGTTGTGCGCGGTGCAGCCGCCCAGGCCGGCCGCGCGAGGGTAGAGCACACCCTGGCGGCTGGCGTTGTACTTGGGGTCGCGCAGCTGGCGTGCCTCGTCGCCGTAGTGGCGTACCTGGAAGTTCCACGCCATGGCTTCGTTCTCGCAGGCAAAGCTGTGGAAGGCGGGTACGTCGTAGTCATCGGGCAGACGCGGCCCCGCCGTGGTACGCGGGTCACCGCCGGCCTCCAGCAAAAAAACCCGCATGCCGGCTTCTACCAGGCGCGCTGCCAGCGTGCCGCCGCCTGCCCCCGATCCGACGATGATGTAGTCCCATGGTCGTCTTTCGGCGTCGGTCATTTGGTGGGGTATGGGCGCTTAGAAGGTCTTGATGAAGGCGATCAGCGCACGCTTGTCGTCGTCGCTCAAAACTGGCTCGGTTCCGAATGACTTCTCGTCTGCGCTCAGCCCTTCTTGCTCGTTGAATGCTGCGGTGCCAAAGTAATGGCCGCGATTGACCACAAAGTCCGGGCATTTACTCAGGCGCAGCATGGGCGCGCGCAGGTTGGCGAAGGTGTCGCGCAGTTGCTCGTCCGTGGCGTTCTCGGGCGCGGTCAGCAGGTCGGCCTTGAGCTTGAGCGCCATCTCGGTCACGTCGCGCACCTGGGCAGCTTTGTCGCCCAGGTCGCCGCTTTCGCTACGCAGCTTGAGGTTGGCGATCAGGTTCACAGGCATGCCTTTGGGGATGGGGCCCAGCACCACGTCGCTGCCCGAGCCGACCAGCTTGGGGAACCAGCGGTGCAGCATGCCCTGCAGCGGCTGTAGCGCATCGGGCATGAAGCCGTCGGGGATGATGACCTCGCTGCGCTGGGTGGTGCGGTCTATGGTGCCGGGTACCTTGTTGCCCAGCACGCTGTCACGCTCGCGTTTTTCGGGCCACAGCAGCTGCTCGATGGAGGCGTCAAACACCTTCATGCGGCTGGCCACCGAGGGGCTGGAGTCAAATGGCCCCAGGCTGTTGTTCAGCAGGAATGGCGCGGTGGACCAGATGCTGATCAGCGACGGCACGCGGGTATAGCCGCGCCCGCCGGCCGGCATGGCATAGGGCACCAGATCGCCGGTGAACGGGTCGTTCAACGTGACTGTGCCCACCGATGGCAGCTGCTTGTACGAGGTGGACGAGAAGTCGTTCCAGATATTGCCGCCCAGGGCATTGGTGGCCAGCGGGCTGCAGACATTGGTGCGCAGCAGCGTGGCCGGTATGCGCGCCTCGGTGGACAGGTAGTTGCCCTGCAGGAAGTCCGGGGCCTGTACGATCTGGCGCATCTGCGACTTGTAGCCATCGGTCTGCGTCCAGCCCCAGTAGCGCTTGAAGCAGGCCAGGTAGCCGGCGCCGGCACATTTGTCCGGGTCCAGCGCCAGTTCGGGTGGTGGGGTGGGGGCCTTGCTGGAGTGGCAGCGCGCGCAGGTGTCGGCGAACACCTCTTTGCCGCGCTCTACCGTGGTGCTGTCCTCGGCCAGGTAGGTTGCGCCACCGGGGGCGTCTTTCAGATGATCGGGTTGCGCGGCTTTCAGGAAGAACAGCGCGGTATTGGGTGTGCCGGCCTCGGTGGCCTGCCAGTAGCCCGAGTTCTTTTGCGCCACCGCAATCTGGATCGGCGTGATGATCTTGCCGCCAACCACGGGATTGAAGTGCAGCAACCATTCCTCGCTGAACAGGCCGATGTTCAGGTACACGCGGTTCAGCGCGCCCAGCAGGCCCACCGAGTCGGCACCGTCTTTCAGCACATGGGGTGTACGTGTGGTGCCGCTGGCTTTGTCATAGAACTCCGTGAGCGGGCCGCTGGTGAAGAAGTCGTTGAACTGCTTGTTGTCGCGCTCGCCGCCGGTCAGCTTTTCATGCCACAGGTTTTTGGCCAGGCCCATGCGGGATGCGAAGTCGTACACCGCGTTCATGGTGCGCGGGTTGTTGATGCTGTCGGTGGAGATCAGCGAGGTGTCCATGGCGCCGGGGCGGAAGGTATGCGCCAGCTGGAACATATAGTTCTTCTGCCCCTCGGGCTTGTTGGCGTTGTGGATGAACAGCCGGTCCACCCACATGTACTGCGCGCCGACGGACGAGCTGAGGTTGGCGAACTTGGGGTGGGCCGGGTCGTCCGGCGGGTTTACCGGGCTGGGCCCCACATGGCAGAAGCCGCAGGACATGCCCACGCGGTAGGGGCGCACCAGGTCCTGCCGGTTGTAGTAGGTGGGGTCGGTGTAGTACTTCTCGGCGTTCCATTCCTTGGCCGCCTTTTCGTCAAATGCCGGGTTGGGGAACAGGCGCAGGCCCATGATGCCGGTGGCTTCGCCGTAGAACGAGCCCACGGGCAGCGGGTTGCCGCGCGCGCCTATGGCTACGCCGGGGTACTTGCTGGCGTTCTCGAACGGGTCGGGGGTGCAGCCCTTGCTGCGCTGGTCCAGCCACAGGCCCTGGTGCTTGGGGTCGGGGCCGGTAGCCTTTTCAAAGCAAGGTTCGTTCACCAGGCCCAGGTAGCTCCACCGGCTGTCGCGGGTGTAGCCCTGGCTGGGGTGGGAGCTGACCATCTTCAGCAGGTCGAAGGCGCCAAAGGTGTAGTTGGTCAGCTGGTTCCACATGCGGTCATTGCCACCGGTCCAGACCAGCCACATATTGCGCCCGGTGACTTCTTCGGGCGACAGGGCTACGGCACCGTCCATGTCGTGGAAGTAGTCCTCGCTGGCATGGGGAAAGCTTTTGCCGTTGCGCCCGGCCAGCAGGGCCTCATCCAGCACGGTGCCCGGTTCCTGTCCTTTGGAACAGGCCGCGAGCAGCAGCGCCAGTGCCAGCAGCCAAGGGATTCTTGTTTTACAGCCATTCGATGCCATTGCCATCTCCCGTTGACTCTGCTCAGAACAAGCCAGCCACAGCTGCGTAAAAAATGCAGCTTTTGCCTACTAGTTATCAAATTCGCAAGTTGTAAACATTGCGCCTTCTTTGTCGAAAAGTAAAGTTCTGGTAAGCGTGGAGGTAGTCTAGGCCGAGATGTGGCAGCAGGCATCCCTTGAAAGATGGATAAAGCCACGCCGGCCAAGCTGCGTGTGGCGTGCGGCGTGGCTTACAGGCCGGGCCTGTACTTAGGCCGGGGTGTTGTCGGTGCCGCTAGGCCAGACCATTACGGCCTTGGCGGGCTGGCCGGACTTCACCACGACCTGCTGGTGCAGGGTTTTGCCGTCCAGCGTCGCGTCCACGTTGTAGGCGCCGGGCGCCAGCTTGGCCAGCAGGAAGGGGCCCTGGGCCTGGGTGTCCAGCGCGGTCTGGCCATGGGTGTCGCGGACTTTGACGGCCACGTCGGCCGCATATTCGGCACCGTGGCGGGTCTTGATGGCGAACTCCAACGTTAGCGGCCATTGCTTGCTGGCGCTTTGGATGGCGCTGGCCTCGCCGTCGCCGATGCCGCCGCTGAGGTACTGCACAGCTCCGCTGTGGTGTACAGGTGGTAGCAAGGTTTCGGCATGCAGATGGCCCAGGCTCAGGGCCAGGGTGGTAAGGCCAGCGACCAGGGCCGTGCGCCGGATGCGGCGGGTGGTGGCGTGCATTGTGGCGAATGTCATGGGGTTTCTCCAATCCTCAAAGTTGGTGCGGCGAGGAATTGCAGTGCGCCGCACCTTGCACTGCTTGGGTGTGGCGAAATCTTTGCGCTGCAGACTTAGGCGGCGCTTAAAAACCTCAGCCCATGCCGCACTGCGAGGCTTGGTATTTGCTATCTTAAAAATAGCTACTTGCGCAGGTTATATGTGGGCTGGAGACCTATTTCTTGTGAGGCGAATGGTGGCATGCCGGCCCGTGTTTCCGTGTGGTAAAGCCGGCCAGGCGGGACGGGCTAGCTGGCGCTTGCGTGCGGTGTGTTGAGTTGCGCCAGCAGCCAGGCCTGGAATGCCTGCAGCTTGCGTTGCTCCGCGCGGTGGGCCGGGTAGGTCAGAAAGTAAGCCATGCCACTGGGCACCTGCTGCGCAAATGGCATGGCCAGCACGCCGTCGTCCAGGCTCTCGCGCAGCAGGGCCGGGTCGGCAATCGCCACGCCCAGGCCCCGTGTGGCCGCGGAAAGTGCCATGTCCAGTGTGTCGAAAACCTGGCCTTGGCCCGGCGCCGGCATGGGTTGGCCCACTGCCTGCAGCCACAGCGCCCATTCGCGCAGCCGTGGGTCGGGGTGCAGCAGCGTGTAGCGGGCCAGGTCGCTGGGGCTTTGCAGCTGCGGCAGCAGGGCGGGGGCGCACAGCGGCGTCAGCCTTTCCTGCATCAGGGCCACCTCTACCAGTTGCGGCCAGCCGCCACGCCCATGGGCCACGATGGCATCCACGCCGGGGCTGCTGAAGTCCGGTGCGTCGCCCCAGTGCGTGGCAATGCGCACCTCCAGGTCGGGCAGGGCTTGCCGCAGCTTGGGCAGCAGCGGCAGAAACCAGCGCGATGCAAAGGTGGGCGGTAGCTGCAGCGTCAGCACGCCGCGGGCCTGTGCCAGCTGGGCTGTGGCCTGTTTGAGCGTGTTGAAGGCCTCGTGCACGGCGGGCAGCAACTGGCTGCCTTCGGCGCTGAGCGCCAAGCCCTTGGCCTGCCGCACGAACAGCGGGCAGCCATAGAAGTCTTCCAGCAGCAGGATCTGCCGGCTGACCGCGCTTTGCGTCAGGTGCAAGGCCGTGGCCGCGCGGGTAAAGCTGCCCAACTGCGCGGCGCTCAGAAAAGCCTGCAAGGCATACAGCGGTGGGAGTTCGGATGGCATGGTTAAGGCATGCGTTGAACGCATGGGGTGTCGGCGAATTTTTCGTTAGGTTATAGCAGGCGTTATTCCTAGAATTTCACAAAACCGATCGCGAAGGCATTCCTATTTTGCATGGAATGGCAGCGGTTGGGCCGGCTGGGCCGCAGGCCCAGGTTTCGTTCCACCACCAGAAAGAAGACCACATGACCCCCTCCACATTGAACAGCCCCTACGTTGACACCGTGGCCCAGTACCTGGCCCATCTGGAGCGTGGCGACGTGGACGCGCTGAGCGCGCTGTTCAGCGCCGACGCCCAGGTGTTTTCACCCTTTCTCGGGTGGATGGCGCCGCACCCGTTTTTCACCAAGGTACGTGACGCCTCCGGCCAGAGCCGTATCGAGACGCTGGATATCCTGGTCAGTGCGCAGGGTGCGGCACGGGCGGTGGGCTATTTCGTCTACCACTGGCAACTGAAGGACGGGAGCATGGTGCATTTCGACTGCGCTGACGTGTTCGACTTCGACCCCGAGGGCCGTATCGCGCGCATGACCATTGTCTACGACACCCATCCCATCCGCGCCGAGGTGGGTGATAAGTACGCTTGACGGTTTTACACGCAGGTTTACGTGCTATTGAAATAATAGCTTGCTGTGCATGGTTTGTATGCGTCGAATGCATATTTGACGGGTTATTTCTGTGTTAGCGCAATGCCTGACGCCTGGAAGCACGTGCACCCTCAAGTAGACTCTTGGGATGTGGCGGTCGCGCAAGCGACTCCGCTTAACCGCTGCGAGCGGCTCACACATTTGTTAAATGCACTAGAGGACGAACTATGGCTGCCGAAAAATTCAAGATCTTTTACACCCTGACCGACGAAGCGCCGCGTCTGGCAACCTACTCGTTGTTGCCCATCGTTCAGTCTTTCACGGCGGCAGCCGGCATCGAAGTGGTGACCAGCGACATTTCCGTGGCAGCCCGTGTGCTGGCCGAGTTTCCCGAGTTCCTGTCCGATGACCAAAAGGTTCCTGCCACCTTGGCCGAGCTGGGTCGCCTGACCCTGCTGCCCGACACCAACATCATCAAGCTGCCCAACATCAGCGCATCCGTGGGCCAGCTGCAAACCTGTATCAAGGAACTGCAAGCCAAGGGCTACGCGATTCCTGACTTCCCCGAAGATCCCAAGACCGACGAAGACAAAGCCATCCGTGCGCGCTACTCCAAGTGCACCGGCAGCGCGGTAAACCCCGTGCTGCGCGAAGGTAACTCCGACCGCCGCGCCCCCAAGGCCGTGAAGGAATACGCCCGCAAAAACCCGCACAGCATGGCCGAGTGGAGCCAGGCTTCGCGTTCGCATGTGTCGCACATGCACCATGGCGACTTCTACCACGGTGAAAAATCGCTGACGCTGGACAAGGCCCGCGACGTGAAGATGGAACTGCTGACCAAGAGCGGCAAGACCATCATCCTCAAGCCCAAGGTCTCGCTGCTGGACCGCGAAGTCATCGACAGCATGTTCATGAGCAAGAAGGCGCTGGTCGAGTTCTATGAAAAAGAAATCGAAGACGCACACAAGACCGGCGTGATGTTCTCGCTGCACGTCAAGGCCACGATGATGAAGGTGTCCCACCCCATCGTGTTCGGCCACTGCGTGAAGATCTTCTACAAGGACGCGTTCGAGAAGCACGGCGATCTGTTCAAGGAGTTGGGCGTCAACGTCAACAACGGCATGGCCGACCTGTACACCAAGATCGCCACCCTGCCGCAAAGCAAGCAGGACGAGATCAAGCGCGACCTGCACGCCTGCCACGAGCACCGCCCCGAGCTGGCCATGGTGGACTCGGCCAAGGGCATCACCAACTTCCATTCGCCCAACGACGTCATCGTTGATGCCTCCATGCCGGCCATGATCCGCGCTGGCGGCAAGATGTACGGTGCCGATGGCCGCCTGAAGGACGTGAAGGCCGTCATGCCCGAATCCACCTTCGCCCGCATCTACCAGGAAATCATCAACTTCTGCAAATGGCATGGCGCTTTCGACCCCAAGACCATGGGCACCGTGCCCAACGTCGGTCTGATGGCCCAGCAGGCCGAGGAATACGGCTCGCACGACAAGACCTTCGAAATCCCCGAAGACGGCGTGGCCAACATCACCGACCTGGCTACCGGCGAAGTGCTGCTGAGCCAGAACGTGGAGCAGGGCGACATCTGGCGCATGTGCCAGGTCAAGGACGCCGCCATCCGCGACTGGGTCAAGCTGGCTGTCAGCCGCGCGCGTAACTCCGGCATGCCCGTGGTGTTCTGGCTGGACGCCTACCGTCCGCACGAAGCGCAGCTGATCACCAAGGTCAAGATGTACCTGCACGAGCACGACACCACCGGCCTGGACATCCAGATCATGAGCCAGGTCCGCGCCATGCGCTACACCCTGGAGCGCGTGATCCGCGGCCAGGACACCATCAGCGCCACCGGCAACATCCTGCGCGACTACCTGACCGACCTGTTCCCCATCATGGAACTGGGCACCTCGGCCAAGATGCTGTCGGTTGTGCCTTTGATGGCCGGCGGCGGCATGTACGAAACCGGCGCGGGCGGCTCGGCCCCCAAGCACGTGCAGCAGCTGGTGGAAGAAAACCACCTGCGCTGGGATTCGCTGGGCGAGTTCCTGGCCCTGGCCGTCAGCCTGGAAGACCTCGGCATCAAGGCCGGCAACGCCAAGTCCAAGGTGCTGGCCAAGACGCTGGATGCCGCCACAGGCAAACTGTTGGATAACAACAAGAACCCCTCGCCCAAGACCGGCCAGCTGGACAATCGCGGCAGCCACTTCTACTTGGCGCTGTACTGGGCCGAGGCCTTGGCCGCCCAGACCGACGACGTTGAGCTGCAAACCCGCTTTAGCCCCTTGGCCAAGCTGCTGGCTGAGAACGAGCAAAAGATCGTGACCGAGCTGAATGCGGTGCAAGGCCAACCGGTAGACATCGGCGGCTACTACCTGCCTGACGTGTCCAAGACTGATGCCGTGATGCGCCCCAGCGCCACGCTGAACGCAGCACTGCAAACCGTCGCCGCCTGATAGCTCACTGCGCAGACCGCGCAGTGCCGCCATGCGTATACGTGCCACACGCCAGCCCAGGCTGCCGTGTGGCATTTTCTTGTGTGCTATTGAATTGGTAGCTGCTGGCGCAGGTGGAATCTGCGCCAGAGTCTGATTTTGCTTAAATGGATTTCAGTGCAGCTTGCCGTACTGCGTCCCGCCTGTCATGTTGCCGCCTTCCAGTGGCATCAGGTCGGACTGGTATTCCTGCTCGCCCACGCGTATCGCAGGCGGCGCCTTGCCGCGCTGCAGGGCTTCCATGAAGGCTATCTGCTCGGCGGGCGAAACGGGTTGGTAGGTGCGGCGCGATAGTATCGGCATCGATTGGTGGCCGTTGGCGGCTGTGGCGGCGGTAGTCGCCACCGGTTTGGGCGGCTCGAAACTGCCGCTACGCGCCGGGTCGCCCGCGCGGGTGCGGCGCTCAAACTGGTCCTCGGTCTCGCTGACGCGCCAATACACGCCGTCTATCAGCACGCCGTAGCGCTTGAAGGCATCGGTGCGCAGGCTGTGTTCCATGGCCGCAAAACTTTTGCCCTTGCCGTGGGCCCCAGCGGCGAACGACTTCGCCACATCCACCATGGCGATGAAGCGGTGGTGCCGCTCGTCCACCGGCATGAGCTTGAAGCGGTACATATTCGACACCACTTCCATCGACAAAAACGACTCGCGGATCGACTGGTACAGCCGCTCCTTGCGGTAGGCCTTGCGCTCCTCCAAATCCATGCGCCGTAAAGACGGCTCTGCCAGGGGCTGGGCGGTCACGGCTGTGGGGCGCTGGAATCTTTTGAGAAATGCAAACATGTGGCGTGCTGCTAGTCCTTGGATGGAAGTACCCGTGCTCTGGTAGCGCGGGGGCTGTCTCATTATGTGGATGTCCGGGGTTGTTTGGGGAAGCGGCTTGCTTCGTTTTAGGGACGCAAAGCTAAAACCCAATTGCTCTTGAATATATAGCAGCTGGCGCATATTTTGAAAGCGTAGGAGCACTATTTTGCACGTGATTTTTGCGCTAGGCGGCCGTACGCGTGGACCCGCCTGGCGCTTTTGTCTACGTGCATGCATGCCTTGTCATCAGACCTCCCCGCAGAGTGCACAAATCGTTACACTGTGTAGCATCTGCACGCGATTCACTTCGATGGAGAGCCATTGTGAAAGGTATTGTTTTTACCGAGTTTCTTGGCTTTGTGGCCCAATGCTATGGCGAAGATATGGTGGACGACATCATCGACGCCAGTGCCTTGCCCAGCGGCGGCGCATACACATCCGTAGGCACCTATGACCATGGCGAACTGGTGGCGCTGTGTAATGCACTGGCGCAGCAGACGGGGGCAGCTGCGCCCGAGCTGGTACAGGCTTTTGGCGTCCATCTGAGCGGGAGTTTTGCCAGAGGCTACCCCGCATTTTTTGCCCGCTGCAGCCATTTTTTCGACTTTCTGGAAAGCATAGAAGAGCACATTCACAAAGAGGTGCAAAAGCTTTACCCAGACGCCGAGCTACCCACCTTTACCGCGCTGGAACGTAGCGCTTCGCGCCTGGTGCTGGACTACCGCAGTCCACGCCAGATGAGCGATCTTGCCGTGGGGCTGATCCAGGGTTCGGCCCAGCAATTTGGCGTCCAGGTCCATGTTCAACCCCAGGCCTACGACAGTGAGGACGGGCCCGTGGTGCGTTTCGTGATCGACGTGGCGGGCGACACACCTGACCATGCCTAGCGACACCCCAACGCCTGACCCAAGCGTTGCCGCGCTGGCCGAACGTGTGCGCCGCATGGAGGCGCGGCTGGACCGGGAGCGGCGTGCCCGCGTCGAGGCAGAGCACCTGCTGGAAGAAAAATCGCGGGCCTTGTATGAGGCCAATCTGGCACTCAGCGCCCTGGCCAACGATCTGGAGCAACGCGTCGAGGTGCGCACCGAAGAGCTGCGCACCGCGCGCCAGGCCGCCGTGGTGCAGGCCGAAACCGATGCCCTGACCGGCATTGCCAACCGGGCCGCATTCACCCGCAGGCTGGACGACACCCTGAGCAATACGCATGCGATGCGGGCCGGCGTGGCGCTGCTGCTGATCGACCTGGACAACTTCAAGCACGTCAACGACACCCAGGGCCACCAGGCCGGCGACGCCCTGCTGGTGGAGGTGGCGCACCGCCTGTCCGAGGCCTTGCGGCCGGACGATGCGGGCCGCACCGGCGACTTGGTCGCCCGACTGGGCGGGGACGAGTTCGCGGTTATCGCCAAGAACATAGGAGCCCAGCAGAACGGGCTGCGGCTAGCGCAGCGGCTGCTGGCCGTGCTGTGCCGCCCGGTGCTGTTCAACGGTGCCAGCATTCCATGCTACTGCTCCATCGGCTTGGCGTCGGCCGAGCTTCCCGATGAGCCTGCCGGCACTCTGCTGGGCAATGCGGACCTGGCCTTGTACGCGTCCAAGCGCATGGGGCGTGCCCGCGTGACCTGCTACGAGCCCAATCTGCGCATCGAGGTGGAGCACCGCGCCCGGCATGAAAACGAGGTGCGTGAAGCCGTGCTGGCCGACCATATCGAGCCCTGGTTCCAGCCCGTGTTTCGCTGTGACCTGGGGCGCCACAGTGGCGTGGAGATGCTGGCGCGTTGGCATGTCTCCGGTGGCGAAGTGCGGTCGCCCCAGGCCTTTTTGCGCACAGTGGAAGAGCTGGGCCTGCTCGACGTGATGATGGAAAACATGTTGCGCCGCGCCTTGTCCGAAGCGTTGCCCCTGGTGATCAGCGGCGCCTTGGACTACCTCGCGGTGAATGTGTCGCCCACCCAGTTCAACGCGGGCTGGGCCCTGCGCGCCTTGCCTCTGCTGCTGGCCCAGATCGGATTCCCGGCCCGAGCCTTGGTGATCGAGCTGACGGAAACCGCGCTGCTGCAGGACACCGACCTGACCCGCTCCATGCTGTTTGCGCTCAATGCCCAGGGCATGCGCATTGCGATAGACGATTTTGGTGTGGGCTATTCCAACTTCTCGCTGCTGCGCCAGCTGCCGTGCGACTTCCTCAAGCTGGACCGTACGCTGAGCGTGGACGTGGAGCGCGACGAGTCCGCGCGGGCGCTGACCGAATGCATTCTGGCCCTGGCGGCGCGCCTGAAGATCCAGGTAGTGGCCGAAGGCGTGGAGACGCTGCAGCAGTCGCACTATCTGCTGGAGGCTGGCTGCGCGGCCCAGCAAGGCTATCTGCATGCGCGGCCGCAGCGAGATCTGGCCGCCTTGTTCACACCCGCTGCAGCGCTTTAATGCTTCCAAAATAGTAGCTGCTAGCGCAGGGTTTATCTGCGCTGCAGGTACTTTCAAGTGAAGGCCATCGAACTTTGATCAACGTGGCCAGAGTTGCTTGAGGAACTGTTCGATCTCGCTGGGCCGCGAATGGGTGATATGGGCCCACATCAGCCCTTCAATTCACTCCAAAGCGGTCACTCCCGCAGATAGACGAAGGGAGTCGTAAAAACAATCCGCAAAGTTCCGGCAGGGAAATCGGGAGGGAATGGCCCTCCGGCTACTTCTTTCAAAATCTTTTTGGCATGCGCCTCAAGAAACCTATCGGTACCCTTCAGTAGTTCTGCTCGCTCAACTTTGCCTTTGGCGCTAACCATTACCGACATTAGTATTCGGCCATACACGGACGCGCCATTGCGTTTCGGAAAATTCTCCGTGCCCTTCTGCTCAATCTCGTGCTTGAAATGTTCAACGTAGTCTCGGAGAGACGACTCTGGTGTAGCGGGTGTGACGTATCTAGTTCCCTTTCCTAACTGCCGTTCAATCTCTTGGGAGATTCGCCGGAGCTCTTCTATCTTTATCGCTTTCTGCCGAGCTTCGTCCGAATCACTCTGCGTTGGCTGCCCGATTGAATTCGGACTCCCCTGAGCCCAGGCGCTTGCGGGAATCGACACCCCGCCAAATATGCCCAGGGCGCAGAAGTAAAAAAGAGACGTTGTCAGCAGATTCATTGGAGTAATTCAACAAACGTTGTCGGTTGACGTGAAAGTCGGCCCCTGACCAAAATGAGCGACGTCGGGGACTGACAGCTTCTGGCCGAGTGCCGTCAGCATGGAGCAGCTTCGCCCTCGACCCATACGAGCTCACCTGGATGGTGCTGGTCGATGGTGTCTAGCGCTCCTTCAAGCGTTTCTACATTGCTGTCCCCCAATGCGTAGTTGAAGCGCGTCAGGTTTTTATATTTATTCGCGTCAAAGTCAGCCTCAGACATGGCATCTGTGCCGCACCAAACAGCCGCCCCGGTGGGAGCAGCTTGCAATAGTGCTTCACTTAACCCCTTTGCCGTGATTGCAAGGTAGACCATATTTTCATCGTTATGAATAATTGCCGAGTGCGCCGCACAAACGTCTAGTTTTGGCCGTATGTTGCCGCAGCTTGAGGTCGAAATGCGTCACGCGTTCACTACGTAAGTGCCAGCGGCGACGTCTCCGAGGCGCCTACTTTCTTTGCCTAGGGCGAATGCCCAGTCAATAAAACCCAGCCCGTTGAACATATTTCGAATGAACGAACGAGGTAGGCCGCAGGCGTCTCCTGTAGACCTCTCTAACACCTTAATATTCATCCAACGCTTTCCGATGCTCTGACCAGTCACCCCATCCTTGAAGAAGATATACATAAAGGCCAAAGTCAGGGACGCATAGCCAACCGGGTCGGAAAATGACTTCGGCGTGTACACGTAAACGGGGAAATTGACCACAAACAGGACAAGCCAGAGTCCGCCGAAATCCACCGCGCCAGCGACGAATCGCCGCCACAGAGGAGCGAGCATCTCTTGCTGCAGTGGCTGTAGCGAGGTTGTCCTTTGAGCTACCACTTGAACGGCTTGCTCTGTATCGGCACGGGAAGCCAACTCCTCCTCAAGTACGACTCTAGCGTCGGCTGTAAGGTCGGTCGACTGTAGCTTAAGCAACTCTTCTGTTGCAAGCCGGTCATAGTGCTGCCTAAGAAAGCTGGACTCCATATCTTCCTATTGTTGTTTGCCTGTAAATCTTATTTTGTCAATTACGGCTTCTCGTGGAGAGTTGCCTCAGCTCGGGTCTTAAATATTCAAGTCATCATCAAAATGACGGACGACTGGCGGGCGAGTGTCTGCTTCTGGCCGACTGTAGCCTGTTGGCGTTCTCCCCCATTCCTATGGTTTGGCCGTTGGGAGTTCATACCGTGCGAATGAGGAAGCCCCAATCTGGACGACGCTGTGCAGGGAAAAGCCAAAACCCTCATAGAGGTCTCGCAACGCTTGACGGTCTGCGATGCAGTCAAGGCGAAGGTGAGTTCGTCCAAGCTGTTGAGCTAGAGTTCTTGCATATGACAGCAATTGGGTCGATACACCCTTTTTCGCCCATGCTCTATGCACAGCGAGCTTGTGAACGAAGGCGGAGGTGCCCAGCGGAATTTCAGGCCAAAAATAAGCGTCTTCCAGTTCGAACTTCAGGACGCCAGCCAGTTGGTCGCCATCACGAGCGACATGGAAGAGCCCAGCACATGCGTCTCGCTGAACGCGGTCAAGGGTAAATTCGGCTGCCGACCAAAGCCCTTTACCGTCGTTGATGAGCCACTGCGCCGCCTCTTGTAAAACTGAGGCAATCATCGGTGCATCGGTGCGGCACGCTTCCTGAATGTTCATGAGTAGGGAAGAGGGGTGACGTCGTTCAATGAGTGTCCGGGGCCAAGGTCCGGTGTTGGCCGAAGCCGGTCAACTGGCTGGAGTCAAGCTGCACTCGCCAAGATTTGAGTTAAGAGTCATTATTGCGACTCCCGGCTCCGATTCGACCAAATCCCCTTAGCTCGCTCGTAACAGGCACCGCACAGAAGCTGAATGTTGAGCTTCTTCTCAACTTCAGGTGTCCACTCGCCCCCTGCCGCCTCCCTAGCGGCCTCGCAGGAAGAGCACCATGCATCTGGAAAACGCTGGGTAGACCCAGCAGGCCAATGGAAACCAGTCGGATAGCCGGTACTAAGTGATTGAACGATGTGCTGACAAACGAACGACTCCTCTTGCCAGCCGTGAGATGAACAGTTGACTTTGGCCGATTCACTCATTTGTCTATGCCTTATGTTGGAGTTAATGGTTTTGATAGCGCCTTTTCGGGATTCGGTACTGAATGTCGGCTCCTGGCCGACCGCGGTCATCGTAGCAGGAGCTACAGGACTCATAAATTCAAGCGCGGCTCAATACCTGAAGCCGACGATAACAAATGATTTGTCGCCGTAGCGAGGTCGAACTGTTCAAAGCCAGGAGTAGCGATGGAGCCGTCAGAAAGCAGTTCAGAGACGTTGAATCCTTCTTCAACATCCTCGTAGTACATGACCATCGTCCCCGTTTGCGCAACCACAAAGACCAATTCGCGATTGCCAAATCGCGATAAGTTCACTTGACGAAACGGCACACGCAAACGGTCAAAAAGGGTAGCAATATCTGGCGGACTGTCAGCAAGCTGATTCGCAACCAGTGATTCGAGCTCGTGTACAGAAATAGGAACCCAGGGTCTCATAGCTTTCCAATGTCGGGTATTGGCCGACTGCTGTCTACCGCGGCGAGGACCATCGAACGGTGAGTATGCATGCCGGCTGGACGCCAAATGCCCGATGAAACACGCCTGGTCCCCATATGACAAAGTCACCATGGCGGCGCAAAGTGTGCGACAAGATGTCCTGCGACGGGAAGTCAGCGTTCACAGAGAACTCAATTCTGAATTCGCTGGTTGGGCTCACCAACACAGACATCGTCCGCCCCTCGCTCAACGGCTTGGGTTCACCGTTCGGATTTCGCTCCGGATGAGAGAACCATTTCACGCACAGCCCGGCAACAAGCTCGTTTGCGGGCACATGGCGCAGTTCGCCAGGTGGTTCCTTGGTCCAAGCGCTGAATCCGACAAACCAGCCTGTTCCGCTCGTGTCCAAATCGCCGGCGTTGCCGAACTCCACGTTCTGCTCAAGAAACTGCTTCGAATGCATGCCGAATTTTGCCCTCGTGTTGTACGTCCAGTTTTGGCGGCGGATTCAGCCGTATAGGGCGCGGCTGAACAGGGTCCGAAGCCGAAGGTTAACTTTACCCAGAGCTGACATGTTAAATCTCGTCAGCATAACCAAGTAGCTTCGCTGTCCAGGCCACGACTGCGCAACAAAGTGGGTGGTTTGCCTCGGACCTTATTCCCTACAGCGTCAACGCAAACCCCTCCACAACCGCCCCCGGCGCGGTAATGCTTTGCAGCTGCCGCGCGCCATAGGTGCCGTCGGTTGGTACCAGCTCGGCGTGGTCGGTCAGGGCGACCAGGCCGGTGCCGAACATGCGCAGGAAGGAGTCGTCGAAGCGCATCACCGGAATGGGGGCGACGATCTGGCCGTTTTCCACCCAGAAACAGGCGAAGCGGGTCATTCCGGTCATACGGCAGGCCTGGCGGTCGCTGTAGTTTAGGTAGTGCAGGTTGCTGATGTAGACGCCGGTGCCCAGCGTTTGCAGCACTTCGGTCTCGGGCAAGTGGCCGGGGGCCATGGCCAGCGACTCGGGGCTTTCGCCGTCGCTGCTGCCGTTGGTGGCATGGCCATATTCCTTGGCGCTGCGTGGGCTGGTGAGCGATGCGCCCATCTGGCCGGCACGCACCAGTTCCACGGCGTCGGGTTTGGTGAAACCGTCGGCCTGGAAGCGCGGGGCGATGCCCTCTGCCGTGGCCTCGGTCAGCGTGAGCTGTGGGCTGAGCCAGGCCTGGCCCTTGTGGGCCAGCAGCAGGCTGGAGGTGCCGGTTTGAAGGTCTCTCAGGCCAAAGCCGCCCCAGGACAAGGTGCCCAGTATTTCGGCCACGGCCACCGGGCTGAAGTAGACGCGGTAGGCGCCCGGGGCCAGGGTTTTGGGCGGCAGCGCCAGCAAGGCGATACGGCTGCGGCCTTCGGCCACGCGCTGGGCAAAGTCGGCCTCGCTCCAGGCGGTGCCGGCGTAGCTGGATTTCACGGCCTGGTCCTTTTCCCGATACAGGCACCAGTCGAAAAGGAAGCTCTCGACGCTGTGCCAGTTGCGCTGGCCGCGGCTGTCGGCAAAGGCGCGTACCACGCTGCCGCCGGCGTAGAAGCCGACCAGGTCGCTGCCGGCCGCGTGCTCGGCCACGGCGGCGATCAGTTGCTGCGGCGTGGGCAGGCTACCGGCGGCGCTGCGCTCGGTGTCGACCACTGCATCGGGCAGCAGCAGGTAGGCGTCGTCGGGCACCAGGGGCAGCTGTTCCAGCAGGGTACTGCGCTCGGTCAGCAGGGCTGCAGTGTCGGCCACCAGGTCGCCGCCCAGGCTGATGTTGCTGGAGGCGCGCTTCTGGCCACTGACGACGCTAACCGTGCCGTAGCGTTGCTCCACATGCGTGGCCTGGCGTACCTGGGCGTGGTTGAAGCGGATGAAGTCGGACGCCTCGGCGCTGAAGTACAGGGTGACGCGGTCCGCGCCCGGTGCCGGTGCGCAGACGGCTGCGGCGAGTTGTTGAAAGTAGCTGTGCATCATGCGGCTCCGCCAAATACCGACACATCTTTGAACAGGCAGGCGGGTGCCGCGTGGCCTACACGTATCACCTGGTTAGGCTCGCCCTTGCCGCAGTATGGCGTGCCCATCACCTTGAAGGTGGACGCGTCGCCCACCATGGCCAGGGAGCGCCAGAAACTGGCCGAGATGCCGCGGTAGTTGGGCCGCTTGACCACCTCGGCCAATTTCCCATTGCGCACCATCTGGCCCCATTCGCAGCCGAACTGGAACTTGTTGCGCGAGTCGTCGATGCTCCACGAGGCATTGGTACGCAGCAGGATGCCGTAGTCCATGCTGGCAACCATTTGCTCCAGCGTGCTGTTGCCGGGCTCGATGTTCAGATTGCTCATGCGGTCTATGGGCGCGCGGTTCCAGTTGCTGGAGCGCGTGGTGGCCACGCCGTTGATACTTGGCCGCAGCCTCTGTGCCCGTGCCTGCGACAGGCTGCCGCCCAGCGGCCGCTGCAGTATGCCGTGGTGGATGATCCATTCCCGTTGCGCCGGCGTGCCGTCGTCGTCGAAGGCAAAGCCGGCAAATTCATGTTGCTGGTCGGGAGCGAAGCTGACGTTCAGAAGTGGGCTGCCGTAGGCATAGTGGCCGAACATGTCCAACGTCACAAAGCTGGTGCCGGCGAAGTTGCGCTCATCACCCAGGATGCGGTCCAGCTCCAGCGGGTGGCCTATGCTTTCGTGGATCTGCAGCATCATCTGGTCGGGCATCAGCAGTACGTCCATCACGCCGCTGGGGCAGTTGGGGGCGTGGGCCAGCTCCAGGGCTTCACGCGCCACGCGCGGGCCGTCCTGGGCGAAGCCGGCGCGCTCCAGCACCTCCAGACCGCCTTGCTGGCAAAAGCCGTTGTATTGGCCGGCGGCGGAGCGGGTCTGCGTGTCGCCGTTGGCGCTGGCCACGGCCATGATGTTGGGCACCACAAAGTCCCAGCTTTGCGCCATGTGGCCGCCGTCGCTGGTGATCAGCAACTGCTCGGTGTGGGTGGTCCACAGCGAGGTTGTGCGGTCCTTGATGGCCTCATTGATGTTGGCGCTGGCGCAAACTTCTTTGAGTAAATCAAAGCGCTCGGCCAGCGCGGTTTGCGCGATCGGTCGCGTGGTGGCGGAGCGGTAGTCGCCTTGGTCGCCGGGCCGTGGTGCCTTGCGAAAGTCGAACACGCTGTGCCTGGCGCTCGCCGATGCCAAGTCTTGCGCCTGCGCAAACGCTAAGCGCAGGCCGCGCTCCGACACATCGCTGGTCGCCGCATAGCCCAAGCCCCCGCCGTGCTGCACTGACACCATCACGCCGGCATCGCGCTCACGCGAGGGCGCCTCGGCCACGTCGTTGCGCACCGTCAGGCGCTCGGCACTTTCCACTACGTGGCGGACGGACCAGAAATCTAGGCCGGCGGGCGCGGCGGATGGGGCGAGTTGTTCTATGGTCGGCATGGTGCTATGGAATATGTAGCTTCTAGCGCAGGTGGAATGTGCGTTAACTCAGGCTAAAGGCATTTGGGTTTGCGTAGCTTGGCACATCGTATCGTGCAGCTCCTGCACGGCTTGGATGTCCGGGTGGATGACGCCGCTGCCCAGGGTTTCCACAAATCTGCAAGAAGCGTAGGCAGGGGCTTGGGCTTCGTATTGGGCGATCCAGGCGTTTCTGACGCCCAGTTGCTCCGGCTTGATGGGCCAGACGCCGGGGCGGGGGCGCATATTGGTCTGTATGCCGATGCGCCAAGGTTTGGGGCTCACCCGGGCGCGAAAGCATTGCTGGTTGTGGCACATGGCAGCGTACACAGCATCTGCTTGTATCGCTTTGAAGAACGCGTCGACGGCAGGGTCCGCGGGATCAAAAGGCTGGTGGGTTGCCAGTACGCGCAGGCCGGCGGGCGTACGGTACAGGCGCAGGCCCCAGTCGGTATGCTCTTGCGCGAACTGTGTAACCCGGCTGCGTGCCAAAGTCTCTGCGGCATCTGTTTCGTCGGGGCGGCGGCGTTGAATCCACCGCGTGATGGGCCCTGACGCAATGAATGCCAGCAGGGCAAAGGCAATGCCGGCAAACGGCGAGTGCGTGAGCCAGCCGATGGCCGCTGCCATCAGCAGTATGGCGACACAACCGCGCAAGCCAATCCGCAAGTAGGACTTCTCCGGAAAGTCGATATCGGCGAAGAGAGCGTGGGGTGTATTGAGACAGCGTGCGCCGTAGGCATTGCGCGTGATGATGGTGCTGCCGTGGCGGCTGACGATCTCCTCACGGATGGGTACGCCAGACGCACCGTTGTATGGTGTTTTGGGCTCGCGGCGCTCCAGCTTTTCGCCGGCCAACAGGCGGGACATGGCTTCTTGGGCACGCATGTCTGCGCTGGCTTGGGCGCTGGCCTGGTCGGTGTCTGACCAGCCAAAGCGGCGCACCGTGATCTGCTTTCCTCGGTGCTTTTGTTGTAGACGGGCCTCAGCCCAATACTGTGGAACGATCATAGGTATGGCACTTCAAGGGCGATGAACATGTGGCGCTTTCGTTGTTGCAGAAGGTGGCGTCTGTCGCGTGCTCTTCAGTGTGCAAAGAAGAATCGCACCAGTGCGAATGCCAGTGCAAACAAGTAGCCGTATGAAAAGCTGTCAATCCGCAGCGCATCTTGCCCGCGGCGCGCGCGCCAGGCGCCGAGTATGGCCATGGCCAGGCCGGCGGCTACCGGGGCCAGCAGCAGGTTGGCTAGCTGGCCCAGGTGGTTCAACACCAGGTGGGAGGGAAACACCAGCAGGCTCAAGCCACCGAAGGCTGCGCCAAAAACTGCGTAGCCCGCTGCTGCCAGCCAGGGGTTGCGCTTGCGTCGGAAAGGTTCTGCCAGGGTGTGCAGGCCCAGCTCAAAAAGCGCCTCCACGATGATTTGCAGCAGGAACTCGCCAAAGATGGAAAAGAGGAGCTCGAACATGCGCGTAAGGGAATGGGCGACCTGTTGCGGGAAGACGGTGGGCCACTATAGCCCAGCCCTTGCCAGCCCTCGCCAGCCCGTACCGGTGCGCTGCGTACAGCATCAATTCCTATTTTGATAGCGGCTGGCGCAGGTTCTGCCTGCGCTAGCGGCCGATTTCATTTAAATTTTGGTAGACAAATTCTTAGACTGGCTGCAGCGCGCCGCTCCATAGGCCGGCTTCACGCGTGGCCAGTAGCAGCAGGCCGCCAGTGCCGGGTGCGGCCACCACCAGCGGCCCGCCGGGGGCCCAGAAGCTGCTTTTGCCGGCGCTGGCATAGCCGCCGGTGGGGCCGCCATGGTTGGCCAGCAATACGCCGACATTGAACTGGTGGGCGTATTGCTGCAGCTGGCGCGCGTCGCCGTCAAAACCGCCGACCGACACGAGCGAGCTGGCCAGGTACAGCGCTGCGCCAGCAACGGCTGCGCGCTGGGCATGTGGCGGGTGCATGGAGTCGGCGCAGATGGCCAGGGCTGCGGCGGTATCGCCCAGCATGTAGCCATTCGGGTTGCTGCTGTCCACCGGGCCCGGTGTGGCAAAGCCTTCTTCGCCGGGGTGCAGATGCTGTTTGCGGTAGACGCCGTGGCTGCCGTCCGGGTAGAAGCTGATGGCGCCGATGAATGGCTTGTCGGCCACGTGGCTGGTCAGCGGTGCACCGACAACGATGGTCATGCTGGCTTCGCGCGCCAGGTCTTTTATCGGTGCCAGTTGGTCGTCGTTCGGCTCCAACAGGCAGTGGCGCACCATCGCGGGTTCATAGCCGCTGAGCGACAGCTCGGGGAACAGCAGCAGTTCGGCCCCGGCCTGACGGGCCGCAGTGATGAAGCGCAGATGCGTCTGAAGATTGGCGGCAATATCGCCGGGTACGGAGCAGGATTGGGCGGCGGCGATGCGCAGGGTGCGGTGCGTGGTCATGGAAAGCCGAGGATTTATTTGCTATCTAAAGTGTAGCTTCTAGCGTATATGAAGCCTGCGCCAGCGGCCTTTAAAGCTTTGGAATATGGACGCCGCCACGGTGTGTCGTAGACGCTATGTTTCATCTATAGTGATGAAAAATAGCGCCTACGACCCATGCTAAGCACCGGTCTGCTAGTTTGCTGCAGCCGGGTGCTGGTCGTGCCGAATAGTGTTTCTGCCCATACACAGGAGTGAAAAATGGCTTTTGCAAATCTGAAGATCGGTGTCAAGTTGGCGGTCGCCTTCGTGGCGATTTTGCTGTTGACGGTGATCACTGGCGTCTACGCTGTGACCCAGCTGGACAGGGTCAACGGCAGCACCAAGGAGATCGCCACCGACTGGCTGCCTAGCACGCGCAGCCTGGGTGAGATCGATGCCGCACTGAATGAATACCGCCGGGCCGAGATTCAGCATGTGCTGGCCGTGGACCCGGCCGGCGTGGAGGACAACGACAAGCGCCTGCAGACGGCCCGCAAGCGTATTGATGATGCCTTGGTGGCCTATGAGCCGCTGGTGAGCTCCCCTGACGAACGGGCGCTGTTTGATGATCTCAAGCGCATGGCCAGTGCGCACTACGCCAGCGATGCGAAGTTGATTCCGCTGTCCAAGGGCGGCGAGGCCCAGCACGACCGGGCCAAGGCGTATTTGAATGGCGAGTCGCGCACCACCTTCCGCGTGATGGCCGGCGCGATAGCCAAACTGGTGAAGCTGAATGGCGACGGCGCCGATGCGGCCTATCAGCTGTCGCAGCAGGTGTTCAGCTCGGCCCTGCGCTGGGTGATTGGCTTGCTGGTGGTGGCGATTGGCATAGCCAGCTTTTTGGCGGTGTGGATTACGCGGTTGATCACTGGGCCGATAGGCCAGGCCGGCGCCGCTGCCAGCCAGATTGCCGGTGGCGAACTGTCGCAGCCGTTGCATGTGACCGGTGCCGACGAAACCGCCCAGCTGCTGCGTTCGCTGGAGGCCATGCGCAGCAGCCTGTCGAGTGTGGTCACGCGCGTGCGCCATGGCTCAGATGCGGTGTCCATTGCCAGTGCGGAAATCGCCCAGGGCAACCAGGATCTGTCGGCGCGCACGGAGAGCCAGGCCAGCGCGCTGGAGCAGACGGCGGCTTCCATGGAGCAGCTCAGTGCCACGATGCGGCAGAACGCCGACAGCGCGCGTGAAGCCAACCAGTTGGCGCAGCGGGCCAGCACGGTGGCGGTGGATGCCGGGGAGGTGGTGGGCCAGGTGGTGGAGACCATGCAGGGCATCCACGAAGCCTCGCGCAAGATATCCGACATCATCGGCGTGATCGATGGCATCGCCTTTCAAACAAATATCCTGGCGCTAAATGCCGCCGTGGAAGCGGCCCGTGCCGGCGAGCAGGGCCGTGGCTTTGCGGTGGTGGCGAGTGAAGTGCGCAGCCTGGCCGGCCGCGCTGGCAGCGCGGCCAAGGACATCAAGCAATTGATCGCCACCAGCGTGGAGCGCACCGAGCGCGGTACGGCGCTGGTGGGCAAAGCCGGGAGCACGATGGCCGAGGTGGTGACGGCTATTCGCCGCGTCAGCCTGATCGTGGGCGAGATCAGCACCGCCAACAACGAGCAAAGCGCGGGTGTCACGCAGGTGGGCGAGGCGGTAACGCAGATCGACCAGGTGACGCAGCAAAACGCCGCATTGGTCGAGGAAATGGCGGCCTCGGCCAGCAGCCTGAAAGCCCAGGCGCTGGAGTTGGTGCAGGCCGTGGCCGTGTTTAAGCTGTCGCCAGGCGCGGGCGGTGGCTTGCTACTTGGGCGCGCGGCCTAGCGCGGACGGCTCAGCAGGCAAACGACTCGACAAACTGCGCGCCGCCGTCCAGCAGGCAGACCAGCGACTGCGCGCTGGCTTCGAGTTGCGCGCCGTTGGAGAAGCGCAGCTCCAGCCGCACCGGGCCGGTCGATGCATAGGGCAGGGGCAGGGTGGTTGGCCGCAGTGCGCCGTCCCACAGCCGACCCTCCGATAGACGCCCCACGCATTCGGCGAGGTGCCCGCTCCAGACCACATCGTGTAGCTCCATGCGCAGGGGCTGCAGGTAGCCTATGCGCG
This sequence comes from Rhodoferax sp. GW821-FHT07F03, assembly GCF_059418745.1. Taxonomy (NCBI): domain Bacteria; kingdom Pseudomonadati; phylum Pseudomonadota; class Betaproteobacteria; order Burkholderiales; family Comamonadaceae; genus Rhodoferax; species Rhodoferax sp. GW821-FHT07F03. The sequence goes on from NZ_JBWKQM010000008.1 coordinate 86,465, forward strand.
CGTCCGCCAATTGCACGGACGCGGCGGAGAACACGATGGCCAGCGCTGTGGCCTGCGGCGTGCAGCTGCGCACCTCGGAGTCGTGAAAGCTGAATTGCATGGGGGTGGCTGGGTGTGTGCTCATGGTGTTGTTGCTACGGGTTTTCGCCAATTCGAGTTTTGCAATTGAATATCGGCAAAACGCTATTGGCTTCGTATCGTTTATTTCCCTAGTATGCAAGGACCGCTACCGGTGCTCGCTGTGCTGCCGGACCAATAAGGCGGATCTATTAGGAGACAAACAGAGTGAAACTACGCGGAAAACCCCTTTCGGCGCTGCTTGTCAGCGCCGCAGTCTTTTTGTCAACCACGCTTTTGAGCGCCTGCGGCGGCGGCACGGATACGGTGGCAACTGCCAGCTCGGAGGTCACGGCCAGGGCCGGTGCCGGCGATATTGCACCCGACACCGCACCCGATACCTCGGTGGCCTGGGTGCTGAGCTATTTCGGACCCAGCCAAGACCTGCCCAACGACTCGCTGCACCTGGCCTACAGCACCGACGGCCTGCACTGGAGCGGCCTGAACAACGGCAAGCCGGTCTACCAGGCGCCGACCACGATTGGCGGAATCGCCGGCTCCGGCCATATCCGTGACCCGTTCATCCTGCGCAAGAACGACGGCAAGTTCGTCTACATCGCCACCGACTGGACGCTGGCGGTGAACGACTCCAATTACTGGAACCGGCCCAGCTCGCGTATCTTCGTGGCCGACAGCGACGATCTGATCATCTTCAAAAACCCACGCTTCCTGACCATGGCGACCAGCCTGGGCAGCAATACCACGCCGCACGCCTGGGCGCCCGAGGCCTATTACGACCCGGACCGCCGCAACTACGCCATCGTCTGGTCCGGCAACGCTGACCGCAACCGCACCTATGTGAGCCACACCAAGGATTTCGTCAGCCTGACCAACCCCACGCCCGATGTGCTGTTCGACCCCGGCTATGACGAAATCGACGCCACGGTGACGCCCTACAACGGCCACAACTACCTGTTCTACAAAGGTGAAGAAGGTAGCGGCAAAGACATTCAGTTGGCCAAGTCCTCGGGTACGGCTTTGGCTGCGGGTACCTTTACCCGTGTTTCGCCCAACTTCATCACTCGGGGGACCAACCAGAGCGTGCAGCAAGGCGTGGAGGGACCGCTGGTTATCAAGGTACCTGGCCAGAACCGCTGGTACCTTTACGCCGACTACTACGGCAAGGGCGGCATTTTTGGCTGCTGGACCACCGACAACCTGGACGCCGATGTCACCAGCTGGACCCAGCTGACCAATGGTGTGGATTTCACCCTTCCAGCCGGGGTACGCCACGCCAACACCGTGCGCGTGACCCAGGCCCAGTTGGACGCCCTCAAAGCGCACTACGGCGTGACGCCCCCCGCGACACAGATCAAGACGACTTACTCTGAAGGTGGTGTGCCGTTTTACGTAGCGCATTCTTGGTTCCACGGCATGATCACCCAGCTGAGCGACACGGCCAACGGCCAGTTGCCCACCGATTTCAAGTGGAATGCCGTGCCCGGCCTGGCCAACCCGTCGGACCCCAGCCTGGTGTCCTTCGAGGCCCAGGGCTTTCCGGGGCGCTACCTGCGCATAGACAGCGCCAACCCGACGCGTTGGCCCACCGGCGGCAGTGCCACGCAAGCCAACCGCGGCTACGGCCTGGGCTGGATCGCCACCGCCGACCAGAAGAACCTGACCTGGGTGGACACTTTTGCCGACACCACGGTGTTCAAGAGCGACGCTACTTTCCGTAAGGTAACCGCGCTGAATGGCGACAGCAGCATGGTGTCGCTGCAGTGGTATGGCAACAGCAATCTGTACCTGCGCCACATGGCCTACCAGCTGCTGGGCCTGCCCAGCACGGGGACGACGCAGCAAAAGATTGATGCGTCCTTCACGCTGGAAACCCAGTAGGACTCTGCCAGTTTCTCCGCCGGTGCCCGTCTGCGGGCGGGCACCTCTTTTTTCATTTTTGCCAATACGCTATGACGCTATGAATACCTATCTTTCCCGCATGATCGCCGGCTTGGGGCTGCTGGGTGTCACCGCCCTGGTGCCCCATGTGGCGCAGGCCGTGCCCGTGACCTCACTGGCGGTAGCGTCTTCCATCACCATGCCTGTGCTGAATGTGTTCGGCGGTGGCCCACAGACTCTGGCGCCCGGCATGACCTGGACCAGCACCAACAGCGACGCCGTGTTTGGCTATACCGACGGCTATGACTTCAATGGCAATGGCGCCTGGGACTACACCAAGACCATGGTGGGCACCAATGACGCCAGCTCCAGCATGACCATCACCTTCGACAAGGCGGTGACGGCCTTTGGTGGCTTCTTCAACTGGGCGCCGGGCGAAGGCTTGGCCAGCATCGCCGCCTACGACGTGAACAATGTGCTGATCGAGTCGCTGGACCTGACGTTTCTGACCGACGGCAGCCTGAACTCGGGCGCCTTCTTCGGCTTCCAGGAGTCGGGCACGAGCATCAAGTCCTTTGTGATGACCGGCGCCTACATCGGCGCGGCCGACTTCCAGGTGCAGACCGTGCCCGAGCCCGGCACCGTGGCCTTGTTGCTGGGCGGCCTGGGCTTGCTGGGCCTGGTGTCGCGGCGTAAGTCCCGCGGCGGCTAGCCTGCCGGGCAGGCAGCCAAGGCGCGGCTGCCTGGCTGCTGCCTATACTGGCCGGTGGATACATTGGTAGGAGACACACATGCCATGGACCACCCACGACGTGAGCAACGTGGTGCCCGAGCTGAAGGACATTCCGCTCTACCAGCGCGACCTGGCGCTGCGGGAAGCTTTGCAACGCGGCGGCGCCCACGCGCAGGAGGCGGCCGTCTCCGCCTATGGCACAGCACTGGGCCGTGAGCAGACTATCCGCTGGGCCGAAGACGCCAACCGCCACGAGCCCGAGCTGCAAGCCTTTGACCGCAACGGCCAGCGCATCGACGTGGTGAGCTTTCACCCGGCCTGGCATGCGGTGATGGGCTTGTTGCGCGGGCAGAACCTGGTGTCCCAGCCGTTCTCCGACCCGCGGCCTGGCTGCTGGAGCGCCTACGCCGCCGGCTTTTACCTGCATGCGCAGGCCGAGGACGGTTCGCTGTGCCCGGCGTCCATGACATTTGCCAGCATCCCGGTGCTGCAAAAAGAGCCGGCGCTGTTCGCTCAACTGGGGCCCAAGTTGTATTCCACCGTGTACGACCCGCGCGACCTGCCGATTCCGCAAAAGCAGTCCATCTGGATCGGCATGGGCATGACCGAGAAGCAGGGCGGCAGCGACGTGCGCAGCAACACCACCACGGCCACGCCCATCGCCAGCGCGCAGGGCCGGGGCGCTGCCTACAGCCTGGTCGGACACAAATGGTTTTTCTCGGTGCCCATGAGCGATGCGCATCTGGTGCTGGCGCGCACGTCGGCGGGGTTGTCCTGCTTTTTCGTGCCGCGCTTCCAGCCCGATGGCACCAAGAACGCGGTGCGCATCCAGCGCCTGAAGGACAAGCTGGGCAATAGCTCCAATGCCAGCAGCGAGGTCGAATTCCACGGCGCCTGGGGCCAGATGGTGGGCGAGGAGGGGCGCGGCATCCCGACGATCCTGGAAATGGCCGGCTACACCCGGCTGCACTGCGTCATGGGCAGCGCCGGTCTGCTGCGTGCAGCCACGCTGCAGGCCATCCATTACGCACGGCAGCGGCAGGCCTTTGGCAAACGGCTGGTGGATCAGCCGCTGATGCAAAGCGTACTGGCCGACATGGCGCTTGAGAGCGAGGCCGCCACGCAGCTGATGATGTCTCTGGCCCAGGCTTTCGAGCAAGGTGACGCCCCGCTGGCGCGGGCGATTCAGCGCATCGTTACGCCAGCGGCCAAGTTCTGGGTCTGCAAGCGCGGCGTGGCGCTGGCCGGTGAGGCGATGGAGGTGTTCGGCGGCAACGGCTACGTGGAAGAAAGCCCCATGGCCCGGCTGTTCCGCGCCATGCCGGTGAATTCGATCTGGGAAGGTTCGGGCAATGTGATGTGCCTGGATGTGTTGCGTGCCATAGGCCGCGAACCGGCGGCCTGGCAGCTGCTGTTGGATGATCTGGCGGCGCGCAGCCAGGGCGATGTGCGGCTGCAGGCGGCGCTGCAAGCATTGCGCAGCGCGTCGACGGCCGAAGCTGATGGCCGGCGCCTGGCGCAGACCCTGGTGCTGCTGGTGCAGGCAACGCTGCTGCGTCAATATGCACCGGACTATGTGGCCGAGGGCTTCATCGCCTCGCGCTTCAGCGCCGACTGGGGCCGCGTCTGTGGTGTGCTGCCAAATACGTTGGCACGCGACGCCATCATCGCCCGCGCCTGGGGCGATGTGCTATGAAATAGGGCGTCATTCCTGCGGATGAAAAGTGCCGCTGGCGCAGGTAATATAAGCGCAGGCCGCTACTTTTATCGTAGCAAAAATGCTTGAAAGCTCTCCCCGTCGCCGCTGTCGGTGCCGTATTGGCCCGTTTGGCGGATTGGCTATGCTGCAGCCTGTTACCTCTTTCGCACCCTGGCATCCATGCACATCACCTTCCGTTGCGACCCCGCGCTGCTGGACATCCTGCCGCGCCCGATTCCGGCCAAGCAGGCCTTGCCGGACTGGCTGCGCGCCATGCCGCCCAAGGCCTTTTCCGAGCTGCATGGCCGCGACGTCCGTACAGTAAAGCAGTGCCCGCCATTCATCGATGCCATGTCGCATGGCTTCATGGTGCTGCTGCCCTGCGATGTGCGGGTGGAACAGGGCCAGTTCAGCTGGGACTGGGAGCTGCCACCGCTGACGGTGCAGGCGCACCCGCGCGCGCCGCTGAGTTTTCATGTGCCGGCGCAAATTGCCGGGGCGCCGTTTTTTGACGGCCATAACTCTGCGCTGAAGTTCAACAGCTTCTGGACCATCGAGCTGGAGCCCGGCTGGTCGCTGTTCGCCACCCATCCGGTGAACCGGGACGACCTGCCATTTCGCCTGCTGACCGGCCTGGTGGATGCGGACCGGTTTACCGATGCCGGCATCAATTTCCCGGCGGTGTGGACCGCGCCCGACTTCAGCGGTGTGCTGCCCAAGGGCACGCCAGTGGCCCAGTGCTTTGCCGTGCCGCGTGCTGCGCCTACGCTGGTGTGTGAAGGCTTTTCGGCCGAACGTACAGCCCGCTACGACGCTCTGGTGGGCGAGGTGCTGGCCGCCCCCGGCATTTACCGCAAGCGCTTTCGCGCCAAGCGCGGCGGCTCAGCCGGCTAGCGTAGCTTTCAAAGCATTCAGGTCCAGCCACAGCGCGCCATGCGGGCTGGAGGTGAGCGCATTGGCGATGCGGCCAAAGGTGTCGGCGCGCAGCCTGTAGGCCTGGCCATAGGCGGCCATGGCAGCGGGCAGGGCGCCGGTCTCCTGCAGCGCGATGCCCAGATTCACGGCAGCCTCCAAATAGCCGGGTTGCAGCTGCAGCGTGGTCTGGAATGCCGCTACGGCAGCCGCCATCTCGCCCAGGTCTTGCCGCGCCACGCCCAGCTGGAACCAGGCAGCAGCATGTTGCGGGTGCTGCCGCACCAGGCTTTGCAACACCGGGGCGGCGGCTGCGTTCTGCCCCTGTTCGCACAGGCTCAGGCCCAGCAAATAGGCGGATTCGGGATGCGCCGAATTGAGTGCGCAAGCTTGTGCCAGGTAGGCCGTGGCGGCGGCCAGGTCGTTCTGGGCCCGGGCAATCTTGCCCGCCAGCAGCAGCGTGGGCGCATGTTGTGCACGGGCTTGCAGGCTGCTGTGCACATGGCTGCGGGCCAGGTCCAGTGCGCCGGCCTGCAGCTGCATCACGGCCAGCAACTGGTGGGCTGCGGGCTCGGCTGGTTGCCGCTGCAGTATGTCCTGGCAGATGCGCATGGCCGTGTCTGACTGCCCGGCGTTATAGGCTGTGATGGCCGCGCCTATTGCCTGCTCAAGTGTCTGCGGTGTTGCGGCCATGGTGCATGGATTCCAGATATGAAAATAGCTACTGACGCAGGCAGAACCTGCGCGAGTAGCTATTTATTTAGGAGCGGTCTGGTTTAGACCACTTTGGCGATGGACGCGCAGACGTAGTCGATGTTCTTGCTGTTCAGCGCGGCCACGCACATGCGGCCGGTGTCGGTGCCGTACACGCCGAACTCGGTGCGCAGGCGCACCATCTGGTCCTTGCTCAGGCCGGAGTAGCTGAACATGCCGATCTGGCTGGTGATGAAGCTCATGTCTTGCTTCACGCCGGCAGCCTTCAGGCCGTCCACCAGCTTCTGGCGCATGGCCTTGATGCGCACCCGCATTTCACCCAGTTCGCTTTCCCACTGGGCGCGCAACTCGGGGGTGTTCAGCACCGTGGCCACGACGGTGGCGCCGTGGATTTGCGGGTTGCTGTAGTTGGTGCGGATGCAGATCTTCAGCTGGCTCAGCACGCGGCTGGCTTCTTCCTTGGATTCGCAGAGCACGCTCAGGGCGCCCACACGTTCGCCGTACAGGCTGAAGCTCTTGCTGAACGAGGTGGAGACCAGAAAGCTCAGGCCGGCGGCGACGAACTTGCCGATGACGGCACCGTCTTCCTTGATGCCGTAGCCGAAGCCTTGGTAGGCCATGTCGAGGAAGGGGGTCAGGTTGCGGGCCTTGACCACGGCAACCACCTGGTCCCATTCGGCGGCGGTGATGTCGTAGCCGGTGGGGTTATGGCAGCAGGCGTGCAACACCACGATGGTGCCGGCAGCGGCTGCGTTCAACGATGCCAGCATGCCTTCGAAGTTGACGCCGCGCTTGGCTGCGTCGTAGTAGGCATAGCTGTCGACTTCGAAGCCGGCGTTCTGGAACAGCGCGCGGTGGTTTTCCCAGCTCGGGTCGCTGATCAGCACCTTGGCGCTGGGGTTCAACTTCTTCAGGAAGTCGGCGCCGATCTTCAGGCCGCCGGTGCCGCCAATGCCTTGCACGGTGACCGCGCGGCCGGAGGTGACGGGTTCCGAGTCGGCACCGAAGACCAGGCCTTTGACGGCGCTGTCATAGGCGGCCACGCCGTCGATAGGCAGGTAGCCACGTGCCTTGGGCGCGTCGGTCATTTGCTTTTCAACGGTTTGCACGCAGGCCAGCAGCGGCAGCTTGCCGTTGTCGTCGAAGTACACGCCCACGCCCAGGTTCACTTTGTTGGGGTTGGTGTCGGCAGCGAATTGCTCGTTGAGTCCCAGGATCGGGTCGCGCGGTGCCATTTCGACGGCGGTGAACAAAGACATGGAAAAAGTCCTATGGAGTTGGTCGGGGAAAGAGCTGGCCCGCTGCGCGAATCTGCGCGGAGGGCAGCCTTGAATTTTAGCCGCCAGCGCAGGGGGCGCCCTTGCCAATCCGGCATGGCCGCATGTGAGGCTGTATGTGGGTACTATGTATTTGATAGCTGCTTGCGCACGTCTTGTCTGCGCTGGCGGCCAATTTCATGCGAAATTTGCGCTTGTTGGACAATCCTGCCATGCGTTATCTACGGCTTTATGCGACCACCCGGCGCCACCCATCTGCCATCCTGCTGCTGGTGCAGTTGCTGGGCATGGTGCTGTACCCATTTATCGAGAACACGGCGGCCGGCCATATCGCCTTCGGTGTGTTTGGCATCGTGGTGCTGGCCATCACCACCCGCATGGTGCGGCGCACACCGGGGCTGGCCTGGGTCAGTGCCTGCATTGCGACACCAGCGGTTGTGCTGCTGGCGCTGCAAGCCATGTTCGGCATGCCCCATCTGCTGCCTTGGTCGGCAGGGCTGGAGGCGGTGTTTTATCTGTATGCGGCGGGTAGCCTGATCGCCTACATGATGGCCGACCGGCACGCCAGTACCGACGAGTTATTTGCCGCCGGCGCCACCTTCACCTTGCTAGCCTGGGGCTTTACCTATTTGTTCGTGATGGTTCAGGCGCTGCAGCCAGGCTGTTTCTCGGCCATGGTCAACCCCGGCGAGCCGCGCAGCTGGACGGAGTTGATGTTTTTAAGCTTTGCGCTGCTGTCCAGCACCGGCATTGGCGACGTGATTCCCATCACGCCGCATGCACGTGCGTTGGCCAGCGTGGAGATGTTTACCGGGGTGATGTACCTGGCGGCCGTGGTTTCGCGTCTGATTGGTTTAACGCTGGTTTCGCGCACCTGAGTTGGATTTACCCCTGGATTATTCAGGTTTGAATAATCCAGCTGCTACGGTTTTGCCTGTATTCCTATACAGTATCGGGTTTTGCCGCTTTTGTTGCGATGGGAGCTTGCGCGCCATGACCGAAACCGTTTCCCTGTATCCATCTACCTCCCCCGAGCCGCCGGCGGGCGAGTTTGTCAGCTTCCCCGATTCGCCGTTTGAGCTGTTCATGCCCTACCCACCGGCCGGGGACCAGCCAGAGGCCATCCGCCTGCTGGTGGAGGGGGTGAACGACGGCGAAGTATTCCAGACCCTGCTGGGCGTGACCGGTTCCGGCAAGACCTACACCATGGCCAATGTGATCGCCCGCCTGGGCCGGCCGGCCATCATCTTCGCGCCGAACAAGACCCTAGCGGCACAGCTGTATAGCGAGTTCCGCGAGTTCTTCCCTAAGAACGCGGTGGAGTATTTCGTCAGCTATTACGACTATTACCAGCCCGAGGCCTATGTGCCGCAGCGCGACCTGTTCATCGAGAAGGACAGCGCCATCAACGAGCACATCGAGCAGATGCGCCTGAGCTGCACCAAGAGCATCATCGAGCGGCGTGACGTGGTAATCGTCGCCACTGTCTCGGCTATCTACGGTATCGGCGAGCCCGAGAGCTACCACCGCATGGTGATGACGCTGCGCACCGGCGACAAGGTGGGCCAGCGCGACGTGATTGCCCAACTGATACGCATGCAGTACCAGCGCAACGACATGGAGTTCAGCCGCGGCAAGTTCCGCGTGCGCGGCGACACCATCGACGTGTTTCCGTCCGAGCATTCCGAACTGGCCATCCGCATCGAGCTGTTCGACGACGAGATCGAAACCCTGCAGCTGTTCGATCCGCTGACCGGGCGCATTCGCCAGAAGATTCCGCGCTTCACCGTCTACCCCAGCAGCCACTATGTGACGCCGCGCGACAAGGTGCTGGCTGCTGTGGAGACCATCAAGATGGAGCTGTCCGACCGGCTGAAAGAGCTGGTCAGTGCGGGCAAGCTGGTGGAGGCGCAGCGGCTGGAACAGCGCACCCGTTTCGACCTGGAAATGCTGACCGAGATCGGCCACTGCAAGGGTATCGAGAACTACACCCGCCACCTGAGCGGCGCGGCACCCGGCCAGGCGCCGTCCACCCTGACCGACTATCTGCCCAAGGACGCGCTGATGTTCCTGGACGAGAGCCACATCCTGATCGGCCAGTTTGGCGGCATGTACAACGGCGATAGGGCGCGCAAGACCACGCTGGTGGAATACGGTTTTCGCCTGCCCAGCGCACTGGACAACCGGCCGCTGAAGTTTGAAGAGTTCGAAACCAAGATGCGCCAGGCGGTGTTTGTATCCGCCACGCCCGCGCAATGGGAAAAGGACCATACCGGCCAGGTGGTTGAGCAACTGGTGCGGCCTACCGGCCTGGTGGACCCGAATGTGGAGGTGCGCCCCGCCACCCACCAAGTGGACGATGTACTGCAGGAGATACGCATCCGCGTCGAGAAGAATGAGCGCGTTTTCATCACCACGCTGACCAAGCGCATGGCCGAGCAGCTGACCGACTACCTGACCGAAAACGGCGTCAAGGTGCGCTATCTGCACAGCGACGTGGACACGGTGGAGCGGGTGGAAATATTGCGCGACCTGCGCCTAGGTACCTTCGATGTACTGGTGGGTATCAACCTGCTGCGCGAGGGCTTGGATATTCCCGAGGTGTCGCTGGTGGCCATTCTGGATGCGGACAAGGAGGGCTTTTTGCGTTCCGAGCGGTCGCTGATCCAGACCATTGGCCGCGCCGCACGGAACTTAAATGGCCGTGCCATCCTCTATGCAGACAAGGTGACCGATTCGATGCGCAAGGCCATCGACGAAACCGAGCGCCGTCGCGCCAAGCAGATCGCCCACAACCTGGCGCAGGGTATTACCCCGCGCAGCATCGTGAAGCAGGTGAAAGACCTGATCGACGGCGTGTACAGCGAGAAATCTGGCCGCGAGGCCGAGAAGCTGGAGCAGGACGCCATCCAGCGCGCCAAGGTGGAGGAGATGGGCGAGAAAGACATCGCCCGCGAAATCAAACGCCTGGAAAAGCTCATGCTGGAGCATGCGCGCAACCTGGAGTTCGAAAAGGCGGCCCGTGTACGCGATCAGCTGTCGGTACTCAAGACCCAGGCTTTCGGTGCTTCCGGGCACGACAGCGTGGCGCTATAGCCGTAAAAAATACCCATCGTTCTAAAAAAGACTGATTGGTCTGCTTACCCGACGGATTCGATTGGGTTCTCTGCTACAATGGCACCTGTCAATAAAGAAAAACCAGCAGTTGAGGGCTCGCAATCGCTATGAAAGGCGATTGATAGCTGGAGGAAGAGGGGGTCAGGTTTGCGTTGTGCAGGCCGGCCCAATGTCAACACCAGTACAGCCAACCAGAAGGAGCTTGCGATGCGACTCACCACCAAAGGCCGTTTTGCGGTCACCGCGATGATTGATCTGGCCCTGCGCCAGAATAACGGCCCTGTCACCCTGGCTGCCATTAGCCAGCGCCAGCAGATTTCTTTGTCTTACCTGGAGCAGTTGTTCGGCAAGCTGCGTCGCCACGAGCTGGTCGAATCCACCCGCGGCCCCGGCGGCGGCTACACCCTGGCTCGCAAGGCCGCAGACATCACCGTTGCCGACATCATTGTGTCGGTGGACGAACCTATCGACGCCACCCAGTGCGGCGGCAAGGAAAACTGCCTGGGCGATGCCGGCCGTTGCATGACCCACGACCTGTGGGCCTCGCTGAATACACGCATGGTCGAATTCCTGGATTCCGTCAACCTGCAAAAGCTGGTCGACGACCAATTGGCCAAGGGTGTGCAGATCGAGACAAAGCCCATGGTCAAGCGCGCCATTTCCAGCCTGCCCGTGGTCAAGCCCATGCGCATCACCGGGCCCAATTCGGTATTCGCCCTGGGCAATGTATTTGCCAAGTCGTGATGGCTGACGTGTTTTTGCAGCCCCATTTTTCAACCGTGCTTTTTCAAGCCAGCCGCCACTGAGAGCTAGCCAATGGACACCCCACATTTCCCGATTTACATGGACTACAGCGCCACCAACCCTTGCGACGAGCGGGTAGTGGACGCCATGATTCCCTGGTTGCGCGAGCATTTCGGTAACCCGGCCTCGCGTAGCCACGCCTGGGGTTGGGAGGCCGAAGCCGCCGTGGAAAAGGCGCGTGAGCAGGTCGCCGCGCTGATTGGCGCCGACCCGCGTGAAATCGTCTGGACCTCGGGTGCCACCGAGTCCAACAACCTGGCGTTGAAGGGCGCCGCCCAGTTCTACAAGACCAAGGGCAAGCACATCATCACAGTCAAGACCGAGCATAAAGCCGTGCTGGATACCTGCCGCGAGCTGGAGCGCCAAGGCTTTGAAGTGACCTATCTGGATGTGCAGCCCGACGGCCTGGTCGATCTGGAAGTCTTCAAGGCAGCGATCCGCCCCGACACGATTCTGGCCAGCGTGATGTTCGTGAACAACGAAATCGGCGTGATCCAGGACATTGCCGCCATCGGCGCCATCTGCCGCGAAAAAGGCGTGATCTTCCATTCGGACGCCGCGCAAGCCACGGGCCGTGTCGAATTTGATTTGTCGAAGCTGCCCGTGGATTTGATGAGCCTGACCTCGCACAAGACCTATGGCCCCAAGGGCATTGGCGCCTTGTTCGTGCGTCGCAAACCGCGCATCCGCCTGGAAGCGCAAATGCACGGCGGTGGCCACGAGCGCGGCATGCGTTCCGGCACCTTGCCCACGCACCAGATCGTCGGCATGGGCGAGGCCTATCGCATCGCCAAGGAAGAAATGGCCGTGGAGAACGTCCGTATCAAAGCCTTGCACGACCGCATGCTGGCCGGCCTGAAGGGCATTGAGCAGGTGTTCATCAACGGCCATGAAACGCAACGTGTGCCGCACAACCTGAACATGAGTTTCAACTACGTCGAAGGCGAATCGCTGATCATGGGCATCAAGGGTTTGGCCGTGTCCAGTGGCTCAGCGTGCACTTCGGCCAGCCTGGAGCCCAGCTATGTGTTGCGTGCCCTGGGTCGCAGCGACGAGCTGGCACACAGCAGCCTGCGCATGACCATCGGCCGCTGGACTACCGAGGCCGACATCGACTACGCCGTCGATACCATCAAAGTCAATGTGGCCAAGCTGCGTGACTTGAGTCCTTTGTGGGAAATGTACCAAGATGGTGTAGACATCAGCACCATCCAATGGGCTGCCCATTGATTTGAATTGAAGAGGTAAACACCATGGCTTATTCTGAAAAAGTGGTAGACCACTATGAGAATCCCCGTAACGTGGGTTCGTTCGAAAAAGGTGACGACAGCGTAGGTACCGGCATGGTCGGTGCCCCCGCTTGCGGCGACGTGATGAAGCTGCAGATCAAGGTCAACCCCGTAACCGGCGTGATCGAAGACGCACGTTTCAAGACCTACGGCTGCGGTTCAGCCATTGCTTCCAGCTCGCTGGTGACCGAATGGGTCAAGGGCAAGACGTTGGACCAGGCCGCGGCCTTGAAGAACAGCGAAATCGCCGAAGAACTGGCCTTGCCGCCAGTGAAGATCCACTGCTCCATCTTGGCTGAAGACGCCATCAAGGCAGCGGTCAACGACTACAAGCAGAAACACGGAGCCGCCCAGGCCCACTGATATGGCTGTGACTTTGACAGAGGCCGCCGCCCGGCACGTGACCCGCTACCTGGCCAAACGTGGCAAGGGTGTGGGCGTGCGTCTGGGTGTCAAAACCACCGGCTGTTCCGGTTTGGCCTATAAGCTCGAATACGTGGACGAGTTGGCTGCGGAAGACGTGATTTTCGAAGGCCACGGCGTGAAGGTGCTGGTCGATCCCAAGAGCCTGGCTTATATCGACGGCACTCAGCTGGACTATGTGCGTGAAGGCCTGAACGAAGGCTTCAAGTTCGAAAATCCGAACGAGCGCGACAAATGTGGCTGCGGAGAAAGCTTCCGGATTTAACGGCTGCGCTCCGAACACCAACCGCCCGTGCCCTGTGTGCTGGCGGTTTTTTCTTGGCACCTATGAACCTCCAATCCAACGACTTCGAGCTGTTTGAAATCCCCGTGCAGTTCGCGCAGGACCATGCGGCCATGCAGGCGCGCTGGCAGGCCTTGCAGCGCGAAGCGCACCCGGACCGCTTTGCTGCCCAGGCCGGTGCCGCGCAGCGCGTGGCCATGCAGTGGTCGGTGCGCATCAACGAAGCCTGGGCCCGGTTGAAGGACCCACTGAAGCGGGCCTCCTACCTGTGTGAGCTGCATGGCGCACCCATCCAGGCCGAAAACAACACAGCCATGCCTCCCGCCTTTCTGATGCAGCAGATGGAATGGCGCGAAGCCTTGGATGATGCCGATAGCGTTGCGGCCCTGGGGGCCTTGAACGCCGAGGTGCTGCAGGCCCGGCGCGACATCCTGGCCCGATGTGCGCAGTTGTTGGATGTGGCGCATGACTATGCGGCCGCTGCCCAGCAGGTGCGGGCGTTGATGTTCATAGAGCGCTTTGCCAGCGACGTGGACGACCGCCTCGACGCAATGGTTACAGCTCCCAAGGGACAATAAGCGTCCCAGATCCCCGCGAACAGATTACAAAAATTCCATGGCGCTTCTTCAAATTTCCGAACCCGGCCAGTCGCCCGACCCGCACCAGCGCCGCCATGCCATCGGCATCGACCTCGGCACCACGCATTCCCTGGTGGCCACGGTGCGCAGCGGCGAGGCCGTGTGCCTGCCCGATGAACAAGGCCGCATCATCTTGCCCAGCGTGGTGCGCTACCTGGCGGGTGACAAGCGTCAAATCGGCCATGACGCCCTGGCCGCGCAGGCTACGGACCCGGAAAACACCATCGCTTCCGTTAAGCGTTTCATGGGCCGCGGCCTGGTCGACATCGCCCAGCGCGAAAAGCTGCCCTATGCATTCATCGACAAGCCCGGCATGGTCAGTCTGCAGACCGTGCACGGCGAGAAATCGCCGGTCGAGGTGAGTGCCGAGATCCTGGCAACGCTGCGCTTTCGCGCCGAAGACAGCTTCAACGACGATGTGTACGGCGCGGTGATCACCGTGCCCGCCTACTTCGACGATGCCCAGCGCCAGGCCACCAAGGATGCGGCCCAGCTGGCTGGCCTGAACGTGCTGCGCCTGATCAACGAGCCTACAGCGGCGGCGATTGCCTATGGTTTGGACAATGCCAGCGAAGGCATCTATGCGGTGTACGACCTAGGCGGCGGCACCTTCGATATTTCCATACTGCGCCTGAGCCAGGGTGTGTTCGAGGTCATCGCCACCGGTGGCGACGCGGCCCTGGGCGGTGATGACTATGACCGTGCCTTGGCCGACTGGGTGCTGGCGCAAACTGGTCAACAGGCGCTTACCGCATCCGACAAGGTGGCGATGCAAGTCGCAGCCCGGGCCTGCAAGGAAGCCCTGTCTGCTACAGATTTGGTAGCTTTCAGCGCAGATATTTCCTGCGCCAGCGTGCGATTGGATGTAAAGAAGTCAGACTTCGAAGCAGCTACCGCGCAGCTGACCGCGCGCACCATGGTTGCGGTGCGCAAGGCTTTGCGCGATGCCAAGCTGACCGTGGAAGAAGTGCAGGGAACGGTGATGGTTGGCGGCTCCACCCGCATGCCACAGGTGCAGCAGGCGGTGGCCGCTTTCTTTGGCTGCGCACCCCTGACCAACCTGAACCCGGATGAAGTGGTGGCCTTGGGCGCCGCCATCCAGGCAAATCAGCTGGCCGGCAACAGCGGCGCCGATGATTTGTTGCTGCTGGATGTGATCCCGCTGTCGCTGGGTATTGAAACCATGGGCGGTCTGGTCGAGCGCATCGTGCCGCGCAACCAGACCATCCCTACCGCGATGGCACAGGACTTCACCACCTACCAGGACGGCCAGACCGCGCTGGCGCTGCACGTGGTGCAGGGCGAGCGCGACCTGGTGGCCGATTGTCGCAGCCTGGCCCGCTTCGAGCTGCGCGGCATTCCGCCGATGGCGGCCGGTGCAGCGCGCATCCGCGTTACCTTCACCGTCGATGCCGATGGCCTGTTGAGCGTGGCCGCGAAAGAGCAGGGCAGCGGCGTGGAAGCGCAGATCACCGTCAAGCCTTCTTATGGCCTGAGCGACGAACAGATTGCGAAGATGCTGCAAGACAGCTTCAGCACCGCCGCCCAAGACATGCAGACCCGAGCCCTGGTCGAGGCCCGCGTGGATGCCGATCGCATGCTGCTGGCCACCCACAGCGCACTGGCCGCCGATGGCGATCTGCTGTCTGCCGACGAGCGCGCGCAAGTCGATGCGCTGCTGGCCGAGCTAGTACAGGCCAAGGCCCTGACCGATGCCAAGGCCGTGGAAGCCGCCACCAAGCGCGTTGCCGAAGGCACCGAAGCTTTTGCCGCCGCCCGCATGAACCGGGGCATACAGCATGCCCTGTCCGGTAAGAACATAGAAACGATCTGATATGCCCGTCATCAAAATACTGCCCCACCCCGAATACTGTCCGCAGGGCGCCGAAATCAGCGCGCCGGCTGGCACGTCCATCTGCGAAGCGATGCTGGACAACCATATCAACATCGAGCATGCCTGCGACATGAGCTGCGCCTGCACCACCTGCCACGTGATCGTGCGCGAGGGCTTTCAGTCATTGGGCGAGCTGGACGAGAACGAAGAAGACCTGCTGGATCGCGCCTGGGGCCTGGAGCCGAATTCGCGCCTGGGTTGCCAGGCTTTGCTGGCGCAGCAAAATGTGACGGTGGAAATTCCCAAGTACACCATCAACCACGCCAAAGAAAACCATTGATGAAATGGGCTACTGGTGCAGTTTCTATCTGTGCCAGTAGCTATCAATAGAGTAGCACCTACCGCCATGCGCCAGATCATTCTCGATACCGAAACCACCGGCCTGTCTGCCGCAGGTGGCGACCGCATACTGGAAATTGGTTGCGTCGAGCTGCAGCACCGCAAGCTCACCGGCAACCATTTCCACCAGTACATCAACCCTGAGCGTGACAGCCATGAGGATGCACTGCGTGTGCACGGCATCACCACCGAGTTCCTGCGTGACAAGCCCAAGTTTGCCCAGATCGTGGATGCGTTTCTAGAGTACTGCAGCGGTGCGGAAATCATCATTCACAACGCGTCCTTCGACGTGGGCTTTCTGAATAAGGAGTTGGAGCGCCTGGGCAAGCCGCCGCTGAGCCATTACGTCAGCGGTATCGTCGACACCTTGGCCATGGCCAAGGAGCTGTTCCCCGGCAAGCGCAACTCACTCGATGCCTTGTGCGACCGCCTGGAGGTAGACAACTCGGGCCGTACCCTGCACGGCGCCTTGCTGGATGCCGAGCTGCTGGCCGATGTCTACATCAACATGACGCGCGGCCAGAACGCGCTGATGATCGATGTGGGCAGTGAAGAGACCGAAGTGGGCGTCGCAGCCATACCGCGCATGGACTTGAGTGGCTTTGTGCTCCCGGTACTCGACCTCAGTGAAGAAGAGGCCGCCGCCCACCAGGATGTGCTCAAGCAAATCGATAAATCTAGTGGCGGGAAAACAATTTGGCGAAACCTCGAAAAAGATGTTGTATAATTTGAGGCTTACCTGATAAGAATAAAACATAAGGTTTTAAACGGTTTCAGGGCGATTAGCTCAGGGGTAGAGCACTGCATTCACACTGCAGGGGTCGCAAGTTCGAAACTTGCATCGCCCACCAGATCAAGCCTCCCAAGTCATTGACTTGGGAGGCTTTTTTATTTCCGATGGGGGCGTTTTTTGTGATGCGATGCTGCAAGGGCCATCAGAGAACTCCCCCGTTGCTCACTCATGGATTGTGCTGACAGGTGCTGGCATGTTCCGGGCGTCCAAGCCAAGGCGGGCGCTATTTTTTAATAGCCGCAAAGTTTCAGCGCAGTGTTTCCAGCGGGTGTGGGCCGTGAAAACGCGGTTGAAAATGCGCTTCTATCCATGGCGGCGTGATGTCTTCCAGCGTGGCGGGTGTCCAGCGCGGGTTCCGGTCCTTGTCGATCAACAAGGCGCGTGTGCCTTCCGCCAAATCCGGGTGGGCGCAGCAGCCCAGGGACACGCTGTACTCCAGCCTGAACACCTCGGCCAACGACATGTGGCGCACGCGCTGCCACAGCGCAAACGACAAGGCGGCGGACGTGGGTGAGCCATGGTTGAAGCTGCTTGCTGCCTGGTCCAGCCACGCGTCGCCGCTGCGCAGCGTGCGCAGACGGGCGGCAATGTCCAGCAGATCCTCGCCCGCCATGAGTGCCTGGATGCTGTCCCAGTGCGTACGAACGTGCGAAACAGGCAGGCTGTCGCGAGCGTGTTCGGCCAGGCTGGTGAGCAGGCGCGACAACTGGCTGCGGTTGTGCACAGCATCCTCGCTCCAATGGCTTGCGGCGATGCTGGTTTGTAGTTCATCGCGCGTATGCGCTCCCACATGGAAGTCGGCCAGTCCACAAAACAGTGCATCGGCCGCATTCAGGTGTGCGCCGGTCAGCGCCAGGAACAAGCCTACACGCCCAGGCATGCGACGCAATATCCAGCTACCACCCACGTCGGGGTAGAGGCCAATGCTGATCTCTGGCATGGCGAGTTTGCTGCTGCTGGTGAGCACGCGGTGCGAGGCGCCGGCCATCAGCCCAATGCCGCCGCCCATGACGATGCCCTGGCCCCAGCAGAGTAGAGGTTTGGGGTAGGTATGGATGGCATAGTCCAGCGCGTATTCCTGGGCGAAGAAGGCCTCTGCATGCGGATTGGCACCGCTGCCGCAGTCGCGCAGAGTCTGGTACAGGCCGCGCAGGTCACCGCCTGCGCAAAAGGCTTTTTCACCGCTACCTTGCAGGATGACGCCTACGACCTTCGGGTCACTGGCCCAGTGCTGCAGGGCAGGGGCCAGGCGCTGCACCATGGCCAGGGATAAGGCATTCAAGGCAGCAGGCGTATTCAGTGTTGCCACGCCAAAGCTGCGGCCATCGGCGGTGGGCAGCGTGTCCAGCAGAACGACTTCGGAGGGGTTGGGTGTCATGGTTGGGGCCTGGAAATAGGGGTTTCGTGCCAGTGGCTGCAGGCAGAGCATGCCGAGGTATGGATTTTGCTCATTTGTGGCGCTGGGTGCTCAGCCTACCTGCATGCCCCAAATTCCACGCCAGGCTTGGCGGATATGGCGATTTCTAGAATAAAGTTCGGTATATGAATCTACCCCCATGGACCCGATTGCTGCCCGGTGCCCGCTTTGTCATCGGCGTGCCGTATTTTTGGCTAGCCCTGTTTTTTGTGGCGCCGTTTTTGATACTGGTACGTATCAGCATGACCGATATGGGCAATGGCATTGATCCATTTGCCCCGTTGCTCAGCGCGGTGGACGGCGTTTGGCACATCGTCCTGAAGTACCAGAATTACCTGTCCATCTTCGGTGAACCATCGGAAGACGGGCACATGGTGTGGGGCCAGACCATCTACATCGAGGCCTATGCCACATCCCTCAAATACGCGTTCTGGACCACGGTGCTGTGCCTGTTCATTGGCTATCCGTTTGCCTATTTCATTGCCCGCGCCAAGCCCGGCGCACAAGTGCCTTTGCTGATGATGGTGATGCTGCCGTTCTGGACCTCGTTCCTGCTCCGTGTCTATGCCTGGAAGGGCATCCTGGCAGACCAGGGCGTGCTGAACAATCTGCTGATGTGGCTGGGCATTACCCACGAGCCCATCCAGATGCTTTATACCGATGTGTCCATGCTGGTCGGCATGACTTATGTCTACATCCCATTCATGATCCTGCCGCTGTACGCCACCTTGTCCAAAATGGATACGCGGCTGCTGGAGGCGGCGTACGACCTGGGCGCCACGCCTTGGAGCGCCTTCTGGCTGGTGACCGTGCCGCTGAGCAAGGCGGGCATCATCGCCGGTTCTATGTTGGTATTCATTCCCGCGGTGGGCGAGTTCGTCATTCCGTCGCTGCTGGGCGGTGCAGAAAACCTCATGATTGGCCGCGTGGTGTGGGACGAAATGTTCAGCAGCAACAACTGGCCGCGCGCTTGCGCGCTGGCGATCGTGATGATCCTGTTCATTCTGGTGCCCATGGCGGTCTACAACCGCTACAGCGATGCCCACAACCCGACCGGAAAGGCCTGAGATGCACGCGATGACCCGGCCCTTTCAGCGTCTCATGCAACGCCATTTCGGCCGCTTCTGGCTGGCGGCGGTATATCTTTTCCTGTACCTGCCACTGGTGTTTTTGATTGTTTTCTCGTTCAACAGCACGCGCCAGGACGGGGTTTTCACAGGATTTTCCTTGCGCTGGTACACGGCTTTGATGGGCGATTCACGGCTGGTGGACGGCTTCTTTCTGTCGCTCAAGGTAGCGGTGATCACCGGCACCCTGTCTACCGTGCTCGGTGCTTTTGCGGCCTTTGTGATGGTGCGCTTTCTGCGCTTCAGGGGGCGCACGCTGTTTGCGGGCTTGGTCAGCGCGCCCCTGGTGATGCCGGAGGTGATCATCGGCCTGTCGCTGTTGCTGCTGTCGGTGGCGGTGCAGCGCAGCCTGGGCTGGCCCGATCGCGGTGCCGTTACCATCGTGCTGGGCCACACCTTGCTGGGCATGGCCTATGCCACGGTGGTAATCAGCGCGCGCCTGCGTGAAATGGACCGTTCGATCGAAGAGGCGGCCATGGACCTGGGTTGCCGTCCTTCTCAGGTGTTCTTTCTGGTGACGCTGCCCAACATCGCGCCTTCGCTGATGGCGGCCTGGATGCTGACCTTCACCCTGTCGTTTGACGACGTGGTGGTCTCGGAATTTCTCTCCGGCCCCGGTGTGACCACTTTGCCGCAGGTGATCTTTGGCTACGCTCGGCGCGGCGTGAACCCGTCCATCTACGCGGCTGCCGCGATTCTGATCACCGTGGTGTCCATCGGCATCATCTTCTACAGCGCCTATGTGGTGCGCAAGGAAGCCCGGCGTCTGCGCGACATCCAGGCGGCTTCCGCTGCCGGCTAAGTCTTGCCCTGCGGGGCAAACAACCTGGGCGCCATGTAGTCCACAAACGCCCGTAGCTTGGGCGACAGCTGGCGGCTGGACGGCCACAGCATCCAGAAGTCGCCGCCGTACTGCGTGTGTTCCGGCAGCACGGCTTGCAATGCGCCGCTCTGCAGGGCTTCACGCGTCAGAAAGTCCGGCATATAGGCAATGCCCATGCCGGCAATGCAGGCCTCCAGCATGGCCTCCATGTTGTTGCACACCAGCGTGGCCGGAGCGGTGGCGGCCTCGTCCCTGTTGAGCTGCCATTCCTGCAGCTTGCCGCTGGTCGGGAAGCGGTAACGCAGGCAGGCATGGCGTGCTAGATCGTCCGGCTGCTGCGGTGTACCGGCTTGTTGCAAATAGCTGTCTGCGGCGAACAGCAGGTGGCGAAACGGCCCCAGTTTGCGCGCCACCAGGGCAGAGTCTGGCATCCCGCCGCTGCGTATCACCACGTCCAGCCCGTCTTCAATCACATCCACCATACGGTCGTTGAAATCCAGCTCGAGTTCGATTGCTGGATAGCGCCGGCCGAACTCGGGCATGTGCGGCAGCAGAAAGCGGTAGCCGATCACTGGCAGGCTGACGCGCAGCCGGCCCTGGGGCTCTTGGGCCGACTGCAGCATCATGGCGCGCGCGTCGTTCAGGTCGTCCAGGATGCGCCGGGCCCGCTCGTTGAACACCTCGCCCTCGGCCGTCAGCCGGATGTGGCGGGTGCTGCGGTGGAACAGGCGCACGCCCAGTTGCGCCTCTAGCTTGGCTACGTTCTTACCCACCGCAGACGCGGAAATGCCCAGCAGACGCCCGGCTGCCACAAAGCTTCGGGTATCGGCTGCCCGCACGAACGAGGTCAGGCCGGCGAGATTGTCAAAACTGTTATCGCTCAATTCGCAACTTTCACTCCGTAAATAGCGGAGTTTCAAATGGTTTATCTCTGATTAGAACGTAAATACGATGGAGTTCACTTTTCACTTGCGAACACCATGGCATCTTCAGTACTTTCTTCCATCCCTGCGCGCCAGCGTTTGGCCCTATTGCTCAGCGTCTGCCTGGCGGCATTGGCCATGCCCTTGTCCTTTACCGGCCCGGCCCTGGCGCTGGGTGCTATCCACCAGGACCTGGGCGGTAGTCCGGTGGCCTTGAACTGGGTTACCAATGCCTTCATGCTGGCCTTTGGCGCCTGCCTGATGGCCATGGGTGCGCTGGCCGATACACATGGGCGGCGGCGCGTGTTCCTATGCGGTCTGGCGCTGTTTGTGCTGGCCTCGCTGGCCTGGACCGTGGCCCCAGGCATCGCCAGCTTCAACCTCCTGCGGGCCTTGCAGGGCCTGGGTGCGGCGGCGGCATTGGCCGGTGGTGGCGCCGCGCTGGCACAGGCATTTGACGGCCCGGCCAGAACCAGGGCGTTCAGTTTTCTCGGCACAACTTTCGGCGCAGGCCTGGCGTTTGGCCCCTTTCTGGCGGGCCAGCTGATGGCGATGGCGGGTTGGCGTAGTTTTGGGCTGCTGCTGGCCCTGGTGGGCGGGTTGGCTGCCGGTCTGGCCGTTAAATGTATGCCCGAGTCGCGCGACCCGCAGGCAGCGGGGCTGGACCTGCGAGGCGCTATGACGTTTACCGGTGCTTTGGGCCTGTTTACCTTGGCCGTGCTGCAGGCTCCGGCCTGGGGCTGGGCCGATGGCGCGACCTTGGCGTGTTTTGCCGCATCGGCCCTGCTGCTGTATGGTTTTGTGCGCACGCAGCAGCAGGCGGCGCGGCCCATGCTGGACCTGTCGCTGTTTCGCTACCCGCGATTTGTGGGGGTGCAATGTCTGGCTGCTGCGCCAGCCTATGCCTATGTGGTGCTGCTGGTCTTGCTGCCGTTGCGCCTGGTCGGTATCGAAGGCCATAGTGCCGCCGATGGAGGCCGTATCTTGATGGCCTTGTCCGCGCCCATGCTGCTGGTACCGCTGTTGGCGGCGTACCTGACGCGCTGGTTCTCGGCCGGTGCACTGTGCGGCAGTGGGTTGCTGGTGTGCGCTACCGGTCTGCTGTGGCTGGGCCACTGCCCAACGGGCAGTACTGGGCTGGCGCTGGCCGCGCCATTGTTGTTGATCGGTTGCGGCATCAGCCTGCCCTGGGGCTTGATGGACGGCCTGGCCGTCAGTGTGGTACCCAAGGAGCGGGCCGGTATGGCCACCGGCATTTTCGGCACGGTGCGGGTGGCGGGCGAGGGCGTAGCTTTGGCTCTGGTGGCTGCCGTGCTGGTCGGTCTGGTGGAACATCAGCTGACCCCACTGGTCGGGTCGATAGCGGCATCGTCAGCGGTGGCGCAGCAGCTGGCGACTGGCAATTTGGCGCAGGCCCAGGCGGCTTTGCCGGGCGTGGCGGCAGACGCGCTGGTGCAGGCCTATGGCCAGGCCTTCAGCCTGCTGCTGTACGGCCTGGCAGGGGTGACGGTGCTGACGGCCGGGGTAGTGTTTGCGTTTTTGCGCGAGCCAAGGACTATTGCAGTGCCCCAAGTGCTTGTAAGCGATTTAAGCCGCTAGCGCAGGTAAATACTGCGCTAGCAGCTATCAATTGCATAGTGAAATAGTGTCCGCGCCGTGTTCACATGCGCAGCGTGTCTGCGTAGCCCGTCATCTCTAGATAGCCACGCCCGACCAGCCGGCCTTGCGCGTCCAGCAGGCGGCTCAGGCCTTCCCAGTAGATGGCGCCCGTGGACCCACGGCTGTCCAGTTCCTGGTCGTCCAGCATGGCTTGCACGGTGAAGCGGGCTTGTGGGGTTTGCAGCGTCCATTCCACCGGGTAGCTGGCTTTGCTGCGCGGGCTGGTCCAGCGGCGCAGCGGGCTGAATTGCACCTCGCCAGGCTGGAAGATGCTCAATACCCCCTGCGCCGTGCGGAACGAGCCACCGTCCCACAGCGTGCTGCCGTCCTTGCGGCGGATGCGGAAGGCGGTGAGGGCACTGCCGTCTTGCAGGTTCATGCCCAGCCAGTCCCAGCCGGCGGCCTCGGGCGCCAGGTAGGCCTGGCTCCACTCGTGGTCCAGCCAGGCACGGCTGGCGTCCGTGTTGATTTCAAAACGCTGGCCTTGCAGTTGCAGATGGCCGCTGACAGCCAGCTGCGGCTGACTGACGTAGTAGCTGGCCTGGTCGGGCTGCGGGCCTTTGCGCGACAGGCCTTGTTGGCCCTGTAGCAGCAGCGGCTGGGTAGGCGCCAGCTGCAGATGCAGGCCAAAGTCTTGGGCCGGCAGCTCGGCATGGTATTGCTCGCCGGTGCGGACCAGCGACCAGTCGCGCAGGCGCACGGCGGTGTCGGTCTCGCTAGCTTCGGCAATGCCGAAACCGGCGCGGGCAATGCGCTGGTCGTGCCAGAGTTTTTGACCCTGCACGTCGGTGATGGCGGCGTGGGCAAACAGCAGCTGCTTGGCTGCGAAGCGCGAAGTCATGCCCTGCGTGGCGGCCACGCGGCTGCGGAAGAAGGTCAGTTGAAAGCCGAATTCGCGGGCGCCTGAGATAGCCCGGCCGGTGATGTACCACCACTCGGTGCCGAAGTCCGGGTGGCTGCCCAGGTCGCGCGGGAACTGCATGTGGGCCGGCGACAAGGCCCAGGTCGGATGGGCCAGCCCCACTAAAGCCAGGGCGAGAAGATGGCGGCGCTGCATTACCAGTCCTCCTTCACGGCCAGCACTGCATCTTGCCCGGCGGCGGCGCGGCCGGCCAGCCAGGCCGTGACCGTACCGGCCAGTACCACGGCGGCGCACAGAGCCAGCAGGCGCAGCCAGGGCACCCACAGGTCCATGGTCCAGTGGAAGCTTTGCGGGTTGACCACGAACACCAACACCATGGACACCGCTAGCCCCAGCGCCAGGCCGGCGATGGAGCCTATCAGCGTCCAGGCCGCGCCCTCACCGGCGACCACGGCCAGGATTTGCGTGCGCGTCAACCCCAGGTGCGCCAGCAGGCCAAATTCCTTGCGCCGGGCCAGCACCTGCGCGCTGAAGCTGGCAGCCACGCCGAACAGGCCGATGCCAATGGCCACCGCCTGCAGCCAGTAGGTCACGGCAAAGCTGCGGTCGAAGATCTTTAGCGAGATGGCGCGGATCTGGCGGGCGGACGAGAACTCCAGCGCCTCGGCCACGCCGGCCGGTGCCAGCGCGCGGATGGCCTGCTGCACCGCTTCGGGCTGCGCGCTGTCTTGCAGCCACAGCGCCATGTCGTTGACCTGGCTGTCGCCGCCCAGGCGGATGTAGTCGGCCTGGTCCATTGCAATGGCGCCAAACTGCCGCGCATAGTCGCGCCACACGCCTGCTACAAAAAAGGTAGCTGCTGGCGCAGATGATTCCTGCGCTAGCGCCCCAAAAGACTTTGAAAGTGGGGCGAACACCGTGCCTGGCCGTGCGCCGTACAAATCCACCATGGGCTCGCTCACATAGATACCGATCTGCCCCGCAGGCACGGGCAGGGCCGGGCCTACCAGCGGCAGGCTGCGCGCCGGGTCGCCGATGCTGCGGGCCAGCAGCGTCACGGTGGGTTGGCCCGGCGCCAGTAGCAGGGAGCGTATGCGCAGGCTGCTGGCGCGCTGCACGCCGGGTGTTTGCGCCACGGCCTGCACAAAGCTGGGCGGTAGGGCCAGCGCGTCGTTGCCCGCACCGCTGCTGCCGCTGCGCAGGTACAGGTCGGCCGGCAGCACCACGTCCAGCCACTGCACCATGGAGTCGCGGAAGCTGGCGACCATCACCGTCAGCGCCACAGCCAGGCTTAACGATGCCACCACGCCGCTGACCGCCACGGCCGCGCTTTGGCGCACCCGGCGCGCACGTTCTATGGCCAGCATGGGCAGCAGCCGGTGCGCCAGCAAAGGCGCCAGCCGGTCATACACCATAGCAATCAGCCAGGGCAGGGCGGTAATGCCACCCACCAGCAATAGCGCCACAGAGACGTAGGCGCCCAGCGGGATACCGAACACCGGTGGCAGGCAGGCCAGCAGCAAGCCCAGGCCCAGCAGGGCCAGGCTGACCCAATGTGTGCCGCTGCGGCCCAGGTCGGCACCCAGGCCTTTGAGGGTTTGCGCTGGCGGCAAGCGCTGGGCCGCGCGGGCCGGCCACCAGCCGCCCACCAGGGCTGCGGCAACGCCCAGGCTGCCATAGGCAAGTGCCGCCCAGGTATTCCATTGCAGTGGCGGGGCCTCGCCTGAAAAGTAGCCACCGCCCAGGTCGCCACCCAGCCAGCGCAGCGCCAGCGCGGCCAGGCCGGTGCCCAGCGCCAGGCCTGCCAGGCTACCGATAATGCCCAGCACCAGCGACTCCATGAGCACCAGCTGCAGCCGCTCGCGCCCGGTCAGGCCCAGCACGCCCAGCAGCGCGAACTGCTGTGCCCGCTTGGCCACGCTCAGCGATAGCACTGAAAACACCAGAAACGCCCCGGTGAACAGCGCCACCAGGGCCAGTACCGTCAGGTTGACGCGGTAGGCGCGCGACAGGTTGTCCACCCGCAGGGCCGCATCGCCCGGCTCGGCGGTGGTGATGCCCGGCGGCAGCGCCAGTGTGCGCAACAGGGCCGCCCGGTCGGTACCGGGGCGCAGGCGCAGGTCGATGCGCGACAGCTGGCCCAGGCGCTGGAATGTTTGCTGGGCCGCGCCAATGTCCATCACCACCAGGGCCGGGCCGGTAGCGTTCACTGTGCCGGCCACGGTCAAGGGCGTGGCAGCGCCCGCCAGCTGCAGCGTGTGGTGGTCCCCCAGGGCCTGGCGGGCGGCGGGGTTCAGAAAGATGGTGTCAGGCGCGAACAGGGCCAGGCGCTCCGCCTGGGCTGCGGGCACGGGCATCAGGCCCGGCGCGACCGCGCTGACCACCAGGGCATCCACGCCCAGCAGCTTGATGGGGATGCGCTGGCCGCCGGCATCCATGGCAAAGGTAGACAGCTCCAGCACTGGGCTGGCCACGGCCACATCCCGGTGCTGGGCTACGCGGGCAAAAATGTCCTCGTCAAAATGGCTTTGGCTGGCGCGCAGCTCCAGGTCGGGCTGGCCGCCCACCGAGCGCACCGCGCTGGAAAATTCGCTCAGGGCCGATGCATTGATGAGCTGTACCGAGAACGCCAGCGCCACGCCCAGCATGACGGCGATCACGGCGGCGGCATTGCGCCAGGGGTGGTGCTTCAGCTCCTGCCAGGAAAAGCTTTGCAGCAGTGCGCGCAGCGGCGAGGAGAGGGTTGACGGCGGGTGGGCTGGCATGCCAGCCATGATAGTTGCCGGGCCCGTCAAGCCGGGCTGACCAATACCTGCAACTGCGTGCGCAGCCCGCTCCAGCCCTGTAGTGCCGGTTCGGCCTGGCCGGTATGGCAGAGGTTCTCCAGCGCCCAGGCCTGGGCAGAGAGATCGGCATAGCCCAGGGTTTGCAGCACGCTTTTCAGGCTGTGGGCCACACGGCGCAGGGCGGGCAAGTCCAGCGGCGTGCAGGCCGCGTTGCCGGCTTGGATATCGTGCGGGAACTGCAGCAGGCAGGCGGCGCGGTAGCTGTGGAACAGCTCCAGGTCACCCGCGAAATAGGTGTCGGCGGCGTGCTGGTCGTCTGGCGCTGGAGGATTGGCAGGTGGTGGCGGCGCCGCGCTGTCGGCAGGCGGTGCGTCGTTCAGGGCCTCCATCACGCTGTCTTCCAGCAGTTGCAAAGACACGGGTTTGGACAGCATGCGCCACACATTCAAAGGGGCCAGCTTGGCGCGGACTTCCGGGGTCAGGCCGGCACTCAGAACCATGGTCCTGGCTTGGGCCAGCAGGGCAGGCGTGCGTTGCAGGTATTGCAGCAGGTCAACGCCGGAGGCGCCCGATAGCATCAGGTCGGTAATGATGAGCTGGACCTGCGTAGCGGCCAGTATTTCCAGCGCGGCTGGTACGCCATCGCATTCCAGCAGTTGCAGCGGCAGCTCTTCCAGGGCCATGCGCACAAAACGCCGCAGCAGCGGGTCGTCTTCTACCAGCAGTACGCGCGGCGTGTCCATGCCGTTGGTCAGGGCGACAGTTGTTGCAGGTTTTGCAGGCACTGCGTGAGCAGCGGCGGCAGTTCGGCGACCAGGCGGGGTTTGTGCACTACGGGTACGCCATCCAGCGCAAAGGCGTAGGGCGTGAGTTCGCTGGGGTCCAGCGAGGTGATGACGATGACCTGCAAATTTCTGAACAGCGGGTTGGCGCGCAGGCCGGTCAGCAAGGTGGCACCGTCAATGCCAGGCAGCAGCAGGTCTACCATCAGCACGTCGGGTTGGAACTGCCCGGCCATGATCAGCCCGGCAATGCCATCGGATGCGGTGCGCAGCTCCAGCGCCGGGAACTGCCGCTGCAGCAGCAATGTGACCAGATTCTGGAAGTGCATGGAGTCTTCTATCAGCAGCACCTTGGTGGGCACGCTGCCAGCATGGCGGGGGGCGTCCTGTACTGGGGTGGCCGTGCTGTCACCTGTGCGGGCGGCCTGGCCACCAGCCCGCCAGCGCTCCACCGATTGCCGGGAAATCCGGCGGTGGCCACCGGGTGTTTTCCAGGCTTGTAGTTCGCCCCGGTCCACCATGAGTTGCACGGAGCGCACCGCCAAGCCCAGCATGCGCGCCACGTCCAAAGTCGTGAGGTTGTCACCGGGGGGGAGGGTGGTAGTTGTCTGAATATCAGTGTCCATTTGCGGATTCTAACGAATGCATCAGCTTTTGTTAATTAATTCACTTGAAAATGATAATTTCGGAATATATGATATGTCCATCGCGTTTTTAATCTTTCTATCGTTTCAAGAGCCGCAAAATGAAAAAAATATTGATAGTGGATGACCATGCTGATATCCGTCGGTTGATCCGTATGACTTTGGAATTCGAAACCTACAACGTTTTCGAGGCCGAGGACGGCGAGAGTGCACTGATGATGGCCATGCAGGAGCAGCCCGACCTGGTGTTGCTGGATGTGATGATGCCTGGCTCGGTGAACGGCTTGGAGGTATGCGGTACGCTGAAGTCGCTGCCCAAGGCACCGCGCATTCTGCTGCTGACGGCCCGTGGCCGCAGTGAAGACCTGGAGGCGGGCCTGAAGGCTGGCGCCGACGCTTATATGGTCAAGCCCTTCAGTCCACTGAAATTGATGGAAACGATAGACCAGCAGTGGGAAGCATGAGTCCGCTGGCCGTGTTGCGAAAGAGTACAACATGACTACCCTGGGCGGAAACAGCTTCTCTGACTCTGCAAGTCTGCAGATGCAAAAACTCATCGAGGATTTTGGCCGCATGTACCGGGAGCGGAATGAGGCCTTGGAAGAGGTGGCGCGTGCCCACCACGAGGCCTTGTTTCGTTTGTCATTGGCCGCCGATCTGAAGGACGACGACACCGGGGTGCACATCATCCGTATGGGCTATCTTTCCGAGGCCTTGGCCTTGGTGCTGGGCCAGAGTCCGGCCATGGCCCGCATGTTGCGTAAAGCAGCGCCCATGCACGATATTGGCAAGATCGGTATACCTGACGCTGTGCTGAAGAAGCCTGGCACATTTTCTCCGCTGGAGCGCGCCTCCATGAACCAACATTCGGAAATGGGGGCCGACATTCTGGGGCGTTCGCGTATCCCGCTATTTCAACTTGCGGCTGAATTGACCTTGGCCCACCATGAGCGTTGGGACGGTACGGGCTATCCTGCGGGTCTGCAAGGTGAAGCCATTCCATTGACGGGGCGTATCGTGGCGGTGGTCGATTTTTTTGATGCGCTGACCATGGACCGTTGCTACCGCCGTGCTTTTTCCGACGATATTGCATTGCAGATGCTGAAGGAGCAGCGCGGCCTTGCGTTTGACCCCCACATCGTGGATATATTCCTTGCCAATGCGCAGACCTTCATCAGCCTGCGCGACGACATCAACCGTACCCGTCCTAGCTTTAACCAACTGGTCGACAACGTCTGAAATCTGGATTTAGCACTATGCGTCGTATTTGTTTCCAGCGGATTCTGAGATTGGCTCTGGTGGCTGGTCTGAGCCTGGCTTGGATGGCCAGTCCCTGGGCCGGCACGGTGGTGGAGCGGGTCAGATCCAGCGGCAAGATACGGGTTTGCATCTGGCCCGAATACTATGGCGTGAGCCATCGCAACCCGAATACCCAGCAGCTCCAGGGTATCGACATCGACCTGTCCGCCGAGCTGGGCCGCGACCTGAAGCTGCGCGTGGAGTATGTGGACTCTTCCTTTTCCACTCTGGTGCAAGACCTGCTGCAGGACCGCTGCGACGTAGCCATGTTTGCCGTGGGCATGCTGCCCCAGCGCCTGCAACAACTGAGGTTTACCCAGCCCTACCTGCAAAGCGATATTTACGCCGTCAGTACCCAGAGCAACCGCACGGTGCGCCAATGGGCCGACATCGACAAGCCCGGCGTACTGGTTGGCGTACAGGCGGGCACCTTCATGGAGCCGGTGATGATTGAAAGCCTGAAAGCGGCGCAGGTTGTTTCCATTGCCCCGCCGACCACCCGCGAACGCGAGCTGGAGGCTGGCCGGGTGGACGTGTTCATGACCGACTACGCCTACAGCCGACGCCTGCTGGACAACGCCGACTGGGCCCGCCTGATTGCCCCGCCCAAGCCCTTTCACGTGGTGCCCTATGGCTATGCGGTTAAACCGGGTGACCCCGTCTGGCTGGCGCAGCTGAATGCATTTGTCACCCGCATCAAACACGATGGCCGGCTGAGCGCCGCGGCGGCTCGGCATGGTCTGTCGCCCATCGTGGTGCCTGGCTGATGTCCGTCATTTTGGCGTCTGCCGCTGCGTCAGCTCCCTCGTCACGCAAGGCAGGCCGCCGCCTGTCCAGCAATGTGGTGCTGGCCGCTGGTGTGTCGCTGACGTTGATGACCTGGCTGCTGCTGTGTTTGCTGGGCTGGTACGAATACCAGGAGGTGGTGCAAGGCTTCCAGGACCGGGGCGAGCTGCAGGCCCGCGTGCTGGAGGACCAGGCCACGCGCTCGGTGGAAACCGTGTCCGTGGCCTTGGGCTACCTGGCGGCAGAGACGGCGAATACCGACGCCATGGGTAGCACTGACAGAAGCAATGCCCTTTTGTCCCAGGCCCTGGCCGGACTGCCGCTCGTGCGCTCACTGGCTGTGGTGGATGCAAGCGGCGTGGTACAGGCCAGCAGCGTGCGCGGAGACGTGGGCCTACATATCGCGCTGGATCGGCTGGGTACCCTGCCCACGCAGGGCCAGGAAAAGCTAGGCGGCTTTGTCGCAGGCCGCAGCCTGGCCGCCCTTGCTGGGCGGGACGCGGCGCCTTCAACTGGTGTCGGCTTTATTCCCCTGGTGCGTGCGCAGCAACACAACCGCTCACGCCAGCTTCTGTACCTGGTGGCGCTGATGAATGCGGATGCGTTCTCCAACTTTCAGCTGCTGACGTTGGACAATCCGCAAAACGCGGCCTATCTGCTGAGCTACCAGGGCAGCGTGCTGGCCAGCAGCGGCACGCTGGCGCCGGCCACCTCGCTGGCCCAGCACCCGGTTTTTAGCCATTACCTGCCCGCGATCGAGCATGCCAACTATGTGGGTGAGGGCGCCGTGCCGCAGCGGCAGGTAGTGTCGTTTCGCCTGTCCAAAGGTCGGCCGCTGGTGGTTTTGGTTGAGCAGCCCTATGCCAGCGTGGTGGCCGAATGGGTCAAGACCATGCGCTCGTTTGCCGTGGTGGCGGTGTTTACCAGTCTGTTTCTGGGCTATATGACCTGGGCGGCGCGGCGTAGTCTGCGCGCCCGGGAGAACGCCTATGTCCAGCTAGGGCTGGCGCGCCGCGAGGCAGTGCACCGCGAGCGCGAGCTGCAGGTTCTGGTGAAGAGCGTGCAGGAGCTGATCTTCCGCACCGACACCCGGGGCATCATCACCTACACCAATGAACGCTGGCTGGCCCTGCGTGGCGACGTGACGCAGACCACGCTGTCAAAGACCCTGGCCGAGGTAGTTGAGCCTAGCGACCGGGAGGCCGTGCAGGCCCTGTTCACGCTACAGGGCGACAGCGGTGTGCGCACTACCACCGCCAGCATCCGTACGGTGGACGGCATGGCCCGGCGGCTGGACTTTGCCGTGGTGCCGCTGCGCAGCAAGTCAGAGATCGTCGGTTTCGCCGGCAGCGCGGTGGATGTGTCGGAGCGCTATTTTGCCGAGCAGGCCCTGAAGCACCAGCTGGCGTTTGTGGGCACCCTGCTGGAGATCAGCCCCACGCCGGTGGCCACCTTCAACCAGCGGGGCCAGTACACCAGCGTCAACCGCGCCTGGGAGGAGTTCACCGGCCACGCACGGCAGAAGGTGGTGGGGCAGTACCCCGAGGCTTTTATGCCACCCAGCGAGGCCGCTCTGGTGCGCGAGCGGGATTCCCAGCTATGGCGCGAAGGCGGCACCGTACGTTACGAGATCAAGGTACAGCACCGGGATGGCAGCCGCCGCGACGTGGTGGTGAACAAGGTGCTGGTGCCCGGCTCGGGCGACGGCGGCGCCAGCCTGCTCAGCAGCATGATGGACGTGAGCGAGTTCCGCCAGGCCGAGCGCGCCACCCGTGAGGCGCGCGAGGCGGCGGAAGAAGCCTCGCGTGCCAAGTCGGAGTTCATCGCCAACATCAGCCATGAGCTGCGTACGCCGCTGCAGTCCATCCTGGGCTTTTCGGAGCTGGGCGTGATGCGCGGGCGCGAGAACCCCAAGCTGCAAGGCATGTTCAGCGACATCCACGCCTCGGGCGTGCGCATGCTGGCGCTGGTGAATGATTTGCTGGACGTGTCGAAGATCGAAAGCTCGGTAGGCGGCATCAACCTGGAACGGGCCGATCTGCGCGGCCTGGTGCACGCCGTGCTGCACGAGCTCAGCCCCCTGCTGCAGGCCAAGCATGTGCTGACCGTGGTGGAGCTGGGCGAGCGCCCGCTGATCGCCAAGGTGGACCCGGTGCGCTTCCAGCAGGTGGTGCGCAATATCGCGGCCAACGCCATCAAATTCTCGCCCGTCTGGAGCGAAATCGTGGTGCAAGGCAAGATCACCGAAGACCGCCGCATCTGCATCAGCGTGCGCGACCACGGTGCGGGCGTGCCGCCGGCCGAGCTGGAAAAGATCTTCGACGCCTTTGTGCAGTCCAGCAGCAGCAAGGACGGCTCGGGCGGCACCGGCCTGGGCTTGACGATCTGCAAGAAGATCATCGAAGCCCACGAGGGCAGCGTGGTGGCCGGCAATATGCCCGATGGCGGCGCCATCTTCTCCATTTACCTGCCCGCACGCCAAAGCCTGCACGCTGAAACGACTTTCTAAGCTCACCCCCAGGCTACAGTGCTTCGCACTTTTCGCCCCCCCCCTCGCATCGGCTTCTAAAAGTCGATGCGACACGCAGGGGGCAACACCAGCAGCCTGGCAAAGCCAGTTCTGCGGTGTTTCTGGACGGCCTGCGTTCTGTCTATAGACTTGGCTTGGAGTTATTTTGCTATTGAATAAATAGCTGCTTGCGTAGGTTCTATCTGCGCTAGTGGCCTTTTTTATTCGGATATACCGTCGACCCGCAGATGCAGCACACGGTCGGCCCGCGCCGCTGCAGACTCCGAATGGGTGACCAGCACCAGAGACGCACCCTGGGCCCGGGTCTGGGCCAGCAGCGCATCCATTACCTTGGCGGCGGTGGTGGGGTCCAGGTTGCCGGTGGGTTCGTCGGCCAGCAGCAGGGCCGGGCGGTGCACCAGGGCACGGGCAATCGCCACGCGCTGCAGCTGGCCGCCGCTGAGCTGCTGCGGCAGCCGTGCGCCCAGGCCACCCAGGCCCACGGCTTCCAGCAGACTTTCCACCCGCGTCGCATCGTTCTGGCCCAGCAGCATCAGCGGCAAGGCCACGTTTTGCGCCACGTCCAGATGTGGCAGTACATGGAAGGCCTGGAACACAAAGCCCACCTGCTGGCGCCGCAACAGGGCGCGCTGGTCGTTGCCTAGCGTGCCCAGGTCAGTCCCGGCGATATGTACCGTGCCACTGTCCCAGCTGTCTAGCCCGGCCATGCAGTTCAGCAGCGTGGATTTGCCCACGCCAGATTCACCGACGATGGCGACAAACTCGCCTGGCGCCACGCGCAGCGACACATTGGTGAAGACCGTGCTGTCGCCATAGCGCTTGGCCAGGCCATTGATGACCAGGCTCATACCGCCTGCTCCACGATGTCGAGTACCTGCTGCAAAGCGTCTGGCGCCTCGCAGGCCACGATGCGCCGCTGCGGCATGGAGCGCAGCCAGGTGATCTGCCGCTTGGCCAGTTGGCGGGTGGCGAAGATGCCTTTGTCGCGCAGCTCAGCCATGGGCCAGAGTCCATCCAAGGCCTCCCAGGCCTGGCGGTAGCCCACGCAGCGCATGCTGGGCAAATCCAGGTGCAGGTCACCGCGCGCACGCAGGGCCTGCACCTCGTCCAGAAAGCCACCGGCCAGCATCTGCTCAAAGCGCAGGGCGATGCGCGCATGCAGCCAGGCGCGGTCCAGAGGTTCCAAAGAAATAAGGGTTGTAGCGCAGGTTCTATCTGCGCTGGCAGCTGCGTTTTTTGTAGCATGAAAGCTGGACAAAGGCTGACCGGAGATGCGGTATACCTCCAGCGCACGCTGTATGCGCTGGCCGTCCAGCGGCTGCAGCCGGGCGGCGGTGATAGGGTCGACCAGGGCCAGCTGGGCGTGCAGTGTGGGCCAGCCGTACGCGGCGGCTTCAGCCTCCAGTCCGGCGCGGATGGCGGGGTTGGCGGTGGGCATGGGGTCTATGCCGTCAAACAGCGCCTTGAAGTACAGCATGGTGCCGCCCACCAGCAGCGGCAGCTTGCCGCGCGCGGTGATGTCGGCCAGCAGGCGTTCGGCATCCACCACGAATTCGGCCGCGCTATAGGCCTGCAGCGGGTCGCGGATGTTGATCAGGTGGTGCGGCACCTGGGCCAGCTCGGCTGCCGTGGGCTTGGCCGTGCCTATGTCCATGCCCTGGTAGACCAGCGCGGAATCGACGCTGATGATCTCCACCGGCATGCGTTGCGCAATCGCCAGTGCGGCGGCGGTTTTACCCGAGGCCGTGGGGCCTGCCAGGGCGATGCAGCGGGGAAGAGGGGTGGGGGCGGTTGGTGTGGCGGAGAGGGAGGCAGACGGCGCAGACATGCGCCGGAGGCTACCAGAAAGTCAGCAGTGGCTTATCTTGGCGCTGCCACGGCGCCCACAGGGCGTGGCCAGGCTGGTGTCGGGGCTGGGCGTGCCGTCGGCGTCCATGCGTACGGCCACGGTGTTCCAGCTGCGAATGCCTTGCTTGTCCACGCTCAGACGCAGCAGCCAACCCAGCTTGGCGGCGGGCAGTTCGAAGCCGTCAAACACCAGATTGCCCAGGCTCCAGATCACCGGCTTGCCCAGCACCACATCGGCGCCCTGGGTGACGTGCGGGTGGCTGCCCACCACGGCATCGGCGCCGGCCTGGACCATCAGCCTGGCCAGTTGGCGCTGGCGCTGGCTGGGCTCGGGTTCGCGCTCCCAGCCCCAGTGCATGAAGGGGATGACCACGTCGGCGCCAGCGGCCTTGGCGGCGCGGATATCGGCCACCACCAGGCTGTCTTCGCTCCAGGCCACGCCGGGCCAGTTGGCACCGGCCTCGAAAGAGCGGGGTTTGAATTCGTCGTAGCCCAGCACGGCGATGCGCAGGCCGTTCTTTTCAATCCAGTAGGGCTTGTGCGCTTCGACCAGGTTCGCACCGCCACCGAAGCCGGCGATATCTGCGCTGCGCAGATGCGCCAGCGTTTCCATGAAGGCTTCGCGGCCAAAGTCGCCGCTGTGGTTGTTGGCCACCGACATCGCGGTGAAGCGGCCCTTGAGCACATTTACCGTGTTTGGCTGGGCGCGGAAGGTGTAGATCTTGTTGTCCAGCGGCGTACCGGTGGTGGTGGCGGCAACCGAGGTTTCGAGGTTGCCTATGGCCACGTCGGCCGCCTGCAGGATGGGGGCGATGGCTGCCAGCGGGTCGCCGCCGGCGGCGATCAGGCGACCGGGGCCGTCGTCC
This sequence comes from Rhodoferax sp. GW821-FHT07F03, assembly GCF_059418745.1. Lineage (NCBI taxonomy): Bacteria > Pseudomonadati > Pseudomonadota > Betaproteobacteria > Burkholderiales > Comamonadaceae > Rhodoferax > Rhodoferax sp. GW821-FHT07F03. The sequence continues at coordinate 121,688 of NZ_JBWKQM010000008.1, forward strand.
AGCATGACATCGCCGCCGAACAGCAGCTCGACTTTTTTCGATTCAGCGGGCGCGGCAAAGCCCAGCAGGGGGACGCAGAGCAGCGCGGCGAGCAAGGTATGTTTCATCATTTCTTCCAGCCGCACCAGTATTGCAATTCACCGTCGCGTATGGGCTCATACACGCGCTGCAGGCCGGTGAAACCATACGGCCCTGGCGCTGGTGGCGGCGGATACAGGTAGTCGGCTTGGTGCAGCATCACCGCGCCCTGCGGCGGGTCGCGGTCGGCATAGGTATAGAGCTTGATGGCGGCCAGCCCGGGTGGCTGGCGTTCAAACACCAAGCGGAACATGAAATACGAGCCGATGGAGGTCGGTGCGACGGTGTAGGGCGTGGCTGCGGGCTGGGCTGAAATGATCTGCGTCTCGCCACCGTAGCTGACGTGGCAGTCCACGCTTTCGGCCTGGGCAGACTTGGAAAACTGGCATGCCAGCAGCGCCAGCAACAGGAGTGTGCGCTGCATGGTCATCGGCCGCGCATGAACAAGGTGTCCAGCTCTTTCACTGTGATTTGTCGCCATGTGGGGCGCCCATGGTTGCATTGGTCGGATCGTTCGGTAGTTTCCATCTGGCGCAGTAGGGCGTTCATTTCGTCCAGGGTCAGGCGGCGGTTGGCGCGCACGGCGCCGTGGCAGGCCATGGTGCCTAGCAGTTCGTTGTGCGCGCGTTGGATCACGGTGCTGGCTTCATGTTGTGCCAGCTCTGCAAGCACGCCACGTGCCAGTTCGGTCGCGTCGCCCTGCACCAGGCTAGTGGGCACGGCACGCACGGCCAGGGTCTTGGGCGAGAACGGGCTGATCTCCAGGCCCAGCGTGGCCAGTGTGTCTACATGGGCTTCGGCGGTGGCGACTTCTTGCGGCGTGGCGGCGAAGGTGACCGGGATCAGCAGAGGCTGGCTGCTGATGCGCGCATGCTCTGTGTTCGCCAGCTGGGCCTTGAGCCGCTCGTAGACGATGCGCTCGTGCGCCGCGTGCATGTCCACCACCACCAGGCCCTGGCTGTTTTCGGCCAGGATATAGATGCCTTGCAACTGGGCGATGGCGCGGCCCAGTGGCCAGGCCTCGTTGGGCTGGTCCGGCTGGGTGGTGGGGGCGCTGGCCGCGGCAACCGGGGCTGCGGTGGGTGTAGCGGCGTATGCATGGGCTACAGGGCTGGGCACGGGCGCCGCAACGGTCGTGGTCACCGGCCACAGGGCTTCGAAGTCCGACACCTTGTGCGGCGTGGGTGCTGCGAAATAGATAGCTGCTTGCGCAGATAATACCTGCGCTGGAGCCTTGTTTTGTATAAATTCTTGCGGCGGGCTGGTGGCGGGTGTTGTGGCGCTCGCTGCTGCGGCTACTGCAGCAGCGGCTGCGCGCGGTGCCGCCAAGGCTGCATCCACGGCGCGGCGCACGGCCTGGTGGACTTCACGGCTGTCGCGGAAGCGCACCTCGATCTTGGTGGGGTGCACGTTTACGTCCACCCGGGTCGGGTCGATCTCCACATACAGCGCATACACCGGCTGGCGCTGGCCGTGCAGCACGTCTTCGTAGGCGCTGCGGGCGGCGTGGGTGATGACCTTGTCGCGCACAAAGCGGCCGTTGACGTAGGCAAACTGCTGGTCGGGCCGGGCCCGCGCCGCGTCGGGAATGCCGACCCGGCCCCAGACGCGCACGGCCTGGCCGCCGTCGTCGCGCATAGAGCTGCGGTGGTCTACCGCCACCGAGCGCTCGGTGAAGTCATCGCCCAGTACGTCGCGCAGGCGCTCGGACAGCGCGTCGATGCTGTGGGGTGCAGGGCAGGCGCGCCATTGTTCGACCAGCTTGCCCTCGTGCCAGATGGCAAAGCCTACGTCGGGCCGGGCCAACGCATGGCGGCGCACGGCTTCCACGCAGTGGGCCAGCTCGGTGGCATCGGTCTTCAAGAACTTGCGGCGGGCCGGGGTGCTGAAGAACAGCTCTTTCACTTCTACCGTGGTGCCGGTGCTGCGCGCCACGGGCTTCAGTTCGCCGCTGCGGCCGTCCAGCAGAAATGCATTCGATTGGCCGCTAGCGCGCGAGGCGATTGCCATGTCAGCTATGGAGTTGATAGCGGCCAGGGCTTCGCCACGAAAACCCATGGTGCCTACGGATTCCAGCTCATGCAGGTCGCGGATCTTGCTGGTGGCGTGGCGCTTCAGGGCGATGGGCAGCTCTTCCATCGGGATGCCTCCGCCATCGTCTTCCACCGCAATCAGCCGCACGCCGCCGGCCAGCAGGCGCAGCGTGATCTGCGTGGCGCCGGCGTCCAGCGCGTTGTCGACCAGCTCGCGCACCACGGATGCCGGGCGCTCCACCACTTCGCCTGCGGCGATCTGGCTGATGAGTTCATCGGGCAGCTCGCGGATGACGCGGCGGGGACTGGGGGACAGCAGGGGGGGGGGGATGGGGGCGTTCACCGGGTGATTTTAGAGGGCGCCGCAGATCGGCCGCAGTCACTGCGCGACCTGAGGGGCGCTGGCGGGCTTATAGCCACAAGTCCTGGCTGCTAGCCAGTTCCAGTCCGCGCCTTTGCATGTCCTGCAAAAACATTTCGTGCTGCAGCTGGAAGCCGCCCACCGGGCTCATGCAGTCGGTCAGCAGCACGATGCGCTGGGGTTTGTGGCGGGCCAGGTGGTCCACGATGTGCTCGGTGGTGGCGCGCACGCAGTGGCTGCTGGCCTCGCCGGCAATCAGCAGGGTGTCGGCCTGGTCCATGGCGGCCATCAGCGTGTGGTTCAGGCCGGTGGCCTCGTCCTGCGCATCGGGCACCTCGGCCATGACCGCGCTGTAGTGTTCGGTCCAGGGGTTGCTGCCCTTGCTGAGCTTGGTGACGCTACGGCCCTGCTGGTCTTCCCAGGCGTTGTAGGCGGCGTGCACATCGGCGTGTACGTTGTGGCCCCAGGTGCCGATCTCGCAGTGCACCGGCCAGACCATCAGGGTGTAGCGGCCGCGCGCTTCCAGTGCATCCAGGTAGGCCAGGCTGCGGCCCAGGTGGGCGGGGTCGCGCGGCCGATACAGGCCGGCGTTCACATCCGCCGCCGTGATGGTGGTGAAGGGAGTGACGGCGCTGCCGTCGCCTTGCAGCCAGAAGGTGGGGTGGGCGATGTCCAGCCGGTGGTGCGAGTCCAGCGTAATGGTGATGTCGGTCAGCCGGGCCGCATATTCGCGGATGAAGGCTGCCAGCCGCTGCATGTCGGCATGGGCGCCGGTGACCGGCAGGGCAGGGCTGCCGCCGGCACCTGGGGGGAGATCGCAAAAATCGTTCTGGGGGTCGATGATGAGCAGATGGGTGTGGCGTGTCATGGCTGTCTTCCGTTTGTCTTGCGATGCTGGCGATAATCGGTGCCCATGGACATTCTCATGCAACTTCTCGACTTCATTCTGCACGTGGACAAGCACCTGCAGGCTTTTGTAAGCAATTACGGCTTGTGGGTTTACGCCCTGCTGTTTCTGATTATTTTTGTGGAGACCGGCGTTGTTGTGATGCCGTTCCTGCCGGGGGACTCGCTGCTGTTCGTGGTGGGCGCCATGTGCGGTGTGGGGCTGATGTCCTATCCGCTGTCGGTCGGGCTGCTGCTGGCCGCGGCGATTTTGGGCAACCAGAGCAATTACGCCATCGGCCGTTATTTAGGCCCCAAGGTATTCCAGTGGGAAGATTCGCGCTTTTTCAACAAGAAGGCCTTCAACCAGGCCCATGCGTTTTACGAGCGCTATGGCGGCCTGACCCTGGTGGCTGCACGCTTTATGCCGTTCCTGCGCACTTTCGCGCCGTTTGTGGCGGGCGTGGCGGTGATGAATCGGGCCAAGTTTGTGTTTTTTGACGTGCTGGGGGGCGTGCTGTGGGTGGTGGGCATCGTCACCATCGGCTACTTCTTTGGCAATTTTCCCTGGGTCAAGCAGAACCTGGACAAGATCATCTGGGCCATGATTCTGGTACCCACGGCCCTGGTTGCCATCGGCGCCCTGAAGGGCCGTATGACCGCCAAGGCTTAGTATTCCACTTGCCTAAAAAATAGGCGCTGTAAGCTTTGTCTTTGTAAATCAATGGCTTAGCCTGCATATACAAACGCTTGCCCGGGTTATCCACAAGTTTGTCCAGCGCCAGCAGGGAGAACTCTACAATCCCACGCTTCACCGGGGGTGCCTGCTTTGAAGCGGGCTGAGAAATACCCCACACACCTGATCTGGGTCATGCCAGCGTAGGGAGCGTGATGGGGCTGCGGCCTTCCATGCGACCCGCGCCGGCGCATTGAAAGGCAAGCATGTTCCACCGCCGCGCTACTAGTACACGCCGTACGTTCACTTGGGCCGCCACCGCGCTGGCCGCACTCTGCACCTTCCCTGCCCTGGCTGCCGACAAGGAGCTGCGTGTGCTGGTGCACAGCTCTTTTGATCTGCCCAAGCCCTTGCTGGCCCAGTTCGAGGCCGATGCCGGCGTCAAGCTCAGCCTGATCAAGGCCGGGGATGCGGGTGAAATGCTGAACAAGCTGATACTGACCCGCGCGCAGCCCATTGCCGACGTGGTGTTTGGCCTGGACAACGCGCTGGTGGCCAAGGCCCAGGCCGCCAAGGTGCTGGAGCCCGTGAGCTATACCCAGGGCTCGCCGGTGACACAGGTGGGCACGAATGTGGTGGCGGTGGACTATGGTTTCGTCACGCTGAATTTCGACAAGGCCGCCTTCGCCAAGAGCGGCCTGGCCTTGCCCAAGACGCTGGAGGATTTGACCCAGCCGGCCTACCGTAACCTGCTGGTGGTGCCCAACCCCGCCACCTCCAGCCCCGGCTACGCTTTCTTGCTGGCTACCGTGGCCGGCATGGGCGAGGAGAAAGCCTTTGACTGGTGGGGCCGCATGCGTGCCAATGGCGTGAAGGTGGTGAAGGGCTGGACCGAGGCCTACTACACCGAATTCAGCCGCAACGGCGGCAGCCGCCCGCTGGTGGTCAGCTACGCCACCAGCCCGGCGGCCGAGGTGTTCTACAGCAAGGAAAAGATCAGCGAATCGCCCACCGCCAACCTGTTCCTCAAAGGCGGCGTGTTCCGCCAGGTCGAAGGTGTGGCCTTGGTCGCGGGTGGCGGGCAGCGCGAAGCCGCCGCCAAGTTCATCCGCTTCATGCGCGCTGGTACGGTGCAGCAAGCCCTGCAAACCAGCATGTGGATGTATCCGGTGGAAGCCCACACGCCCCTGGCCGACGTGATGCGCCATGCAGTTGAGCCTACCGCGTTTGAAAGTCTGCCCGCCGAGACCATCGCCGACAAGGGCCCGGCCTGGGTCGCGCGCTGGACCCAAGTTGTACTGAAATAAATGGCGATCACACGCCGCCAGAGTTTGCTGGCAGCGCTGCCGCTGCTGTGCCTGGCGGTGCTGCTGGTGGCACCCGTGCTGCGGCTGGGGTTTGAAGGTTTTTGGGGGGAGCTGGCCACTGGACCCACGCCGTCGCTTTGGGCGGTATGGACCGACCCGTATCTGCGCTGGCGCGTGCTGTGGTCGCTTTTGCAGGCGGGCGCCACCTGTGTCGCCGCTTTGCTGCTGGGCTTGCCCGTGGCCTGGGTGCTGGCGCGTTGGGAGTTTGCCGGGCGCCGCCTGGTATTGCGCCTGCTGATGCTGCCGTTCGTGGTGCCCACCCTGGTGGCGGCAGTGGGCGTGCTGGCGCTGTGGGGGCCGCGTGGTTTGTTGAGCAATGCCTTGGGACTGGAGCTACAGGACTCGCCCTGGCTGCTGCTGTATGGCAATCTGTTTTTTAATCTGTGCGTGGTGGTGCGGGCTGGGGTGGAGGCGCTGGAGCAGGTCAATGCCCAGCGTGTGGCCGCCGCGCGCAGCCTGGGTGCCAGCCCGTGGCGGGCCTTCTGGCGGGTCGAGTGGCCGGCAATCGCACCCTGGCTGGCGTCCAGCCTGTGCATGGTGTTCTTGTATTGCTTTGCCGGTTTTGGCCTGGCCCTGGTGTTGGGGGGCCAGCGCTATGCGACGGTGGAGGTGGAGATCTACAGCCTGGTCGCGCACGAGCTGCAGCTGGCCCCGGCGAGCTTGCTGGCGCTGTGGATGCTGCTGCTGACTGGCGCCGTGGCCTGGGGCTATGCCGCCATTGAAAAGCGCCTGGCCGTGCCCGGCCGTGTGCAGCCCATCGCGCGTCGCCGTCCCAATCGACCCGTACATTGGCTGGGCGTGTGGGGCGCATGTGCGGTGCTGGTTTTTTTCTGCGCTGCACCTATCGCGGCGATTCTGTGGCGCGCGGTGCACGCGGGCTGGCAGATCTGGGCCGTGCTGCTGGAGGCCGATACCCTGGTCGCGCTGTGGAACACCTTACGCTTTTCGGCTGTGGCGCTGTTACTGGCCAGCGTGCTGGGGCTGTTGCATGCGCTGGCGGCACAGCAGTCGCTGGCGATGCGCGCGGCGGCCTTTTTACCGTTTGTGGTGTCGCCCATCACCGTGGCCTTTGGCCTGTTGTTGCTGTACCCGCAGTGGACTGCCAGTCTGGCGCTGCTGCTGTGCGCCTATGCCGTGCTGGCTTACCCCTTTGTCGCCAAGTCCCTGGCAGCCGCATTGGACAGCCTGCCCGCGCATGTGTCCCAGGCGGCGCGCAGCCTGGGGGCCAGCCCCTGGCGGCTGTTCTGGCGTGTCACGCTGCCGCTGGTCGCACCCGCGTTGCGCCGCGGCATGGCATTTGCAGCCGCCACGGCGCTCGGCGAGTTTGCGGTCACCCTTTTTCTATCTCGCCCAGAATGGGCCACGCTGACTACCCTGGTTTACCAACGCCTGGGGCGGCCCGGTGCAGCCAATGGCGACGCGGCGCTAGTGCTGGCCTGCCTGCTGATGGCGCTGGCCTTGGCGGCGTTTGCGTTGATCGAAGGCCCGCGACGGGCGGAACCCACCCATCCTCCCCATGCTTGAACTGCGATCCATCACCAAACATTACGGCTCTCGACTGCTGGCCGACCAGCTCAGCCTGCAGGTGGCCGAGGGCGAAATCGTGGCCCTGCTGGGCCCGTCCGGCAGTGGCAAAAGTACGCTTTTGAAAATAGCGGCCGGGTTGGAGGAGGCCGAGTCCGGCAGCGTCTGGTTCGATACGCAGGACATCACCCGACTGCCACCCGAGCGGCGCGGCTTCGCCTTGATGTTCCAGGACTTTGCGCTGTTCCCGCACCTGGACGTGCGTGACAACGTGGCTTTCGGCTTGGTGGAGCAACGGGTGAAAAAAGCCGAGGCCCGCCAGCGCGCCGAGGCCATGCTGGCGCGTTTCGGCCTGGCCAGCCACGCCCGGCAGCACGTGTGGACCTTGTCGGGCGGTGAGCAGCAGCGTGTGGCCCTGGCCCGCGCACTCATCACCGCGCCGCGCGCCTTGCTGTTGGACGAGCCGTTTTCCGCGCTGGATGCGGCCCTGCGCCAAAGCCTGCAGGCTGAGTTTCGTCAGCGCATCTTCGAGGCCGGTATGGCAGCCGTGTTGGTAACGCACGACGAGGGCGAAGCCCGTGCCATGGCCACACGTGGCCTGCGCCTGGTGGACGGGCGTCTGCAGAGGCTTTGGTAGTTGCTATTGATTCAATAGCTGACTGCAGAGCATCTATCTGCGCTATCGGGCATTTCACCACTGGTTTTTAAGTGCCTTGCAGGCCGGATCTAGGCGGCGTTGGGTGCGGCTGTGTGTTGCCGGCCATGCACCTAAGTGTGACTTATCGCAAACAAACTCGGCTCATGCGCACATATTCGTGCACGAGCGCACCCACTTTGTGCGATACTAGGGTTAACCCTAGAAAGGGTAAACCTCTAAATTTGGAGTTCTAGCTATGAACATCGCTCTCTTCTTTTTGTTGTCCGCTCGGCGTGCTGCCCAGGCAATTGGCCGTAGTTTTGAACAGCACGAATCCAGCGATGTTGAGAGCTATCTCAGCAAATCCCAGTCGCTAGCCGACCTGGAATCCCGCCAGCGGGACTGGCTGCAGTCTCACTAAACCACCACGGCCGCTGTGCCGGCAGGCCCCCCCAAGGGTCTGAAACATTCAGGATATTTACCATGCAAGTTCTGTTCTTTTTGAAATCTTTGTTCACCGTCGCTGCTGCCACGTTTGTTCCAGGCGAGCGCGTCAATTTGGTGCGTCGCGGCAGCATCTTGCGTACCGACGGTTATGTGATCGCCCAGACCGACAAGGGCGTGTTGGTGGAATGGCCACGCGCCGGCACCGGCTTCGTCAATTCTTCGGAACTGACCGCCATCGTCTGAATCCAGCCGCCGTCTGCTTGACGGCGCTATGGAATAAATAGCTGCTAGCGCATGCAGAATGTGCGCTAGCAGCTATTTATTTGTCTTTTTTCCGGCGCTTTATGCGTGGCTGGGCGTTGCAGTCTTGCCAAACCGTTCCAGCACATGCCTGCCCATGCTATGGGCCAGCTCGTCTTCACCCAGGAAGACACGGCCGATCTTTTCCTGCTGCAGCAGTTCGGCCTCGGTTTCGTTGTGGGTACGCACCACGGTTTCTATCGCAGGGTTGAGCATGCGGGCGTTCTCCACCATCTGGCGCACATTGAAGGCGTCGGGCGTGGCCACCACCAGCATGCTGGCGTGGGCAATGTGCGCCTGTACCAGTACGGCAGCATCGGCCGCGTCGCCAGATACGGCGGTCAGGCCGCTGGCGCGCAATTGCTCCACACGTTCGCGGTTTTGCTCGACCACCACAAACGGGATGCCCTGCACACCCAGCTCCACAGCCAGACGCTTGCCAACCCGGCCATAGCCCACCAGCACGACCTGGCGCGACAGGTATTTCTCATGTGTGTCCATGGGCAGCTCGGCCAGATGGTCGGTGCTGCGTGCGAACCGCTGCTTGAGCGACGGGTGGGCTTCCACCCACTGCTCCAGCCAGTCCGCGCCCTTGAACACCAGTGGGTTGACGGCGATGGACAGCAGGGCACCGGCCAGTATCAGGCTCTGGCCCTCGGGCCGCAGTAGCCCCAGGCTGGCCCCCAGACCGGCCAGGATGAAGGAGAACTCGCCAATCTGCCCCAGGCTGGCGGACACGTTCAGCGCCGTGTTCAGCGGGTAGCGGAACACCAGCACCAGAGCTGCAGCGGCAATCGACTTGCCCACGATGATGATGGCCAGCACCGCCAGGACTTGTAGCGGCTGCTGCACCAGCACCATCGGGTCGAACAGCATGCCCACTGACACAAAGAACAGCACGGCAAACGCTTCGCGCAGCGGCAGCGAGTCCTCGGCGGCGCGGTGGCTGAACTCCGACTCGCGCATCACCATGCCCGCAAAGAAGGCGCCCAGCGCGAACGACACGCCGAACAGCGTGGCCGCGCCATAGGCGATGCTGACGGCAGCAGCGATCACGCACAGGGTGAACAGCTCGCGCGAACCGGTGCGCGCCACCAGCCACAGCAGCTTGGGGAACACGCGCCGGCCCACCACCAGCATCAGGCCGACAAAGGCCGATACCTTCAGCAGCGTCAGCCCCAGGCTGAGCCACAGATTGCCACCACCGCCGTGGCCGTCGCCGGGCACGGTGCCACCCAAAGCGCCAGCCAGCGGGGGCAGAAGCACCAGCACCAGCACCATGGCCAGGTCTTCCACCACCAGCCAACCCACGGCGATCTTGCCGTTCATCGAATCCAGCGCGCCGCGCGACTCCAGCGCGCGCAACAGCACCACGGTGCTGGCCACCGATAGCGCCAGGCCAAATACCAGGGCCTCGCCCATGGGCCAGCCCCAGAAATGCGCCACACCTGCGCCCATGGCTGTGGCCACAGCGATCTGCAGTATCGCGCCGGGCAGGGCGATCTTGCGCACCGACATCAGGTCGTCCAATGAGAAATGCATGCCTACCCCAAACATCAACAGCATCACGCCGATCTCGGCCAGCTCGGCGGCGATCTGGCCGTCGGCCACGAAGCCGGGTGTGAACGGACCGATCAACACCCCGGCCAGCAGATAGCCGACCAGTGCGGGCAGCTTCACCCGCACGGCCAGAAAGCCGAACACCAGGGCCAGTCCGAGCGCCGTGGCTATGGTGGTGATCAAGGGGGTGCTATGCAACATCTACGGGTTCCTTCAGGGTGTTGAGTGACAGCAGGCACTGCACGATGGGGGTGAAAAGAGGGCGTAGCGCGGGCTGGGGCTGCAGGCAGCTGTCGCGCAACGCGGTCAAGGTAGCTATTGCCGGACTGTCGGCGTGGGCCAGAAGTTCCTCCAGCAGGCAGCCAAAGGCGCGTACCTCCAGGCGTTGCAGGGCTTGGGACAGGCTTGTGTCGGCGGGCAGGAAGGTTGCGGCACCCATATCGCCCAGCAGGCAATTGCCGTCTGCATCGCACTGCAGGTTATGGGCGTACAGGTCGCCGTGCAGCAGGCCTCGGCCGTGCAGGTACTCGGCGGCGCGGGCTACGCCGAGGGCGATGCGCAGGATTTTGTTCAGTGTGAACTGCGTGCCCGCCGGGTACACATCGCGGGTACAGCTCTGCAGGCTGGGCGGTCCGGCCAGAGTGCTGAAATGCTGCGGTATGTATTCCAGCACCAGGCCGGCCGTGCCATCCGGGTGCCCGGCCAGCGGGCCAGCCACTGGAATGATGTGCGGGTGTGCGCCAGCGGCCAGGCAGGCTGCCATTTCGCTGTGCGGCCAACCGTCGCTGGTGACCGCGCCCTTGAACAGCTTGACGGCCACCGTGCGCGGGGTCGCGTGGTCGTGCAGCTCGGCCTGGTGGATCACGCCAGAGGCACCTTCGCCCAGCACGTGCTGCAGGCGCAGTTGCTCCCAATCGATAGGCAGGGCCGACGAGGGGGCGCGTTCGGCATCCAGCGGATTGCCGGCATAGGCCAGCCAGGCCAGGCGGGGTAGCTCCAGCAGCCAGTCGGGTAGGGCGGTCAGCTGATTGGCCGAGATGCGTACCAGCTCCAGTTGTCGGCAGCGCGCCAGCTCGGGCGGCAGCTGCCGCAGCCGGTTGCCGGCCAGCATGAGCTTTTGCAGCTGGCCGCACTGGCCTATGGCTGCGGGCAGGCTGTCGATCTGGTTGTCGGTCAGGATCAGCCAGCGCAGGCTGGACGGCAAAGCCGAGGCCGGCACCTGGCGGATCTGGTTAGATTTGAAGCCCACCATCTGCAGGCTGTTGCACTGGCCCAGTACGGCGGGTAGCTCGGTAAAGGGGTTGTTGGAGCAGAACAGTACGCGCAGGCGGTGCAGCCGGTGCAGATCGTCGGGTAACTGGGTCAGCGCGTTGCCTGACAGATTGAGTATCTGCAGGCTGTCGGCCAGGTCAAATATTTCGCGCGGAAACTCGGTCAAACCGCAGGACAGGTCCAGCCGTTCTATGCCTTGCAGCTGGCCCGCGCGCAGTTGGGAATAGGTGTCCATGGGGTCATGCATCACCCTATTGTCGGTGCAGTGCCGCGGGGGGCGGCATCTGGGGGTTATCTGTTTGAAATGGCTGTGATGCAGGTATATTGTGCGCAAGCAGCTATTTATTCGATAGCAGGCCGGTGGCCACGTGCAGTGGCTGCGGATAGCCGAACCAGTAGCCCTGGGCGATGTCACATTGCTTGGCGATCAGTATCTGGTTTTGTTCTTCGGTCTCCACGCCTTCGGCCACCACTTTCAGGCCCAGGCCATGGGCTAGGGCGATGGTGGCGCGCACGATGGCGGCGTCGCCCTTGTCGGTGGCGATGTCCATCACAAAGCTGCGGTCGATCTTCAGCTCGTCTATCGGGAAGCGTTTCAGGTAGGCCAATGAGGAATAGCCGGTGCCGAAGTCGTCCACTGCCAAGCCTACGCCCAGCGCACGGATTTCATGCAGCAGGCTGATGACCTGGTCGGCATCGGCCATGGCCGTGGTTTCGGTGATTTCCAGCCGCAGCATGTGCGGCGGGATGCCCGTCTCTTGCAAGGCCAGGCGGACCACCTGGACGATGTCGCGGTTCATGCACTGGCGTGCCGAAACGTTCACCGCCAGCGGTACCGCCGGCAGGCCGGCACGCAGCCACAGCGCGACCTGGCGCGCGGCCTGCAGCACGGCCCAGGCGCCCATGTCTACGATCAAATCGGACTCTTCGGCCACGCCAATGAATTCGCCGGGCATGACCAGTTGTTCGGGGGTGCGCTGCCAGCGCATCAGCGCCTCCATGCCGACCAGCCGCCTGTCGTTCAGCGTGAACTGGGGCTGGTAGTGCAGCACGAACAGGCCGTCGCGCAGACTGCGGCGCAGGTCGATCTCCAGCGCCAGGCGGTTGTGCATGCGGCTGTTCATGTCGTTGGACCAGAACTGGAAGCAGGCCCGCGGTTGCTCCTTGGCGCGGTACATGGCCATGTCGGCTTTGGACAGCAGGTCTTCCAGGTCCGATCCGTCCTGCGGAGCCAGCACCACGCCCACGCTGCCCGAGCTGGGTAGGCGTGCGTGGTTGAAGTCGGCGCCCAGCTCGATGTCGCGCGCCAGCGCGTCCACCACCTTGGCGGCGGCGCTGGCGGCGCCCTCGTGGCCGTCTACATCCTCCAGCAGCATGACGAATTCGTCGCCGCCCCAGCGGGCGACGGTGTCGGTATCGCGGCACATGCTCAGCAGGCGCTGGGCCAGGATCTTCAGCACCTGGTCGCCAGTGCGGTGGCCCATGCTGTCGTTGATGTGCTTGAAGCGGTCCAGATCCAGAAACAGAATCGCCGTGCTTCCGCCGCGCCGCTGCGCGCGCGACAAAGCCAGTGCCAGGCGCTCGTGCAGGGTGCCGCGGTTGGGCAGGCCGGTCAGTTCGTCATGGCTGGCGGCGTAGTCCAGCTTGCGGGCGGCGGCCACGGCGTCGGTGACGTCAGAAAACACCAGCACTGCGCCGTCCAGATGCCCTTCCGGGCTGGACAGTGGGCTGGCTGTGGCTCGTAGTGCCCGCATGCCGCTGGCCCCGTGCAGGCTCAACAGCTGGGGCACATGTATGCGCTGGCGCGTTTCCAGGCAGGTTTGCACGGCCTGGCGCAGATGGGCCTGGCTGTCCTGGGTGAGCGGGTAGGTGCTGAGCAAGGGTTGGCCTTGCAAGTCTTGTTCGCCTGCTTGCAGCAGGGCTGCGGGGTTGGCAAAGCGCACGCAGCCGTCGTGGGCATTGATGGTGACGACGGCTTCGTCCAGCGCCTGCAGGGTGGCCTGGGCATGTTGGCGGGCACGCTGCAGACGCCGGTTGGCGGCTTGCAACTGGCCCGCGACCCAGACCAGCAGCGCCGCCGCTAGTGCCAGCTGGGCCATGGCTGGAGGTAGCCAGACCTGGGCCGTGCGCAGCAGTACGGCACTGCACAGCAAGGGTAGCAATAACAGGCTGCTGGCCAGCAGGGCACGCCGGCCGGAGTGCCGGGGCCAGGCCGCCAGGCTGCTGAGCATCAGCACGGAAAACAGCATGGTGGCCAGCAGCGAGGCGCGTTGTATCAGCCCATGGCTTTCCAGCGCCGCGTAGGCTTTGGCATGGAGCACCACCGACGGCAGAGTGCTTTGGCGGCCCGCCAGCGGGCTGACCAGCTCGCCGCCCAGGCCGCTGGCGGTCAGGCCGATGAAGGCCACGCGGTCATGCACCTCGGACAATAGCTGCGGGTTGTGTAGCGCCGCCGCAAAAGACACGGTGGGCAGGTCCGGCACACGCGGTAGCAAGGCTTCCTGGGCGCGGACCCAGGTGGTTTGTGGCTTGAATGCCGGAGCCGGGGCACTGCTGGCGGCTTGTTGCACCGCCAGCGCCAGGGCGGGCCAAACCGCATCACCGTTGCCAGCGTACAGAAACAGGCTGCGCGAAGCGCCGTCGGTGTCGATTTCCACGTCCACATGGCCCAGGCTGGAGGTGGTCAGCGCCCCGCCCAGCGCAGGCAGCAGAGGCTGCGGGCCCATGCCGCCATCGGCCTGCTGGCTGGGCGCCACGGCCAGCACCACATGGCCGTAGCGTTGGATGGCTTCGGCCAGCGCGGCGTCGCTGCCCGGGTGTTCGGTGTCTGGCTCGGAAAACAGAATGCCTATGCCCACGGCGCTGGCACCCGCCTCGTGCAGGCGGTTGACCATGTCGGCATGTACCGAGCGCGGCCAGGGCCAGCGGCCCAGCTCGGCCAGGCTGGCGTCGTCAATCGCCACCACCACCGGCGGCCGTGCCGGCAGAGCTTGTACGGGTAGTAGCAAGTCGTAACTGAGCAGGTCCAGGCGACGCACGCTGCTGGGCTGCAGCCAGGCCAGCAGCAGAATCGCCAGCAGACCTGCCCCCCACCAGCCGTGGCGCAGCATGGCCCGCCTCCAGCGCTGCCGGGGTGGGCTGGCAAGAGGCAAAAAGGTGCTCAGAGAAAGCCCAGAAGCGGTAGCAACAAAAGCAGTACACGCCAGGGGCTGGGTGCATCTGGCACGGTGAAGGATTGGGTGCCGCCCCAGGGGCCGGTGTAGCCGTCTTCGCCTATGGTCTGCACCCGTACATAGTGGGTGCCAGGTGCCAGGTTCTGTAGGGCGTATTGGGTGGTATCGGTCTGCGCATCGGTCTGCGGGCTGGCAAAGGTCTTGTCAATGTCTACCTGTAGCCGGTATTTGGCGGTTTGGGGCTGGGCGGTCCAGCGCAGGCTCAGGTTGCCGTCCTTGGGAGGCGGTATGTCTACGCCCGGGCCTGGCAGTACGCGCCTGAAGCTTTGGGCATCACCCCAGGGCCCCTGGCCTTTTTGGGGGTGGATAGCCGCCATGCGCCATTGGTACTGGCCAGGGGGCAGGTCCTGCTGGGTTGTGGTGCTGGCGGTATTGGCCAGCTCCTGGTCTTCCAGCGGCGCTGGTTGGTCCTTGGCGCTGACTTGCAGGCGGTAGCGCCAGCTGGGGTCGGCCAGGGTCCAGCGGAAGCTGGGTTGGGTGGCTGTGGTGGCGCTGTCGGCTGCGGGCTCTATCAGCAGTGGCGGCTCGGGCCTGGCATGTACGACCAGGCTGCGCTCGGTGCCCAGGCCTTCCAGGCCTTGGGCGTCGATTGCGCGCACGCGCAGCACGTAGCTGCCATCTGCCACGTCGCGGGCACGGATACGGGCTGCGGGCGAGGTTTCGTCCGACTCGGCCACCACGAACTGCGTGCCTGGTGCCAGCTGGGTGCGGTAGCTGCTGGCACCGGCGACCGGGGGTAGCGGCCAATCTATGGGCAGGCGCTCTATGCGCTCGGGCAAGCTGTCCAGCACCGGTGCGGGCAGCAGCGTCACCGGCTGGTCGGGCGACTGGCCGGCCTGGGCTAGGCTGCCCTGGGCGGCCGAGGCGGTGACCTGGCCTGCCGGGTTGCTTACCTTGACAGCGCCCTCTATCACTTCAGTGCGCAGGCTGTCTTTTTCGGCGTAGACGCGGAACTGGGTGCCGCGCACCGCTGCCACGGCCGCCGGGGTGCGGATTTCAAAACGACCGCCCGAGGTTCCCATGGGCGTGACCTGGTTTTCCAGGCTGCCTTGCAGCAATTCCAGCTCCACCATGCTGACCTGGCCCAGCACGCGCCGCTGCGTGCTGCGTAACTGCAGCGCGGTATCGCGGCGTACCAGCACGCGGGAGCCGTCGGCAAACTCCAGGCTGGCGCTGCCGGTGGGGCCGGTTTGCAGGCCGGCGGGTGCTTGCAATAACTCGCCCACTTCTGGGCTACGGGCTGCGGCTTGGCCAGATACCAGGCGGGTATCGCCCACCACGGCGGCCACGCGTACCTGGGCCGATTCCAGTCTGAGCCAGTCTGTGGGGATGTGCAGGCGGGTTCCCGGCGGGATGCGGTGATCGTCTGGAATATGGTTGCGCTGCCGCAGCGCCAGCGCCAGGGCGGGTTTTTTCAGATAGCGCTGGGCCAGGTTCCAGGGATGATCTCCAGGCTGTACGGTATAAACGAAGTCAGCGGCCGAGGCGCTGCCAAAGGCGCCTGACAATAAAAGCAGCGCCAGGCCGTGGCCCAGTTGCGTAGAGCGGTAGATGTGCAGTTTCATCGTGTCTTACATTTCGGTTGCTGCCGTTGTGCTGGGCGATGGCAGCTTGTAATAATGCCGTTACAAGCTGCATTGGACAACATTTAGATGGGTCTGAACCGCCAAAGGGCGTCGCTGCTAGCGCATTTTTGAAGTACGTCGCTTGAGGCAGCGTGTAACACGGTCTTAACACGACCTTAGGCTCCGCTCCCCAGGGGCAATTATCCTTTGTAGCTTGGCGCCGCGCGCCAGAAAGAAGTACATGGACAGATCGAGGACCTGGCTTCAGCGCAGTCTGGACGGCTTGCTGGGTGTAGAAAAGGCCATGCGCATCCGCACCAGCCAATTTGTGCTGGCGGCGGTGCTGATGCTGGCCTGTATTGGCGAGCTGTACTGGCTGGCGGCATTCGGCATCGCCAATATGCAGGATGTGACCCACTGGTCCATCCTCTCCGGCGCTGGCCTGGTGCTGGTGTTTGCGCTGATTCGCAGCGGGTTTTCTCTGCGCTGGAGCGATCCCTCGCTGGCGCTGCCGCAGATGCTGTATGCGATTGCCTGCAACGCTGTGGCTTTTGTGATTGCGGGCGATGGCCGGGGGGGGACTTTGCCGCTGCTGTCGGTGATCTTGACCTTTGGCATGTTTGGCATGTCCACCCGGCAGGTGACGTTTGTAGGGGTTTACGCCTTGGTCCTGTTTGCCTGGGCGATTGCGTATGTGCGCGAGACCATGGGCAGCCTGGTGCCAGTCGAGATACACATCGCTTATTTCTTCATGTTGGTAATTGTCGTGATTGGCTGCTCTTTTTTGACCTGGCGCTTGACCAATATGCGCCAGCATATCCGCGACCAGAAGGACCAGTTGCAGCAGGCGCTGGAGAAAATCCAGCGCATCGCTACCCGCGATGAACTCACGGGTACGGCCAACCGCCGTTTCATGCAGGAGCAGATGCGGCAGGAGTTCCAACGCTCCAGCCGCAGCGGAACACCGGTGATGGTGGCGATGCTGGATATTGACTATTTCAAGCGCGTCAACGACACCTACGGCCACCAGGCAGGAGACCGCAGTCTGCAGATGTTTGCCCAGGTGGTGCAAAACAGCCTGCGCTCCACCGACCTGCTGGCGCGTTGGGGTGGAGAGGAGTTCCTGGTGTTGTTGCCCGATACCGACTTCAGCTACGGCATGGCCTGCCTGGAGCGCGTGCGCACCCAGGTGGCCGAGACCATGGTGGCCTTTGGCAGTGTGGAAATCCAGTTTACCGCGTCCATCGGTGTGACCCAGTACCTGGAGGGCGACTCCATAGAAAGTACGGTAGACCGTGCCGACTTTGCGCTCTATGCAGCCAAGGCCCAGGGCCGCAACCAGGTGGTTAGTGCATAGCTACACTGTGCGGTTGCGGGCCAGCGGCGGGTTCTTCGCAAAGTAGCTGCGGATGCCGCGCAGGATGGCGTCGGCCAGCTGCTCGCGGTAGTCGCTGCTTTTGAGCTTGGATTCCTCTTCTGGGTTGCTGATGAAGGCAGTCTCCACCAGCACGCTGGGGATGTCGGGCGCCTTCAACACCGCAAAGCCGGCCTGTTCCACGCTGCCTTTGTGCAGGCGACCAACACGGCCCACCTCGCCCAGCACCGCACTGCCTAGTTTCAGGCTGTCGTTGATCTGCGCGGTGGTGCTCATGTCCAGCATGGCGCTTTGCACCTGTGAATCCTTGGCATGCACATTGATGCCACCAATCGTATCGGCGGCGTTTTCCTTGTTGGCCATCCAGCGCGCGGCACTGCTGGAAGCAGCGCCGTGGCTGAGCGCGAACACGCTGGCGCCGCGTGCGGCGGGGGTGAGAAAGGCGTCCGCGTGGATGCTGACGAACAGGTCGGCCTGCACGCGCCGGGCTTTTTGCACCCGCACCTGCAGCGGCACGAAGAAGTCGGCATCGCGCGTCATGAAGGCGCGCATGGGGTTGCCGTTGACGGTGGTGGCGTTGATGCGCTCACGCAGCAGATGCGCCACCTGCAGCACCACATCTTTTTCGCGTGTGCCGCTGGGGCCGATGGCACCCGGGTCTTCGCCGCCGTGGCCGGGATCCAGGGCGATGATGATCAGGCGGTCAGTGCGCTGCGCAGCTGTGGCCGGATTATTGGCATCATTTGAGCCTGTAGCGCTGGGCGGCTGTGCTGGAGGCGCTATTGAATTGATAGCGGAATCCTTGTTGGGCGCACCACCGGGTACCGGCGGGCGCGCGATGCCTGTAATGGCCGGTTTGGTTTGCTGTTTGGCGATTAGCGCCTCTAGTGCGTCGGCCTCGGCGGCCTCGCTGGGCTGCGGAGCGGGCGTGCGGTCCGCCAGGCGTTCGGTGATCAGCGCCTCCAGCGGGTCTTCTTCCTGGGCCGGGTAGAGGTCAAACACCAGCCTGTGCTGGTAGGCCGCCACGGGGGCCAGGGTGAACACCTGGGGTTTGGCAGCGCGCTTCAGGTCGATCACCATGCGCACGATGCCGGGTGCGTTCTGGCCCACGCGGATGCCGGCGATGTTCGGGTCATCGGCTTGCACACGGCCCACCAGTTCGCGCAGCGCCGGGTTCAGGTCTATACCCTCGATGTCCACCGCCAGGCGCGGCGGGTTGGCCACAAAGGTTTGCTTCACCGCCAGGGCGGTATCCGATTCGATGGTGACACGCGAGTAGTCGGGCGCCGGCCACACGCGTACCGCCACGATGCTGGCGCCGCGCGCAATGTGCTGCGCACCCAGCAGCAGGGCCAGGGTGCTGCCTTGTACAAATTCGCGCCGCTTCATGCGCCTACTCCTTGCAGCAGGCGCTGGCCTATGGCGGTGGCGGCTGTGATGTGCACCTGGCGGGACTCGTCGGCCAGGGCTTCCAGTGTGATGGCCAGGTCGGGCGCGGGCAGCAGGCCGCCGGCGTTTTGTGGCCACTCGGCCAATTTCAGGCCGGGGCTGGCGAAGATGTCGCGAAAGCCCGCGTCTTCCCATTCGCGCGGGTCGCTGAAGCGGTAGAAGTCAAAGTGCCAGATATTCAGGCCGGGCACCTCGTGCGGTTCCACCACGGCATAGGTGGGGCTTTTGATGCGGCCGGGTACGCCCAGGGCGCGCAGTAGGTGGCGCACCAGTGTGGTTTTACCCGCGCCCAGGTCGCCGTGCAGGGTGATGAAGGCGTGGGTAATGTCGGGCTGGGTGGCCAGGGCCTGGGCAAAGGCGGCGGTCGCGGTCTCGTCGGTCCAAAGCAAGGTGCTGTGGGTTTCTACAATCGGCGAATGGTGTTGAACGGTGCTCAGAACAATGGTCTCCAATGGGTGTCGCAGATACAGGCATGGGCGCGCGAACTCGGATTTTCCCAAATTGGCGTGGCCCCGGTGGATTTGTCGTCTGCCGAAGCAGGTCTGATGGCCTGGCTGGCCCAAGGGTTCCATGGTGACATGGCTTATATGGCCAGCCACGGCATGAAACGAGCCCGCCCGGCGGAACTGGTGCCAGGGACCGTCAGCGTCATCACCGCCCGCATGGATTATCTGCCGCGCAGCACGCCCGAGGGTTGGCAGGTGCGGGAATTCGACCGTTTGAACCGGCCGGGCGAGGGCATCGTGTCCGTTTACGCCCGGGGGCGGGACTACCACAAGGTGCTGCGCGCACGCTTGCAAAAGCTCAGCGATCGCATCGCCGCCGAGCTGTGCCCGCTGGGTTACCGTGTGTTCACCGACTCGGCTCCAGTGCTGGAGGCCGAGCTGGCCGCGCGCAGCGGCCAAGGCTGGCGCGGCAAACACACCCTGGTGCTGAACCGCGAGGCCGGGTCGATATTCTTCCTGGGTGAAATCTATGTGGACATTGCTTTGCCGCCGTCCGCACCTACCAGCGGCCATTGCGGCAGCTGTAGCGCCTGCATTGATATCTGCCCTACGCAGGCCATCGTGGCCCCGCACCGGTTAGATGCACGTCGTTGCATCTCTTACCTGACCATCGAACATGCTGGGCCGATTCCGCTGGAGCTGCGCCCGCTGATGGGAAACCGCATCTATGGTTGCGATGACTGCCAGCTGGCCTGCCCCTGGAACAAGTTCGCCCAGCGCAGTGCCTTGCCCGACTTTGACGAGCGCCGTGGCTTGAGCGGTCAGCAACTGGCTACGCTGTTTAGCTGGACCGAGGACGAATTCCTGCGCTACACCGAAGGTGGCCCGATACGCCGCATAGGCCATGAACGCTGGCTGCGCAATGTGGCGGTGGCGATGGGCAATGCGCTGAGGGTGTTGGACGATGTGATGATCCGCAACGCGTTAGAGCAGCGAGCCCAGGACCCAAGTCTGCTTGTGCGCGAACATGTGACGTGGGCGCTGAAAAGTTAGTACATTCCTGAATTTAGAGCAGGGCCCTAGGGTATTTACTGTGTTTATTGATTTTGTAAACGTGTAAGAAAAACTATCTTTTTGCTGGTTGTAATTAATTAATTAATGAAATCAGAGGTAATATTGGCTACGAAATGTATCCAGTATTTCAAAGGGATTAGCGTGAACAATCAGTTCGGGAAAAAGAAGAAAGCGCTGGTTATCGGCGGTGGCGCTCCGAATTCGCCTTTGATTGCCGGCGCCTTAGCCGCCTTCCTGGACCAAGGCATTGAATTCGATGTGATTTCTGCCTCGGGCGCTGGCGTACTCATGGGCTTGCTGTACCAGGCACCCAAGAACTACACGCCCCGGGAGGCCTTGGTCCGCTGGGCTGAGGTCGGGGTTGCGGACACGATCTACAAGCTGTTCCCGGTCAACTACAAGATATTCCAGAAACCAGGTGCCGAGGCCATGCAGTACCGAAGTGCCATGCAGCCTGCTGCAGCGCCGATTGCGAGCAACCCGTTCCTGGATGCCATCACCAAAAGCTTCACACACAATTTCAGCCAGACTTCCGGTACCTGGAAAGACTGGATGCAACTGGTGCAGTCCAGTCTGTCGCCATCGGATTTGAGTAGCAAAAGCCTGGGCTTGTGCGCGCATCTGCCGTTCTTGGAGCAGTCGGTTGACTTCAGTGCTGTAGCGAACATGCGGCCGGCCTTCTACATCAATGCGTACAACATGACCCAGGGTCGCATGCAGATTTGGGGTAAGGATGAGATTCAGCCTGTGCATGTGCGGGCGGCCTTGTCATTCCCTTTTCTGTACCCACCGACCGAGATCGATGGGGACGACTACATAGAGGGTGCAGCGCTGGATACGCTGAATTTTCAACCCTTCGAGTCGAATGCTGATGGGCAGTCTCAGCATGACGACGTGGATACGCTGGTCGTGCTCGACATCCTGGGAGACGAGCGTTTGATCCGCAAGCCGCGCAATCTGTACGACGCCTGGGTTCGTTCTGTCATCACACCGCTGGTGAAGATATCGAAGGCTGAAACCCGGCTGTTCGAGCTCGAACACAACACCGACCCGGCCACCGGCCAGCCCAAGCGGCGCATGCTCAAGGTGGACCTGATGCAGGGGATTCCGGATGGGCACTGGCCGGAAGTGCTGGAGTGGTCAGCATCCAATATGCAACTGCTTTTCGAAGTCGGCTACCGGGCAGGGCAGGCATTCTGCTTGGAGCATGCAGCTCTTTTGCATGTCACACATCCCGAAGACGACGAGGCCGTATCCGCTTGTTGAGCAAGTCGGCAGAACGATGGCCACCTAATGACATTGACGAGGAACATCTATGACAATCACCAAACGCTTGCTATTGACACTGTCCACCGCGCTTGTCGCGTTGATTTTTGTGGGCGTGGATGGGCTGTGGCAGCTACAGCGTTCCCAGGATCGCTTTGACACGGTGCAGAACCGCATCATTCCCAGCATCCATGGTCTGAATGCGGCCAAAGGCTTTTTGGCGGACACCCGGCTGGCGGGTTACCGCTTGTCGGTGTTCTCCAATCTCAGCGACAAAACGGCTCTGGAAAAAGCCTTGACCGACGCCAACAAGAACTTTGATGACGTGATCGCGACCTACGAAAAGGAACGCATTTACGACGACACCGACCGCAAGATGCTGGCCGCCGACCGTGCCAACATGGAAGCCTATCGCCAGGCCTTGGTGCCGTTTTTCAGCGCTGCACGCGCGGGCGACATGGACGGTGTGCGCGCAACGCTGGTCGCCGGCTCGCCGTTGGCGCTGTCAGCTGCCGGTGTCAAAAAGGGCATAGACGAGCACATCGTCTACAACAACTCCTTGGTAGAGGCGGTGCGCCGGGAAAGTGCCGACGCCCATACGTTTGCCCAGCGCAGCATGCTGGCCGTGATGGTGGTGGCCTTGCTGCTGACGGGTACGCTGGCCTTGCACCTGTACCGCACCATTACCGGCAGCTTGGCCAATCTGCAGAAGGACTTTGAACGCGTCAGCGTGTCGCTGGATTTGTCGAAACCGGTGAAGATTGAGCGCATGGATGAAATTGGCCGGGTAGCGAATGCGTTCAACACCTTGCTGGCGCGCATTGCCGACGTAGTTGCAACGGTGCATGCTTCAGCCGATGCGGTCAGTGTTGCGTCGCAAGAGATCGCCGCGAGCAATGCCGACTTGTCGACCCGTACTGAACAACAGGCATCTTCGCTGGAGCAAAGCGCGGCCAGCCTGGAGCAATTGACCGCCGCAGTGCAGCAGAACACCAGCAGTGCGCGCGAGGCGAGCCAACTGGCGGTGACAGCATCGCAGATCGCATCGCAGGGTGGCAGTGTGGTGAACCAGGTGGTGAGCACCATGAATTCGATCAATGATTCCTCCAGCAAGATCGTGGACATCATCAGCGTGATTGATAGCATTGCATTTCAAACAAACATACTGGCGTTGAATGCTGCTGTCGAGGCTGCACGTGCGGGTGAGCAAGGGCGTGGCTTTGCCGTGGTGGCCAGTGAGGTGCGCAGCCTGGCACAACGCTCGGCGGCTGCAGCCAAGGAGATCAAGGCACTTATTGGCGACTCGGTTGACAAGGTTGGGTCTGGCAGCAAGCTGGTGGAGCAGGCTGGTGAAACCATGCAAGATATCGTGACCAGTGTGCGCAAGGTAACGGAGATTGTGGGCGAAATCGCATTGGCCAGCCAACAGCAAAGCGACGGCATCGGCCAGGTGAACGTCGCGATTTCTCAAATGGACCAGATGACCCAGCAGAATGCTGCATTGGTGGAAGAGGCTGCGGCCGCGTCCCAGGCCTTGCATGAGCAGGCACAAACGCTGGAGCAGGTGGTGGGTGTGTTCCAGGTGGACGCGAACCCGTTGGCGTCAAAGCCTGATCCCTATAAAGCCGCCTCGCGCTTGGCGGTCGCTGCACAGCCTAGTTCACCCGCACCGCGTTCTTCGGATAGGAAAATAGCTCTGAACTAGGTTGCTCTTCGAAAGCCTATTTCTCTACTGAGCGTGCTGCGCGCTCTATCAGCGCAACCACCGCGTCTGGGTGGCTGACAAGCGACATATGGCTTGACTTCACACTGACGGTCGTTGCGCCGATGGCCTGGGCCAGCGTGCGCTGGACCCGGGGTGAAAGGGCGTTATCGTTTTCCGTCACCAAATACCAACTGGGCTTGCTGTGCCATGCGGCCGTCGTCACTTTGTCGCCAAATGCGCGGGCGCCCATGGGTTGCTGGGCCGCTGCCAGCAGCGCTGCCTGCGCCACGGACACATCGCCCGCCATGACGTGCCGGTAGGCCACGGGATCGTCGAGCCAGATCAGTCCGTCGTTGTCGGGCGTGAAGCCTTCCATGGGCGCGGCCAGGCGGGTCAAAACGTCTGCGGTGGATTCACCCGAGTCCGGCACCAGGGCGGACAGATAGACCAGGCCCAGCACATTGCTGGTGGTGCCGGTCTCTGTCACCACGGTTCCCGCCCAGGAATGGCCAACCAGGATCACGCCGCCTTTCTGCCTTTCCAGAACACGGCGCGTGGCGGCAACGTCATCGGCCAGCGAAGTCAGCGGGTTCTGCACCGCCGTCACGTGGTAGCCCTTGCGCTGCAATCGCTGGATCACAGGTGTCCAGCTGGAGCCATCGGCAAAGGCGCCATGCACCAGCACGATGTTGCGCACCGTGGCTGGGGCCGCGCTGGCCGAGGCGAATGCGCAGCTGGCCGTCAAGGCCAGGGCGCCGCTGAACCAGCGCCAAAAACGGGATGTCGCCAAGATGCCGCTCCTCACTGGATGGCCTTGGCACCGGGCGCCCAGTCGGCTGGGAAGGCAGCGCTGCGCATGGCGGCGTCAAAGCCGCGTACCTGGTAGTCCACTAGCTTGTGTACGGCAAAGGAATCCAGTGCCAGCACGCGGTCCAGATCGTCGCGGCTATTGCTGCGTGCCAGCACAAAGCCACCGCTGCGGTCTTCCAGTGGACCGGCGACCAGTATCTGGCCGCTGCGTGTATGTGTGACCAGCCAGTCACGGTGCGTGTCGATGTGCGCATTCACCTCCTGGATGGGGCGGATGTAGTTCAGTGTGACGAGGTAAAGCATGGGTTTCTCCGAATAGTGGGGATGGTGATCAGGCAGCAGCTTGGCGTACGACATCGGCAACCGCTGCATGCGCGGTGCGCATGGACAGTTCCTTGGCCTCGTTGCCTCGGGACAGGTTCTCTGCACGTACGAAGCGCACGTCGGTGATACCTATGAAGGCGAAGACAGCCTTCAGGTAGTCCTCCTGGAAGTCCATGGCCGTGGCCGGGCCGGAGGTATACGCGCCGCCCCGGGTGGACGCGACGATCACGCGCTTACCCGTAGCCAATCCCACCGGGCCGGTGGCGGTGTACTGGAAGGTGCGCCCGGGCTGCACCACGCGGTCTATCCAGGCCTTCAGCTGGCTGGCCACCGAGAAGTTATACATGGGTGCGCCGATGACGATGGTGTCGCTGGCCAGCAGCTCGTCCACCAGAGCTGCCGAGCGGGCGTGCTCTAGCGCCACGCTGGCGCTGGTGTAGTCGCTGTGCACGGGCCGGAAGCTGGCGGCAATCGGGCCGTCCAGGTGCGGAATGGCGTCTTCCACGAGATCGCGGTAGCTCACCTGGGCGCCTGGGTGGTCGTGGCGGATGTGGCTGACGATGGCGGCTGTCAGTGCGCGCGATGTGGATGCGTCTGTGAGGATGCTGGAATCGAGGTGGAGAATTTTCATGTGATGCTCTTTAGTGGTAGTGCCTTGATGATCGGCAAATGGGCGGTGTCTGTCCAAGACGGAATGTGCGACAGTTGAGACCTGAAAGGACTCAACCATGCTCGACCTGCGCCAGCTCCGCTACTTCATTGCAGTCGCCGAAACCGAGAACGTGGGCCGCGCGGCCGAGCTGCTGCACATCTCGCAATCGCCGCTGAGCCGGCAGATCCAGCAACTCGAAGAGCAGCTCGGCGTACTGCTATTCGAGCGCAGCAAGAAGCGCCTGCGCCTGACGCACGAAGGGCGCGACCTGCTCGGCGAGGCGCGGGTGCTAATGGCGAATGCTCTGCGGGTCGAGGCCTTTGGCCGCCGGCTGGGCTCCGGCACCGCGGGGCGGCTGGCAATAGGCTATGTGGAGGGCGCCATGCATGCGAACCTGCTGGGCCCGGCGCTGCGGCGGTTTCGGCGTGCCAGTCCGGCAGTGGCCTTGTCCTTGCAGGCGCTGGGTACCGCCGTGCAGTTCGAGCGGCTGCGCCAGCGCACGCTGGACCTGGGTTTTGTCTATCGGGCGCCCGAGCCAGGGTCTGACCTAGCCAGCGTGGCGGTGGTGGACGAGCCGCTGCTGCTGGCCATCCCCAAGGATGACCCGCTGTGCAAGCTGAAAAACATCCAGCCCGCGCAACTGGACCAGCGCCCCTGGATCGCCGTGGCCCGCCAACCGGTGGACACCGTACGCCCCGCGCTGCTGGCCGGCTGCCAGCGCGCCGGCTTCACGCCCGACATCGCCTATGAAACCTCCGACCCTCTGTCGTCGCTGCAGCTGGTCAGCGCGGGCGTGGGGCTGACGGTGGTGCAGGCCAGCCTCGGCACGGCCAACGCTGTGCCCGATGTGGTGTTTCGGGAGCTGCCCTGGCTGAACCTGCGGGTCAACGTGTACCTCGTCTGGCGTAGCGACGAACAGCGCCCGCTGGTCAGCCAGTTTCATAACGCGGTTCTCAAGATTTAGGCCCCTGGCGCAGGCAATATCTGCACAGTCAGCTATATTTTTAATAGCAGCATCAATGAGCTAGCCCCAGGGCAAAAGGCAGGCTGAGTATGGCCAGCAGGGTAGACAAACTCACCAGGCTGGCCGTCAGCGCGCCGTCGTAGCCCATTCTGGACGCCAGCACATAGCAGCTGGATGCCGTGGGCAGGGCTGAGAACGCCAGCAGCACAGTGGTGTAGAGGGGCGACAAGCCCATGGCACGGGACATGCCCAGCGCCAGCAGCGGCAACACGCAATGCCGTATCCCCAAGATGCAGACGGCCAGCACCTTGGCCCGGGCCAGCGGCCCGAAGCGCATGCCAGCGCCCGCCGCCATCAGACCCAATGCGATGGACGCGGCGCCGATGCGGTTTACCGTGGGCTCCAGCCAGACCGGAATGGCAAAGCCCAGCAGGTTTGCCGCCAGGCCCGAGGCCGTGGCCAATATCAGCGGGTTGCGCAGCAGCTCGCGCGCAAAGCCGCGCTGCGCGTGCCGCGCCATGGGCCACACCGCCGCCACGTTGTAGATCGGTACGCAGATGCCGATCAGCACCGCCACCAGCTGCGGGCCCTGCGGGCCGGCCAGGCGCTCGGCCAGTGCCAGGGCGACAAAGGAGTTGAAGCGAAATGCCACCTGGGCCGTGGCTGCATGCTCGCGCCGGTCTATGCGCTTGCCGATGAAAGGCAGCCAGGGCAGGGAGTAGGACAGGGCGATGGCCAGTAGCCCGGTCGCCAGGCCGGCCAGTATCAGGCCGGAAGTGGCCTGCAGGTCCAGCGGGGTGCGCACAATCGACTGGAACAGCAGTACCGGGAACAGAAAGTAGTAGGTCAGGCTTTCCACCTGTTCCCACACCGTGCGGTTGAGGGCGGTGTAGCGGCACACCAGGTAGCCGCACAAAATCAGCGAGAAGTCGGGGAACAGCAGTTGCGCGTAGTACATCGCACCGAGAATAGCAGCCACCTTTTGTCCGTATTAGAAATTCACCATGATCCGTTCCACTGCCAGGGCCTGGGGCCTGCCTGCGTGAGCACCGACCGAATCGACGCCTTCATCGACGCCATCTGGCTGGAAGAAGGCTTGTCCAAAAACACGCTGGAGGCCTACCGGCGCGACTTGACGCTGTACGCCACCTGGCTGGCGCCGCAGCAGCGCGGGCTGGACGACACGCGCGAGCAAGACCTGCAGGCCTACTTTGCGGCCAAACACGCCAGCACCAAGGCCACCTCGGCGAACCGGCGGCTGACGGTGCTGAAGCGTTATTTCCGGTGGGCCTTGCGCGAGCAGGTTATTACGGTTGACCCCACCTTGAAGCTGCAGCCGGCGCGCCAGGCTTTGCGCGTACCCAAGACCCTGAGTGAAGCCCAGGTGGAGGCCCTGCTGGCCGCGCCGGACGCCGACACCCCACTGGGCCTGCGCGATCGCGCCATGCTGGAGTTGATGTATGCCAGCGGCCTGCGTGTCAGTGAGCTGGTGTTGTTGAAGACCTTTCAGCTCAGTCTGGGCGACGGCGTTTTGCGCACCATGGGCAAGGGTAGCAAGGAACGCCTGGTGCCGTTTGGCCAGGTGGCTGCTGAGTGGCTGGAGCGTTATGTGGCCGAGTCCCGGCCCGAGATACTGGACGGCAAGCAGACCGACGACCTGTTTGTTTCCTCGCGTGGCAACAAGGCCGGCCGCGCCATGTCGCGTGTCATGTTCTGGATGCTGGTGCGCAAATACGCGCTGGCCGCCGACATCCATGTGGCCTTGTCACCCCACACCCTGCGCCACGCCTTTGCCACGCATTTGCTGAACCACGGCGCCGACCTGCGTGCGGTGCAGATGCTGCTGGGGCATGCGGATATTTCGACCACCACCATCTATACGCATGTGGCGCGCGAGCGGCTGCACAGCTTGCACGCCAAGCACCATCCGCGGGGGTGATTGCCGTTTGCTTTTGCCCATCCAGGTAAAGTCTTTTGCGAAACGACAAAAGAGCACCAGGATCGCCGTATGAGGTTCGGCGGCTGTGCTCAAGCTATTTTTACAAGTTTGAAGGAAGTGCTACATAAAAAGTAGCTGCTTGCCCTTTCAATGTCTGCGCTATTACCCATAATTCCCTGAGCGAATAGCGTAAAAAAGAGCGCTTGCTTAGCTCAAATCTTAGGTCTCAAAAATGCAATCTGCTGCTGACTATATGCTTCGAACGGAAAGTGCTGTACGCCTGCTCTTTGAAGGCGTCGGCTCATATCTCACTGTCTTAAAGAAGGCAACGTGCGTCACGTTCGTGACCAGCGAACCATACGGTCCGAAGCAAGACGCAGAGTTTGCTGCATGGCAGCTAGAAAACGCGGAGCGCTTGTCAGCGGCACGAGCGGCTGAACGTGAGTTCATAGCCGAATCGTTTGCACTTGATACCTTGTGTGGTGCGATTCTCCAGGTGGCCGACAAGGCTATCGAACTCTACGGCTCAAATGAAACCATGCCTTCCGGCTTGCCTGCTGTATTGAAAACCCATCACGCGAAGTTTTGTGTGGGGAGGATCGTAAGAACAGTTCCTCTCGGTCTAATCGTCTACGCGGCGAGAAATCAGCATACTCACTTTAACGATGAGGCTCTCAGGGAGCCTGGCGCGTCCGTATTCCATCTTCTAGCCACCGCACACGGCTATGGTGAAGGACAAGTAATTATTGACCCTGCGTTTGATCTGACCAATCAGAGTCTCTCGAGTTTCGCTAGTAACGTGACATCTTTGATAGGGTGGCGTTCCTATGAAAAATACGCTGAAGACATGCGCGCGATGCTTGGTGCCTAGCTCGTGATGGCTGCGCCGCCGACGGCATCGAGGTTTAGACGCGCACAGCCGCCTGCCTTTCCGTCGCGTACACCGGCGCCAACTTGCGGGTGAAAACCTGGGCGATGAGCGCGCCATCGGACTTGCGTTGTAGCGTGCTGCGGTGGCACAGCATGCCCTGGTCCGCTGCCTGTGACTGCAGCTGGATGCGTACGCTGTCGCCCAGGTCCAGGTTGCCGTGGAACACCAGTTCACGTTCGCGCAGCGCTGCCGGCCGGCCCGGTGGCTGGGTGTGCAGCATCCAGGCCCACTCGGTGCGGTCCACCATGGCCTGGAAGGTGCTGAAGTACAGCAGGTCGGCTCCGTTGAAATCGTTGTTGGGGCAGGGGGTGAAGTTCAGCGTATAGGCGGGCTCATTTGCAAGCGTGGGTTCCATGGCCCGGTGCGCATGGCCCCGCTGCACGAAGGCTTCGGCGGCGGCCCATAGTTCGGGGTCTGGCGCGTACCTGCCGGCATCGGCCATGGCCGCGCGCACCACGCTGCGGTTGCTGCCCGATTGGGCACGGCGCACAAACACGGACAGCATTTCCACCCGTGCTGCAGTTTGACCCTGCGCATGTAGCACATGGCGGCTGTAATGCTGGGCTCGGCCCACGGCCAAGCATTGGCTGGCGATGGTGAATACATCGTTCTCACCGATCTGCTCCAGCCTTCCACCTGTGATACGCACCAGGGTGAAGGCGGCGTAGACCTTGTGGCCCTGCGTATTGCGGAACTCCGGCCGCGGCAGGCCCTGGGCTTGGGCGATGCCCTGCCAATGGCGGTCGCCGCATTCTTTGAGCAGCCAGTTTTCCGACAGTCCGTTGACGTTGAGCTGCGGCATGCCGGCGGTATAGCGCCCGACCTGCGGTGCTGTAGATGCATGGATGGTCATGAGAGTAGTTCGGCCATTTCGGGTGCGTGGTGCGGTTCGGCTGTGCGTGCTTCAATCTGCTCCGCCAGGTACAGCGCATCGCGCGCCACACCTGAAAAGCGGCCCGAGCCCCAGGTGTGCAGCCAGGGCAGGCCCAGAAAGTACAGCCCAGCCTGGGCCGTGACGCCGCGCACATGGCTGGGCTGGCCACGGCCATTGAACACCGGCAGGTCCAGCCAGCCAAAGTCTGGCTGGAAGCCTATGCACCAGATGACCGACGCTATGCCTGCCTCGCGCAGGTTCAGCGCCGGGCGTTCTTCACTGGGGTGCCAGGGGGCGGTGTAGACCTCGCCGGGCGGCGCATCAATGCCGGCTTTGGCGATGAATTTGTCGATACTGGCGTTGATGCCGTTGTAGATGCGGTCGGCGTGGTCCAGGTTCTCCGCCAGGTTGGGTTCGAACTGCAGTGTCTCGCCGTCCAGTCCGGTCAGCAGGCCATACAGCTCCATGCCCTCAGAAGCGAATTTGCGCAGGTCGATATCGCGCCCCCCGTCGCGGCCGGTGACGTAGTGGTTGGTGTTGTCGCGCACGCCCTCGCGCAGCGGGTGCTCGTGCACCGGCATGTCGTAGTAGCCCATGTCGGCCAGCCAGTCCACCACGTCCTTGCCGCGGTAGAAGCGCGCGCAGCGCGGGGCGTTGCCCGTGGCCAGCACCACTTTGCGGCCGGCCAGGTGCAGGTCCTCGGCGATTTGCGCGCCCGACTGGCCGCAGCCTACCACCAGCACCGTGCCTTCGGGCAGGGCCTGCGGGTTGCGGTACTGCTCGGAATGCAGCTGCAGTATGTCGGCCGGCAGGCGCTCGGCCATGCGCGGGATGATGGGCTGGTGGTAGCCGCCTGAGGCCACCACCACCTGGTCAGCGGTGTAGCTGCCGGCCGAAGTCTGCACCTCAAAGCCCTGCGAGCCGCGTCGGCTGACGCGCTGCACTGCCACGCCTTCACGCAGCGGGGCGTTGACGTGTTTTTTGAAGCCCTCCAGATAGGCCAGGATTTCCTGCTTCTTCATGAAGCCATGCGGGTCCGGACCGGCATAGGGCCAGCCGGGCAGGGCGCATTGCCAGTTGGGCGTGACCAGGCTGAAGGCGTCCCAGCGCTGGTTGCGCCAGGCGTGCATGGGTGTTTGCTTCTCGATCACCAGGTGGTCGATGCTGCGCTGCTGCAGGTAGTAGCTGAGCGACAGACCGGCCTGGCCGCCGCCGACGATGACGACGCTGTGGTGGGGTGTTTGGGACATGGAATTTCCTATGGATTTGGGGGTTATTCGTGGAAGGCCAGCACTTCGACCTCTGCGTCTGGCGTGGCTTCAAAGCGGGCTGCGGTTTGCTCCAGCTGGGCCAGTTGGTCCATGGCGGAGGAGCAGCTGAAGCCAAACTTGGCGCGTACCCGCTCGGAGGCAATGTTCAGCGCCTCGCGCACCTGTGCCATGAACTGCGGCAGCGGGTAGCGCGAGCCGGGCTGGAAGTAGTCCTTGATGACCAGCGATGGTGAATAGCAGTGGCTTTGCGTGGCGTCAGGCCAGCGGATATCGAAATGCATGGCGGGCATGGGGGTAGGGCTCCAGGTCGGGGTTAAACAGAAAATGCGGCCGCCGTGGCATGGCGGGCCAGGGCCAGGTGGGCGCGGTACAGGTCGGCATGGCGTGCGGCGCTGGCCGCCCAGCCAAAGCGCAGGCAGACCGCCGGGGTGCGTACCAGAGACTGCTTCCAATGCGGCGCCAGCGCAGCCCGCATGGCCTGAGCGATAGACGGGGCGGACATGGGGTCAGCCCAGCAGCAGTCGGCATCCGCCAGGTATTCGGTGAATGGCGCCTGGCGCGACACCACCACCGGTGTGCCGCTGGCCAGCGCTTCCAGCACCACCAGGCCAAAGCCTTCGCGTAGCGATGGCATCGCCAGCGCATCGGCGCGGCGAAACAGCGCGGGCATGTCGGCATCGGGCAGCGCACCGGTCAGCACCAGGTCGCGGCCCGGCCCGGCCTGCAGGCCATGGCTGGCGGCCAGGACCTGGAACTCGCGGGCATAGCCGCTGTGGTCCAGCAGACTGGAGCCGCCCGCCAGCACCAGCTGCGCCTGCGGGTGCTGGGCGCGCAGCAGCACAAAGGCCTGCAGGATGCGCAGCGTGTTCTTGCGTTCTTCCACGCCGCCTACGGCCAGTAGCAGCGGCGCAGCCGTGCCGCCACGCAGGCCCCAGCGGGCGGCCAACGTAGCGTCGGTGGCGTTCGGGTGGGGCGTGTAGCGGTTGCAGTCCACGCCGTTGTGCACCAGGGCGGCATCCACGCCATGCTCGCGGCGCAGCAGGTCGCACCACAGCTGGCTGACGCACAGCACCTGCTGTGCGGCCAGAAAGCCGCGCTGCTGCCAGGCCGCCAGCCGGGCATCGTCAAATTGGTCCAGGTGGTGCACGGTGCGTACAAATTCGTTCACCAGGCCCCGTGCCTGCAGGTCGGCCAGTGCATTCGCGCCCAGCGGGTCCTGGGCGTGGAAGATGTCGAACTGTTCTGCTTGCAGCAATGGCGCGAAGTGTGTTTTGAAGGCTTCAATACGCGAAGCCACCATATCCACCATGCCACCGGGGGCGGGTGCCACTGGCACCAGCTGCAGCCGGCACGGCAGCGGGCGGAACATGGTTTGGCCGGGCAGGGCGGGCGCGAACACCGTCACCGCATGGCCTGCCCGGTGCAGCGCATGCGCCAGTTCCAGGGTGTGCACCACGCCGCCGCGCGGCAGCACGGAATGCGTCAGCAGCGCAATCTTCAGCGGCGGTGGCGAGCCGATGTCACGCATGGGCCAGCTCCTGCGGCGGCAGGATGAAGCTTTGCTGCGCCACGTTCCATAGCAGGCAGCGCTCTTCGCCCTGGTGCAGCCAGACCTCGGGCGCGGCCTGCACGCTACCCACGCCAGTACAGGCAATGCCCCGGGCGTGGAAGCGTGCGCATACCGCCTCGGCCTGTTCGGGCGCCACGCTCAGCACAAAGCCGTAGCTGGGGAAGGACTGCAGCCAGCGCAGCAGCGGCACGCCTTCTGGGCGGGGAATGGCGTCTAGATCGATATGCGCGCCCACGCCCGAGCATTCCAGCAGCATCAGCGCCGTGCCTATGGCGCCGGCCATGCTGATGTCTTTCGCGGCAGCGCACAGGCCGTCTTCGGCCAGCAGGGGTAGCAGCTCCAGGTCGGCGCGCAGGCGCTCGTCGGGGGCGCCGGTGGATGCATTCCAGTAGGGGTGCGGCTCCTGGTAGGCGCCGCGCAGGTCTACGGCCATCAGCAGGCGCTGGCCGGGCTGCGCATCAAAGCTGGTCAGCAGCTTGCGCGCCCGACCCAGTATGGCCACGGCCAGCTGGCCTTTGTCGCTGCGGTGGTTGGTGTGGCCGCCGACGATGGGTACGCCGTAGCGCCGCGATGCCTCGGCCATGCCGGTCAGTACCAGAGCGCTGTTGCCTTGGCCCTGGCTCCAGATGGCATCGACCACCGCGATGGGCCGCCCGCCCATGGCGTAGATATCGCTCACATTCACCATCACGCCGCAGTAGCCGGCAAACCAGGGCATGGCCTGCACAAAGTCGTCCACGAAGCCTTCGATGGCGAACAGCAAGTAACCATCGCCGTCAGGAATGGCTGCGCAGTCGTCGCCCAGGGCTACGGCGGTGTGGGCCGGCAGGCCCTGGCGCAACAGGGCCATGGCGTCGCCGATGTCGCGCTTGTGGGCAAAGCCGCGCCCAGCGCGCAGTGCTGCGGCCAGCTCGTGCAGCGTCATGCCGCGCTCCGGCTGGGTACGGCATAGCCCCACAACGGGTCGTAGCAGGGTGGGTAGTGGTCCAGGTCGGCCTGCATCAGGTCGTGCGGCCGGCCGTGCAGGGTTTCCTGTTGCAGTACCTGCCAATGCAGGCGTTTGAACAGCGGGGTGTTCTGGCTTTGCACATGGGCCAGAAAGATGCGGCAGCCGCGTGCATGCGCGCTGCTGACGGCCAGGCGTATCAGCGCTGCGCCCAGGCTTCCGTGGCGGCGAAAAGCCGCGTCCACCGCCAGCCGCGAGCCCCACCACAGGCCGGGTTCGCTGCT
Source organism: Rhodoferax sp. GW821-FHT07F03 (assembly GCF_059418745.1). NCBI lineage: Bacteria > Pseudomonadati > Pseudomonadota > Betaproteobacteria > Burkholderiales > Comamonadaceae > Rhodoferax > Rhodoferax sp. GW821-FHT07F03. The sequence continues at coordinate 155,506 of NZ_JBWKQM010000008.1, forward strand.
ATGGATGCGCACCGTACCCACCACCTGGTCGGGCATGCCGCCAAGCTGCGACACCGCCACCAGGGTTTGCGCCTGGGTGTCTATGGCATCGGTGTCGTCGTCCACAAACACGGCTTGCTCGGTACAGAACACGTCGCGCCGCACACGCCGGGCCTGGGTGATCTCCCAGGCGCTGTCGGCCCACTTCACGCGGAAGGCACGGGGACGGTAGTCTTGCGGCAGATCGCACAGGGGCTCGGTGGTCAGCATGGCGTGGCCTTTCAGGCGGACTCAAAAACGGACAGGGATGAGCAGGCGCCGCATTTGCCGCAGCCGGCCTTGATGTCGGTCGAGCGCAGCCCGGCCTGCGCCACCATGGCGCCCAGCGGCTTGAGCAGGCCCTGCATGAATTCGGCCGATGGCGCGGGGTGGTCTTCCAGCGGCGTGCCGCTGATGGGTACAAAAGGTACGACGAAGGGGTACACGCCCAGCGCCAGCAACTGCGCCGAGATGTCGAGAATGGCATCCTGGCTATCGCCCAGGCCGGCCAGGATGTAGGTACTGACCTGGCCCCGGCCGAACACGCGCACGGATGCTTCGAAGGCCTGCATGTAGCGGCTGATGGGCACCTGGGCCTTGCCGGGCATGATCTTTTCGCGCAGCGCGGGAGTGACCACCTCCAGGTGCATGCCCAGCGTGTCGATGCCCGCGTCCTGCATGCGCTGGAACCAGCGGTCGTCGTCGGGCGGCTCGCACTGGGCTTGCAGCGGCAGGTCCACGGCGGCCTTGATGGCCTGGGCGCTGTCGCACAGCACCTGGGCGCCGCGGTCGGTGGCATTGGGCGTGCCGGTGGTCATCACCATGTGCTTCACACCGTCCAGCCGCACGGCAGCAGCGGCCACCTCGGCCAGCTGGGCCGGGCTCTTGTGGGCAATGGTGCGGCCTGCCGCCAGCGATTGGCCTATGGCGCAGAACTGGCAGGTCTTCTTGCGGCTGGCGTAGCGTATGCACTCCTGCAGCACGGTGGTGGCCAGCACGTCCGAACCGTGCAGGGTGGCGATGTGCGAATAGGGCACACCCTCGGCGGTTTTCAACCCGTAAAAGCGCGGCGCGGGCGGGAAGGCTATCTGCGCGATGGGGATGCTGCCGCGCGTCAGCGCGCTGCGGCCCTGCGCATCAGGTGCCTGGGCCACAAAGGGCGAGTTCCAGGCGCTGGAGGTATGCACCGGCACCATGATGGTGTGGCCGTCCACCACCACCGCCTTGTGGTCGGAAGGGCCGGCGCCGCCCTTGCGGCTGGCCACGCCCGCGTGTTCGGCGCTGGGGTCAGCCAGCCGCAACCCGAAGGACTGCAGCTCGGTCATCAGCTGCTTGCTGGCGGGCGATGGGCTCAGGTTGGGCGTGTGCATGGTCGGGACTCCGTGGGGCAAAAGTAGTAGGCGTTGAATGGGCGTGCATGGCGTGCATGGCGTGCGTGGGCTGAGCTGGCGCATCGTTGATGGCCAGGCTCAGCAGCTCGGGGCGGGCGTAGTGGCCCACCGAGTCCATCATGCGTTTGCGCTTGGTGATCAGGGCCATGTCCAGGTCGGCGATCACCATGCCTTCGCCCTCGGTCAGCGGCGGCGCCAGGTGCTTGCCTTCGGGCGAAATGATGGCCGTGTGGCAGCCGCCGCGCAGTGCCTTCTGCAGGCTGGCGTCGGGGGTGATGGACTGGATTTGCGCGTCTGTCAGCCAGCCCGTGGCGTTGATGACAAAGCAGCCGGACTCCAGCGCGTGGTGGCGGATGGTGACTTCCATCTGCTCGGCAAATATGGGCCCCACTAGCGAACCGGGGAACTGCGCGCAGTGGATTTCCTCGTGCTGCGCCATCAGGCTGTAGCGGGCCAGCGGGTTGTAGTGCTCCCAGCAGGCCAGGGCGCCGACGCGGCCCACGGCGGTGTCCACCACCTTCAACCCGGCGCCGTCGCCCATGCCCCAGACCATGCGCTCGTGGTAGGTGGGGGTGATCTTGCGGCGCTTGAGTGCCAGGCTGCCATCGGCGTCAAAAATGAGCTGGGTGTTGTACAGGCTCCCAAAGTCGCGCTCGTTCACGCCCACGACTACCACGATGCCGTGGGCCCGGGCACGCTCGGCCACAGCGGCAGTCACCGGGCCGGGCACCACCACCGCTTGCTCGTACAGCTTGAGGTGGGGTGCGCCTTGCAGCACCGGCGGCAGCACGAACGAGAAATAGGGGTAGTAGGGCATGAAGGTCTCTGGGAAGACCATGATCTGCACGCCCTTGGCAGCGGCCTCGTCGATGGCCCCGCACACACGCTCCAGCGTGCCCTCGGGGCGTTCCAGGTCCGGCGCGATCTGCACCGCTGCGGCACGGACGGTACGTGGTGTGGAAGCCATCGTCGTGTGTCCTTACAGAGTCCAGGTGTCCAGAATGACCGCGTTGGCCTTTTTGTGCAGCAGCACAATGTCCAGCACATCCAGCGGGTTGATCGGGCGTATGCCTTCGATCAGTGCGCCTTCGCCGTGGCCGTACAGCGCTTGTAGTGCGAAGCGGCAGGCGTAGACCTTGCCGCCCTCGGCCATGAATTTGGTGATCTGGTTGTTGAAGTTTTGGTGACCGGGGAAGGCCTCGTCGCCCAGCGTGGGGAAGCCGCGCTGCACGCCCAGCGTGACGCCAGGGCCGTACAGCAGTACCGAGGTCTCGAACCCCTTGCGCAGCAGGCGGGTGGCTTGCAGCAGGTTGACGAAGCCGATAGAGCCTTCAAACGCCACGGTGTGGAAGGTGACCAGGGCTTTCTGGCCCGGGTCGGCCTTCACGTCTTCAAAGACCTTTTCTTCGTAATCGACCAGGAAATCGCCTTTGGCGTTTGCGGGCTTGGTGACTTTGGGCATGGAAATACTCCGTTAAAAGCGGGTGGATGAAAGGGATGCGCCCCCAGCTTTTCGCATGCTCTGTGCCACCGAAAACGCAATGCCATGCAATCAAGTCGCCATCAACCAAGCCAGGCGCATGCGGGCCGTTCGAAATATTTTTTTCAAGCCTGTATGAGGGGGATTGGTGGGTAAAAAAGCGCACTGCTTTGATGCGATTTCCGTGCGATCAATGCACCCGATAAAGTGGTTTTGTGCACCTGCAAGATGCGCAATCAGTACCCGTGCCGGGTGCGAAACTTGCGTCATTGATTGCATGCACATGCGATCAATGCATGCGATCAAGTTAAACGAGCCGGTAACGCCATGAAAAAAACCCCCGTCCACTGGATCAAGAAGCTGCAAAAGAGCGACAAGCCTGCCTATCTGCTGATGGCCGACTTAATCGCAGACGATGTGCGCACCGGCCGCCTGGTGGCGCGCGACCGCCTGCCCACGCTGCGCGAGCTGGCCGAAGACCTGGGCCTGAACTACACCACCGTGGCGCGCGGTTACAGCGAGGCGCGCAAGCGCGGCCTGATCGACACACATGCGGGCATGGGTACCTTTATCCGGGGCAGCAGCCCCAGCCTGCCGCTGCGCGGCGGCAGCGCGGCCGAGATGACCATGAACCTGCCGCCCGAACCGCAAGACCCGGCGCTGCTGGCGCATATGCACGACACCGCCGCCGGTGTGATGGCCAGCGCCGACCTGTACGCCTTGCTGCGCTACCAGGACTTTGGCGGCAGCACGCACGACCGTGCGGTGGCCGCGCACTGGCTGCGCCGCCGCCTGCCGGCTTGCCGGGTGGAGCAGGTGCTGGTCTGCCCCGGCATCCACAGCGTGCTGACGGCGCTGTTCTCGCAACTGGCCCGGCCCGGTGAGCTGGTGTGTGTCGAGGCGCTGACCTACCCGGGCGTGAAGGCGATTGCCGCCCAGTTGGGGATACAGCTGCACGCGCTGCCGTTGGACGATGACGGCCCGAGTGCCGAGGCCTTCGAGCACGCCTGCAAAACCTTGCACCCCAAGGCCCTGTACTGCAACCCCACGCTGCTGAATCCGACCACGGCTACCGTCAGCCGCTCGCGCCGCGAAGCCCTGGCCGATGTAGCGCTGCGCTACGCCATCCCCATCATCGAAGACGATGCCTACGCCATGCTGCCGCTGGACATGCCGCCCACCATGGCCGCGCTGGCCCCGGGCCTGACCTACTACGTTACCGGCTTCGCCAAATGCTTTGGCGCCGGCCTGCGCAGCGCCTATGTGTGCGCGCCCGGTGACCGCCAGGCCCAGCGCCTGGCCGGCGCCATGCGCGCTACCACGGTGATGGCCTCACCCTTCACCAATGCGCTGGCCACCTTCTGGGTGGAAGACGGCACGGCCGAGGCCATGCTGCAGGCCATACGTGCCGAGTGCACGGTGCGCCAGGCGGTGGCTGAGCGCTACCTGGCGCCCTACGGCATGCTGGGCCATCCGCAGTCCTTTCACCTCTGGCTGCCGGTGAAAGAGGGCTGGAGCCCGGTCGAGTTCGCAGCCCATTTGCGCAGCCAGGGCGTGGGCGTGGTCGCCAGCGCAGCCTTCTCCACCGATGGCGACCCGCCGGATGCCGTGCGCATCTGCCTGGGCGGGCCGACCAGCCTGGACGATTGCGAGCGCGGCATGCATCTGGTGGCCGACACCTTGCTGCACCCGGTGCACCACCACGCTACCAACCTTTGACTTCTTGTAGACGCCTATACCGTCACCCTGGGTGCTATGGATTTATGGAAAAAAGTTAGGTGTCAAATAGGCCACTTGCGCATATATCCTCTGCGGTAGGTGCTACAAAAAAGATACTTTTTTCATCCATCCAGCCAGGAGCAAGCGCCTGCCGTACAGGGCTCTTTGAGGCTTCTGGCGGGTGGGTGCCTGCTTTCCGCTAAGCAGGGGCGGGGTCGCGGTGCGCCGCCACCCTGGGTATCCTCAGCATGAAGACGGTACCTTGCCCCAGGCTGGATTCCACATCGATGGTTCCGCCGAGGAGGCCTGATAGCAGGCTATACACAATACTCAGCCCCAGGCCAGATCCACCGGCACCCATACGGGTGGTGTAGAAGGGGTCAAAAATCCGGGACACATTCTCAGGCGCAATACCCGCTCCATCATCCGATACGGTCAAGATGATCTGCTCGTCGGCCTGTGCCGCGCTGATGCGCACCGTACCTTTATGGTGTTCAGAGAAAGCATGCAGAACGGCGTTTTCAAACAAGTTGCTGACGATCTGCCCCACCGCGCCTGGATAGCCTTCCATCTCAATGCCTTCGGGTACATCAATCTGAAGTTGTACCGACGCGTATTTGCGAACCACCGATACGGATGCCAGGGTTTCTCGGATCACTTCCTTCAAGTCGAAGCGTCTGCGCCGCAGGCTTGTCTGGTCTACCGCGATCTGCTTGAAATCCTGGATCAAACTGGCCGCCCGGTTGAGGCTGTTGATCGCAATTTCGGCGCCTTGCGCTACCTGCTCCAGGTATTGCTTGAGCTGGGTTTTGGTAAGGCCCTGGTCCATGCTTACGAGAAACTCCTGGGTCTGCCCAACAATCGTGCTCATCACCAGCAGGCCATTCCCGATGGGTGTGTTCAGCTCGTGGGCTACGCCGGCCACCAGTGAACCCAAGGAGGCCAGCTTCTCGGACTGGATCAGGCGATCTTGCGCCTGCTTCAAATGTTGCAGGGCTTCCTCCAAATGGGTATTGGCCAGGCGTACTTCGGTGGTGCGCAGAAGCACCCGTTCTTCCAGCGCGTCTACCGATTGCGCGAGTGCTATTCGCATGCTGTCGAGCTGTAGGCTTAAAACCCCGAACTCGTCTTGGCGCAGCGCGGGCACGGCCGTGCTGAGGTCACCTGTCGAAATTGAGGCGGCACTGGAGCGCAGCAAGTTCAACGGCCGGTGAACCCGCCGGTTCAACCATATGCTGATGAGCAGAAGAGACGCCACAAATTGACAGCCCACCACAGCCGCCAGCAACCAGGACGAATTGAGTGCCTCGCTTTGGGCTGAATCTGTGGCATAGGCGAGGCTGACTTCGCCCAGCGGGGTACCCTCCTTGTCAATTTGCCTGCTGACTTTGATGGCGGTACTGCTGGGGTTCTGCGGACGATGAAACTCCAACAACATCGCGCCCGTGGCGTCATGCACCTCCACCCAGCTCACTGAGGTATCAGCCACTACGGCTTGCAGCAAGGGATGTGCGGTATCCAGCGCCACATTCCAGAGCGGCAACACCAGGCCAGCTTGTAAAAGATCGGCAAACTTCTCTGCCTTGGCCCGCGCATCGACGTCGATGGCTTTTTGCCAGTTGAGGGTCAATAAAACCAGAATGGCGATCGCACCCGGAATCACCAAGGCCAACATCAGGACGACGAACAAATCGCGCCGAAGACTGCTGGTGGGCTTGCTGTCTACCACGAGCGGCTGCGCCGGACCCATGTCAACAGCAGCCCCAAGGGCATGTGTTTTTCGCAGTGTTTTTAACGGCTGTTGCCGGCTGGTTCGGGCGCATCGGCAAATTGTCGGGCACTCCTACCAGGGGGTCAATTGGACTACTGGTTTATCCTGCCTTGCCAAAACACAAGCCCCCGCGTTCAATGAAAAAGTATCTTCTGCAATATCCTTTGACGGCGCGCAGTTCTACTTGGATGGCTGCATGAATACATACCGGAAGCATTTTTTCTCGCTCGCCATCTTGGCTGCCAGCATGGCAGGCGAGTGCGCCCCTTGGGTGTTGCGTGCTGCGGCCCAAGAGGGGTCAGCTCCAAAATTCATTGTGTCGAATGGCACCGCGACCGGGCATTGCCCCGATATCTTGCATGCGATCGAGCAGGTCGATAAGGACCTGCGTTTCAGCATTGCACCCATCGCCATGCCAATCAAACGGATTGAGAAAGAGATCCAAGCGGGGACGCAGGACATTATGTGCGCCTTGCTTGAGTCTCCGACCCGTAACGAGATTGCCCAGCGAGTTTCCACGCCCGTATATACCGTGCGTGAACGCCTGGTTGGTTTGCGTGACGATGAACAGGCCATCTTCGGATTTGATGATCTGGCCCGTGTTGGAGGCTTGGTGGCGACCCAGAACGGAGCCAGCTACGCCCAAAAGTTGCGAGAGCACCAGGTCAAGGTCGATGAATCCAGCAGTTCCGTGGCTCTGCACAATATTGTCAGGAAGCGGGTTCGCTATTTCTACATCAATGAACTGACGGCCATCTACTACATCAAGGCCGAAGATCTGGAGGACAAACTTTATCTGTTGCCGGTCATCATGGGACGAACCCAAAGTTATCTGTGGGTCGGGCGGCAGGTAGACCCCGAGGTGTTTCAAAAGCTGGATGCCGCGCTGGCCAAACTCAAGAAAAATGGCACGCTGGACCGCATCTATCGCAGCTACGGCGGTACAAATTGAAGGGCTTTCTCTTGCTTGGCAATCGAGCAGCTATCGAAAAACCGAGGTTGTCAAAATGAGCAGCTTGTTTTCACGTTGCAGTGGGTTTGCACTTTTTTTGCTGTGCCATACCGCTGCCGTAGAGGCCCATTGCAGCAAGCTCATCGTGACCGCCGATCCGTCATATCCACCCATGCATTGGTATGACGGCGAGCACCTTCAGGGTGCCAGCATAGAAATTGCCAAGCGCGTCCTGGACGAATTGAAGATACCTTACGAAGTGCGCTACGTTGGCCCCTTTGCGCGGCTCGTCAAGCTCGCTGAACGCGGCGAGGTCGACATGGTTGCCACGCTTAAAAAAACACCCGAGCGCGAGCAGTTTCTGCTGTTCACCAAGACGCCCGCTCTGTCCAATCCGGTGGCGGTGTTCCAGTCGCGCGAGCACCCATTTCCCTTCCAAGGTCGGGGTGACCTGATCGGCCGCAAAGGCGGTATCACCCGTGGCAATATGTTTGGTGATGATTTTGATAGTTTTCTCAGCACCAAGCTCAATGTGGAACCCGCAGACAACCCGGAAAGTAATTTCAACAAACTGAAACTGGGGCGCATCGACTACTTCATCACCGGCTACTACGTGGGTATGGCCTACCTGCTCAAACGTGGCGACGAGCAACGCTTTATCCCAACGTCGCCGTATGTGGTGGACACCCCCAACTATCTTGCGCTCACGCAAAAAGGCAATTGCGGCGACAAGCTGGATGCCATCGATGGCAAGCTTGCCCAGCTGACGAAGTCTGGCGTGATTGACGAACTGGTCAAGCTGAGCTTTGCGCGTTGGAAAGCCCATCCGACGGTGGTCGAGAAATAAGAGCGCCCATGGCAATAGTGCTATTTATTTTGATGAAATTCATAAATGTTGAATAGCCTTCCAGCGCAGGTAGTACCTGCGCTGGCAGCTATCAAAAAGATACCAATTTCTTCAAAAAAATCACGCTGCGGGTAAGCCCCGCGTTGACCAGCACGGGCGCGCTTCGCACAATCCGGCCCATGGTTACTGTGGAATTCGCCCCCAGCCTGCGCCGGCATATCGACGTGCCGGCCCAGCAGGTCGCCGCCGGCCCGCTGCGCGCCGTGCTAGAGGCGGCGCTACAGGCCGCGCCGGCGCTGGGCCACTACGTGTTTGACGACCAGCGCACGGTGCGCAAGCATGTGGCGGTGTTCGTCAACCAAACCCTGGTGCATGACCGCGTGCGGCTGGACCTGCCCGTGGCAGCTGGCGACAAGGTGCTGGTGGTGCAGGCCCTGTCCGGCGGATGAGCGCCTTTTTTTGAAAGCCCAGTGATGCATACCTTGCTTGTTGGCACCCGCAAAGGCCTGTTTACCGTGCAAGGCACGGGCAAGGCCTGGCAGATACGCGACCACCACTTTGCAGGCGAGCCCGTCAGCCAGGTGCTGGCCGACCCGCGCGACGGCAGCTGGCTGGCCGCGCTGCGTATGGGGCATTTCGGCGTCAAGCTGCGCAAAAGCTTGGACCACGGCGCGCATTGGACCGAGATCGCGGCTCCGGCATTTCCAACCAAACCAGTCACTGGCTCTGACGCGGACGACCCCACGCCCTGGAGCGTGGACACTATTTGGTCCCTGGCTGCGGGTGGCGCCAGCCAGCCCGGAACGCTTTGGGCCGGCTGCCTGCCGGCGGGCTTGTTCCGTTCGGACGATGGCGGCCAGAGCTGGGCGCTGAACCGCCCGCTGTGGGACGAACCGCGCCGCCGTGCGTGGTTTGGCGGTGGCTACGACGTGGCCGGCATCCATTCCATCCTGGTGGACCCGCGCGATGTGCAGCACATAAGCCTGGGCATTTCCTGCGGCGGGGTCTGGCAAAGCCGTGACGGCGGCGCCAGCTGGAGCCTGACGGCCGACGGGATGCGCGCACCCTATATGCCCGAGGGTAGCCAGGAGGACGGTAACACGCAGGACCCGCACCGCATGGTGCAGTGCGCTAGCGCACCCGATGTGCTGTGGGTGCAGCACCATGGCGGCATTTACCGCTCGACCGACGGCGGCCAGCAGTGGCAGGCCATCGCAGCGCCCGCACCTTCGGGCTTTGGCTTTGCCGTGGCCTGCGACCCGGGCAATTCGCAACGCGCCTGGTTTGTGCCCGCGCAGGGTGACTACTGCCGCATACCGGTAGATGGCCGCGTGGTCGTGACCCGAACCGACGACGGTGGCCAGAGCTTTCAAACCTTTGACCACGGCCTGCCAAGCGCACATGCCTACCACCTGGTGTACCGCCACGGCCTGGACGTCAGCGCCGATGGCCAGACCCTGGCCATGGCGTCCACCACCGGCGGCCTGTGGCTGAGTGCGGACGCGGGGGAGAGCTGGCAGTGTGTGTCGAACGATTTGCCGCCGGTGGCCGTGGTGAGGTTTGCGTAGGTCTTGTTTTTGCTTGCAGTGTGCTTGCTATGGATTTGCAAGCGAAATCCATAGATGAAAACCGCTGCTGGCGCAGGATATATCTGCGTTGGCTGCTATCAAAATGGATGCAAATTTTCAAAAGGACGCCATGAACCGCAACGACATCACAGAGAAGATCATCACCGTCAAGGTCGCCAAAGGCATCCAGTGGGCCGCCGTGGCCAAGAAGGTGGGCCAGTCCAAGGAATGGACGACAGCAGCCTGCCTGGGCCAGATGACCTGCACGCCCGAGCAGGCCAAGGTGATAGGCAAGATCTTCGGCCTGAACAGTGAGGAGCAAAAGTGGCTGCAGGTGGTGCCCTACAAGGGCTCGCTGCCTACGCCCGTGCCCACCGACCCGCTGATCTACCGCTGGTACGAGATCGTCAGCGTGTACGGCACCACGATCAAGGAGTTGATCCACGAAGAGTTTGGCGACGGCATCATGAGCGCCATCGATTTCAGCATGGACATCACCCGCGAGCCCGACCCGAAAGGCGACCGGGTGAAGGTGGTGCTGTCGGGCAAGTTCCTGCCGTACAAGACTTATTGAGGCCTATTGAGGCCGGGAAGCGGTGCTGCATCCTGCAGAATGCGGCACTACTGAAAACGGCTTATGGACCCCTGGATTGTTTACTGTGATGGCAGCGCCGTGCCCAACCCCGGCCGCATCGGCCTGGGCGCCGTGATGGTCGCACCCGATGGCACGCGCCACACCCTGTCCCAAGCGGCGCACACCCATGGCTGCAACAACGAAGCCGAGCTGCGCGCGCTGATGGCGGCGCTGCAGGCGCTGCAAGCCTTTGGCGCCCACGCGCTGCGTATCCATTGCGACAACAGCGTGGTGGTGGCGCAAATCTGCAGCCCCCAGGCCAAACCTATCGTGCGCCTGGCCGCCTTGTTTGACGCGGCGCGGGCGCTGTTCCAGTCGTTCGAACAGGCCGAGCTGCTGTGGATACCGCAGCACCGCAATGCCGAGGCGGATGCACTGGCCCGGGCTGCGCTGGGGATTACCGCTCCGCGCGTGGCCAAGATGGCCAAGAAACGACGCTAGCAGCGGCATCAAACGATGGCTGCTATACGCCGTCCGTGTTGAATCTCCCCGCAACTTGTTTGCGGAATTGGGTCGGTGTCATGCCCTTGACTTCCAGAAAGCGGCGGTTGAAGTTGGCCACGTTGTTGAAGCCAACGGCATAGCACACGCTGGATACATAACTGTCGCGTTCCATCAGCAACTGGCAGGCTCGGTTGACGCGCAGGCGGTTCACAAAGTTGGTGAAGGTCAGGCCCGTGGCCTTGCTGAAGAAGCGCGAGAAAGCACTTTCGCTCATGCCGACCAGGCCGCTGACTTCACCTACCGACAGCGCCTGGGCGTAATGCTCGTTTACATGCGAAATCACTTTGTTGACCACCGAGAGCGTGTCGTCCGAGCCGTTGAACGCCACATGGTCGGAGGACAGCAGCCGGTAATCCTGGCAGCGGTTCAGCAGGCACAGCAGGCTCGCGAATTCGGCAAAACGCTCCAGGCCGTGGCTTTGCTTGATGCGGTAGAAGCGCTCGCGCACCGCCTCGCTCAGCCCGAAGAATTCAATGCCATGAAGGGCCCGTTCCAGCAAGGGCAGGGTTTCTTCGAGTTCGCTGATGGCGCGCATGCCGTCGCGCAGCGGCGCCTCGCGGAACTGGATCACCAGGCTGCGCACCGCCAGGCCATCGGGCGGCAGATCCGTCGAAACCCAGTTGTGTGGCACGCGCGGACCGGTCAGCACCAAGTGGCCAGGCTCGAAGAAGCCGACGTAATCGCCCACAAAGGCCTGGCCGCGTGCGCCCACGATCAGTTGCAGCTCGTATTCGTCATGGCAGTGCCAGCGCTCCAGCGGGGTGGGGCTGCCGTGCTCGACGCAGCGCACAAACTCTTTGCCAATGTCCGCCTCATAGCCCAGACGCGGATCGCGCAGCAGATCGTGCTCGACCTCGGGGGCTATGTTGCGGCGGGTGGACAGAACTTGCTTCATGGCGTGCGGCCTCAGGCCATCATGGGCGCATCTGGGGCTCTACGAAGGCTACTGGGGCTACGGAGATGTGCTCTTTATACGGCATGGGTGGGCGCATCGGTGCGCACCAGGCCCGCGGCTTTCAGTTCATCCCATAGTGCGGCTGGTATCGGCAATGTCATCCAGCGCGCGTTCTGCTCGGCCTCGGCGCGGGACTTGGCCCCGGGGATCACCGTGGCCACCGAGGGATGGCCCAGCACGAACTGCAGTGCCGCAGCGGCCAGCGGCACCTGGTGGGCGGCGCAGATTTGTTCAATCTTGGCGACCTTGGACTTGATCTCGGCGGTGGCTGGAAGGTAGTTGTAGCGTGCATCGGGAGTCGCGCCGGTCACCAGAATGCCGGAGTTGAACGGCGCCCCAAGGATCACCGAGACCCCTTCCTTCACGCAGCGTGGCAGGAAGCTATCCAGCGCGCCCTGTTCCAGCAGGGTGTAGCGCCCGGCCAGCAGAAAGCAGTCGAATGGGCCCAGGTCCATCAGGTCTTCACAGGCTTCAAACTGGTTCACGCCGGCGCCATATCCACCGATCACACCGGCGCTTTTCAGCTCCTGCAAGGCCTTCAGCGCGCCGGTTTCCACGGTCTTCAGCGCGGTACGGTAGTTCTCGCCCTGCGACCACTCGTCGCAGTCGTGGATCAGAAGCAGGTCGATGCGGTTCATGCCCAGGCGCTGCAGCGAGTCCTCGAACGAGCGCATCGTGGCGCTGTAGGAGAAATCAAACTGCGGCGCGAACGGCAACTCGTCCACAAAGATGCCGCCCTCGGACGGCTTGAGCTTGGCCGGCGGCACGCGGCCATGCGGCTTCAACAGCCGGCCAACCTTGCTGGACAGCACGATGGATTCACGCGGCAGCGCCCGCAGCGCGTCGCCCAGGCGACGCTCCGACAGGCCGTGGCCATACAAAGGCGCGGTGTCGAAGTAGTTGACGCCGGATTGCTGGGCCGCCAGCACCGTGTCTTTTGCCACATCGTCGGGTACGGCGGCATAGAGGTTGCCCAGCACATTGCCGCCGAAGCCGAGGGTGGTGATATGAACGTCGGTATTGCCGACTTTGCGTTGTTGCATGGCGATGGTCATGGTGTGAGTCGTGAGAAAGAGGCAGGCGAGTGCACCAACGATAAATAAAAACAGGGCCGCGCCCGGTACGCATCTGCGCGATGCTGGTACGTATCTGCCGTCGTCGGTGCAGGAATACCCCAGCTTGAAATAGCCCACCCAGGACGAGACGGTACGATGTCAGGCATCGGCAAGATGCCGGCATGCGAGGACGGACATGGCAAAGAACCTGGCGAACCCTGGCGAATCCGCCGCCGAGTTGATAGACGCGCGGATCGCGGCACTGGACGGCTGGCGCGGCCAGATGCTCGCGCACATGCGTGCGCTGATCCTGCAGGCCGCCCCTGGCGTGGTGGAGGAATGGAAGTGGAGCGTTCCGGTCTGGTCCCTCGCCGGCATCATCTGCACTGGCGAGGCCTACAAGAGCGCAGTAAAGCTGACTTTTCCCAAGGGCGCGTCGCTGCCGGACCCTGCTGGTCTGTTCAATTCCAGCCTGGACGGGAAGGTCCGGCGGGCCATCGATTTGCACGAGGGGGACGCCATCGACGCAGAGGCCTTCAAGGCGCTGGTGCGCGCAGCTGCGGCGCTGAACCAGGCCCAGGTCCGGTAGCCGCCTGCCGAGTCTGCAGCCATGTGCGAATTACTAGCCTTGTCTACCTCCGAGCCGGCGCAGCTGACGTTTTCATTGAAGACGCTGGCCTCGCGCGGCAGCGCCACGGGCGGCGTGCACGATGGCTGGGGCGTGGCCTTCTACCAAGGTGTGGATGTGGCGCTGTTCCGCGAGCCGCTGGCCGCGGGGGATAGCGCACTGGTGCGTTACCTGGAAACCCAAGGGCCCTGCACCTACCTGGGTATCTCGCATATCCGCCACGCCACCCAGGGCAGTGTGGCATTCGTCAATACCCAACCGTTTGTGCGCGAGCTGGGTGGGCGCACCCACAGCTTTGCCCACAACGGAACCTTGCGCCAGCTGGAAAGTGGCACCATGTTTCCGCTGGCTGGGCACCACCCGGTGGGCCAGACAGATTCGGAATACGCGTTTTGCGCACTCATGGCACGCATGCAAAACCTGTGGGCCACTGGCAGCGTGCCCAGCCTGGAGGCGCGCATGGCGCTGCTCACGGAGTTTGCGGCCGATCTGCGCAGGCTGGGGACGGCCAACTTCATGTATTCGGACGGCGATGCCTTGTTTGCCCATGCCCACCGGCGTATCCATGATGGCGCTGATACCGCAGACCCCCCCGGTTTGTGGATGCTGCAGCGCCACCGCATACCGGCCGAACCTTCCACCACGCACGAGCATGGCGTCGCCATCGACGCAACAGAGCACAGCGCCTTGCTGATTGCCAGCGTGGCGCTGACCGACGAGGCCTGGCGCCCATTGGAGGAGGGCGAGCTGGTGGCGGTGCGCGAGGGCATTTTGCTGGCGACGCAGCAGGGCATGCGGTAACGCGCCAGCGCGGGCGGTGCTGTAGTTGTCCAGGCAGGTATCGCCGGACGGCTGTAAATGCGTTAAGGTAAGCATATGGACATATCTACACACCAGTTTCATGGGCTTTTTGCACAGCTGGGACTTCCCTCGGACCCGCAGGGCATTGCCAATTTCATCGCCACGCATAGCCCCTTGGCCAGCCATATTGCTTTGCCGGATGCGCCGTTTTGGTCAGCAGCCCAGGCTACGTTTCTGCGCGAAGCCTTGTTGCAGGACTCCGATTGGGCCGAGCTGGCCGACCAACTGAGCGAAGCCCTGCGGGCGCCGGGCGCCTGAGTAACCAAAGACGCACAAGAAATAGGCCGCTAGCCTATATGCTGCCTGCGTGGGCAGCAATCATATTTATAGCGTTTTGGTGACACACTTTGCATATGCTCCGGCAAGCTCGCCGGAGCCCGGCGCGGTTTAGCGTGCCGGTAGCCAGCATTGAAAATACAACCCCATGAAGAAGAATTTGCATCCGGCCCATGCGCCGTGCCCCTGCGACAGCGGCAAACCTTACGCTGAATGCTGTGCGCCTTGGCACAAGGGCATGGCAACCGGCGACTACGCGCCCACGGCGGAGGCGCTGATGCGCTCGCGCTACAGCGGTTACGTGCTGGGTTTGCTGGAATATTTGCTGTTTACCTGGCATCCGTCCAGCGCACCGGGCGATTTGGAGCTGGCCCCCGTCAAATGGCTGGGGCTGGAGGTGCGCCATGCGATGGAGTCTGGCGACGCTGGCGTGGTGGAGTTCGTGGCCCGTTGCCGCGACAACGGCCGAGCCCAACGCATGCATGAAACCAGCCGCTTTGTGCGCGAAGACGGGCGGTGGTACTACATCGACGGGCAAATGCACGGGCCGGCAGACTAGCGCGGGCAGATTTCCGGGTATTTGCTATGCTATTAATAGCGTTTGACGCACGCAGCATTTGCGCTACACCTGGATTTTTTTCAAACTTACAAGGTGTACAAAAGTCGCCAATGTGACAAAAAAGCGGCTTTCCTGACTTCACAGCTAAGATGATAGGCAGATGGCGGCAATCTGGCACGGTGGATGCTGGACTGAGGGTCATACGCTAGGTAACATCCGTTTACATATGAACTGGGCCTCTTTCAAACGCCGTAATTTCTGTCTGACGCTTGCAATGCTGCTTCCGGTGGTGTCACGTGCAGACCAGACTTTGCGCGTACTGGCCTGGCCCGGTTATGCCGACCCGGACATCGTCAAACAGTTCGAGCAGCGCGCCCAGGTGCGGGTCGAGGTGACCACCATAGACTCCGATGCGGACATGTGGCAAAAGATCCGCACCAACAACGCGCAGGACTTTGACCTGTTCGCCGTCAATACGGCCGAGCTGCAGCGATACATCAAGCAGGATCTGGTATTGCCCATCCCCCTGCAGGACGTCCCTAATCTGTCGCGCCAGCTGACGCGCTTTCGCAACCAGGATGCCATACCCGGCCTGCGACGCAACGGCAATACCTATGCCATTCCGTATACCTATGCGGAGATGGGCTTGATTTACGACCGCAAGCAGATGCCGCAGCCACCGGATTCGCTGGCTGCATTGTGGGACACGCGCTGGAAGGGCAAGGTCGTGGGCTACAACGGCGGTGCGCACAGCTTTTCTCTGGCGGCGCAGATGCTGCGCCTGAAGTCGCCATTCCAGATTGATGACAAAAGCTGGGGGCCGGCGGTAGAGCAACTGGTGGCTCTGCGCCGTAATGCAGCGGGCTTTTACACCCAGCCTGAGGAGGCCATGGCGCTGTTCAAGGCGCGCAAAGCCGCCTTGCTGTTCGCCAACTTTGGCCACCAGCAGCTGCAGCTAATGCAAAAGGCCGGCATGGACGTGGGTTACGTTATTCCCAAAGAGGGGGCCCTGGCCTGGCTGGACTGCTGGGCCGTGACCCGCGGCGCTCGCAACCCGGCGCTGGCGGCTGCCTGGATCAACTACATGCTGGAGCCCGAGCCTGGCCAGGCCCTGGTCAGTCGGCAAGGCCTGGCCAATACCACCACGGCCTCTGCCGGCGAGCGTGCCGAAGACCGCCTGGTATGGCTGGAGCCGGTCGAGAGCGAGGAGCGGCGGGATCTGCTATGGACCCGCATCATGGCGGGCGACCGCATCAGCAAGGTGTTGGCTCCATGAGGTTTGGCATCGCCGCCAAGCTGGCCCTGCTGTTGGCGTTGGTGGGTTTCTTGGCAGCGGGTGTGACTGGTTTCTACGCCTACCGAGCCAGCCGCGACCTGCTGGTGGACGCGGCCCAGAACAAGCTGCTGACGGCCACCCAGGTGCTGGCGCGCCGCATCACCCTCACACGTCAGGAGATTTCGCGCACCCTGGAGGTGCTGGCCCACCACCCGGCTGCGGTGTCCACCCTGCAGCACCCGGATACGGCGCTGGAGGACCAGCTCGCGACCCTGTTCCAGCTGCAGATGCAGGCCAATCCGGCCTACAGCCAACTACGGCTGATTTCTGCCAGCGACTTTGGCTTGGAGCGTGTGCGGGTAGATCGCAACAACGGCACGGTGGCGCGAGTGCAGGGCGACAACCTGCAGGAAAAGGGCCACTACACCTATGTTGCGGAGACGTTGAAGCTGCCGGCGGGCTCCACCTATCTGTCGCCCATCACCATCAACCGCGAAGCCGGCAGCGATGCCGGGCGGGACCTACCCATGCTGCAACAGGCCATGCCGGTGGTGGATGCAGAAGGGAACGCCGTGGGCGTGGTGGTGGTGAATGTGGATTTGAACGGCATGTTTGCCCTGCTGTCGGCGGATCTGCCGGCGGCCTACAAGGTGTTTCTGGCGAACAGCGAGGGTGACATCCTGGTCCACCCGGACAACAGCAAGACCTTTGGCTTCGAGCGCGGCCGGCGCATGCTGGTACAGGACGAGTTCTTGCCAACCCGGGCCGTGGTGCAACGCGAGCAGGAACACGTGGTGTTCGAGGATCGTGGCGGCGACTATGCGGGGGCGCCGGTGGTGGCCGCGTTCATTTCCCAGTCCACCCGGCTTTCGGCCAATGAGAGCCGGCTTATCCTGGGCTTGGCCCAGCCGCTGGAGCAGGTGCTGGCGCAGTCGCAGCAGCTGGGCTCCACCGTGGTGAAGATCGTGGTGGGTTTGTGCCTGGCCTGCCTGTTGCTGGCGATTGTGCTGGCCCGTATCTGGACGCGGCCGATCAACCACATGACGGTGGCCGCGCAACGCATTGCCAACGGCCTGCCTCCGGAAAAGCTGCCCCTGCAAAGCCGTGACGAGATCGGTCTGCTGGCACGTAGCTTCCACAAGATGCATAGCCAGATCACCCAGCAGCTGGCGGACCTGAAGGACAACCAGGAAGAGCTGGAACATCTGGCCCAGCATGACATGCTGACCGGCCTGCCAAACCGGCGTCTGTTCCAGGAGCGGCTGGAGCAGGCCCTGGCCCATGCCCGCCGTTACCAGCAGCAGGTGTGCCTGTTCTTCATCGATCTGGATGCGTTCAAGGCCGTCAACGACCGCCACGGCCATGAAGCCGGTGACGTGGTGCTGGTGAACCTGGCGCAGCGCATGCTTTCCCTGGTGCGTGAAGTGGACACCGTGGCCCGCCTGGGCGGTGATGAATTCGTGGTGCTGCTGGGCGCTGCCGTGCCCGATGAAGGCCTGATCGCCATCGCCGAAAAGTTGCTGAACGGCATCAAGCAACCCATGACGGTGCGCGGCAAGGTACTGCAGCTGACGGCCAGTATCGGCATCAGCCGTTACCCGCAAGACGGGCAGACGGCCGGCGAGCTGTTGTCCAGTGCAGACAAAGCCATGTACGAGGTCAAGGGTTCCGGGCGGAACAGCTTCCACCAGTCATCCATCCTGCCCCTTTGATTCCGTGGGCAGTGCAGCGCACTGGACTGCGACAAACTCGCGCAGCAGGCGCAGGGCCGGGGTGAGCTGGCGCCGGTCGGGCAGCACCATGTACAGGGGGGCGGCCTCGGTATCCCAGTCGGTGCACAGAGCCTGCAGCGTGCCGTCTGCCAGTGCCTGGGCCATGTCCAGCCGGGACTTGTAGGCAATACCGCGCCCGGCAATGGCCCAGCGGCGCACCAGATCTCCATCGTTGGCCACATGGCCTCTGCCCACCCGTACCGTGGTGGGATGGCCGTTGTGGCTGAACTCCCAGCGGTCGTTCACGTCTTCACCCAGCAAAAAGCACAGGCAGTCGTGCTGGGCCAGGTCGGCTGGCGTGGTGGGTGTGCCGTGCCGTTGTAGGTAGGCCGGCGAGGCGCACAGTACGCGCCGGTTGTCCAGGGCGACGGGTAGAGCCACGAGGCTGGAGTCGGGTGGCTCGCCGTAGCGGAAGGCCGCGTCCACCGGTTCGCTGAAGATGTTTGCCATGCGGTCAGATACCTGCAAGCGAAAGCGCACCTGCGGGTGCTGGTCCTGAAAGGCATCCAGCCAGGGCAGTAGCAGGTTGCGTCCCAGATCGGACGCAACGGCCAGGCGCAGCATGCCCTGTACCTGCTGGCGGCCCGTGGCCAGGGTCTGCTGGCCTTCACGCAAGGTGTTCAATGCCAGGCGGCAGTGCTCCAGGAAAACCGCGCCCTCGGGCGTTAGGCGCAGGCTGCGCGTGGAGCGCACCAGCAGTGCCATCTGCAGCTCGGCCTCCAGCCGCTGCAGGGCCGCACTGGCAGCTGCGGGGGTGATATCCAGAGCCCGGGCGGCGGCGGACATGCTTCCCGCATCCACGGTGCGCACAAAGATGTCCAGGTCTTGCAAGGCTTTCATTTGCAAATTTTATTTGAAGCTGAATTCAATCAGTGGGCTATTTATCTGAAATTTAAGAAAGATGAAGATACGTCCCGTACCAAACATCTTTGAAGGAATCTCCATGCGCGCCATAGGCTACCAACGTCCCCAAGCTATTTCTGAACCCAGTGCCTTGCTGGACATTGAGTTACCCGAGCCACAGGCCCAGGGGCGAGACCTGCTGGTCGAGGTGCAAGCGGTATCCGTCAACCCGGTGGACGCCAAGGTTCGCGCCTCTGCAGCGCCAGCGGAAGGACAGAGCCACAAGGTGCTGGGCTGGGACGCCAGCGGCATCGTGCGTGCGGTAGGGCCGGAGGTGCTGCTGTTCCAGCCCGGCGACCGCGTGTACTACGCCGGCTCCATCACCCGACCTGGCAGCAACAGCCAGCTGCACCTGGTGGACGAGCGTATCGTTGGCCATATGCCCACAACACTGGGCTTTGCCGAGGCCGCCGCCTTGCCCTTGACCAGCATCACCGCATGGGAGCTGCTGTTTGACCGCCTGGCCGTCCCACAAGGGGTGTTGGCCCAGCCCAAGTCGCTGCTGGTGATTGGAGCGGCCGGTGGCGTGGGCTCCATCCTGGTCCAGCTGGCGCGGCGCCTGACCGGGCTGACCATCGTGGGCACGGCCTCGCGGCCCGAAACCCAGGCCTGGGTGCAGCAGCTGGGCGCCCACCATGTGATCGACCACAGCCAGCCCCTGGCGCCGCAGCTGCAGCGCATTGGTTTGCCTCAGGTGGATTACATCGCCAGCCTGACTCATACCGGCGACTACCTGGCGCAGATACAGGAGGTGATTGCTCCACAAGGCAAGCTCGGCCTGATCGACGATCTGCCGGTGCTGGACGTGGCGCCATTCAAGCGCAAAGCCGTGTCGGTGCACTGGGAGATGATGTTCACCCGCCCTATGTTCGGCACGCCTGATATGCAGGCCCAGCACGAGCTGCTGGAGGCGGTGGCACAGCTGGTCGATGCGGGTCAGGTTCGCACCACGCTGACGGAGCGCTTTGGCAGCATCAATGCCCACAACCTGCGCCGTGCCCACGCACTGATCGAGTCCGGCCAGGCGCGTGGCAAGGTGGTGCTGGAAGGTTGGGGCAGCTGATCTGACTGCCGAGTCGGGGCGTATGGGGAAGTGTGCGCAGATGTATCTCATGCATCTGCTTTGTTACTCTTTTGATAGCGTCCTGTGCAGGTGTTTTGTGCGCTGCAGGGCGATGGGGCTTAAATGGGCGGCGTGTATAAAGAAATGTATATGTGGTCAACGGGCTGGATACGTTCGCGTTGTAGGTACAGGTCTGAACGCAATTCGGACTTGCTCGACGAAGTCGGAGCCCATGCGACTATTGTTTTAGGAACCCTGTAATGACCACGATCAAATCTCTCTTCGCTGCCGCCCTGATTTCTACGGTTGCTGCTGCCTCGTTTGCCCAGGCGCCAGCCGCTCCTGCCAAGGATGCAGCTCCTGCTGCTGCCGCAGCAGCACCTGCAGATGCCGCATCCAAGCCCATGAAGAAGCACACCAAGAAGCACGTGAAGAAGGCTGAAAAGGCTGCTGCAGCGACCCCTGCCACACCAGCAGCACCAGCTGCCTCCGCCGCCAAGTAAGCGCATCCGCCATTGCAAAAGGGGGCTGAAGAAATTCAACCCCCTTTTTGTCTTATAGGCTTACGGCGCAGGAGATACCTGCGCGTGAAGCTCCTGAATTTATAGCGTGTCGATTGTTACCACGACGGGTGCATGGTCGCTGGGACGTTCGTTCTTGCGCGGAACTTTGTCGATCACGCAGGCACTGACGAGTGGTTTGAGCGCGGGGCTGACCAGGATGTGGTCGATGCGCATGCCCCTGTTGCGGCGAAAGCCGAAGTCGCGGTAGTCCCACCACGAGTAGCTCTTCTCGGGCTGCGGGAACATGCGGTGCGAATCGGTCAGACCCAGCGCTACTAGGGCTTGCAGGTGGTAGCGTTCTTCGTCGGTGCAGTGGATGGTGTCCTTCAGGCCCACTGGGTCCCAAACGTCAGCATCGTCGAAGGTGATGTTGTAGTCGCCCATCAGCACCAGCTGCGGGTGTGTCAGCAGTTCGGTCTTGATCCAGTCGCGCAAGGCCTTCAGCCAGTGCATCTTGTAGTCGAACTTGTCGGTGCCCGGCGCCTGGCCATTGGGAAAATAGGCGCCGATGACGCGTACCCCGTTTACCGTACCGGTGATGACGCGCGATAGCTCATCGCTGAAGCCCGGGATGTTTTTTACGACATCGGTCGCCAGCGTTTTGCTCAGCAGAGCCACGCCGTTATAGGTCTTCTGGCCAAACCATTGCGCCTGGTAGCCGGCTTCGGCAAAGACCGCATGCGGGAATTTGTCGTCGGTTATTTTGGTTTCCTGCAATACCAGTACATCGACCGGGTTGGCGGTCAGCCAGTCAAGGACCTGGGGCAGGCGCACGGTGAGAGAGTTGACGTTCCAGGTGGCAAATTGCATGGTTTGGCAGGGAAGAAGAACAGGGTCTGAATCTTATTCTGTCTTGCGCCATGCAAAGTGCTGTGCTCCATGAAAAGCGCCCCAGGGCGCAAGCGACCAGGGGCGTTGAAAGGTTGCGGCCTTGGCAGGCATACAACCGAGGGCACAGGAAACTATTTGAACCAGGAATCATTGGCCTGCTTTTCCCAGGCTGAAAGCTGCTTCTCTGCTTCGTCTTTGGCAACGCCATAGCGTTCTTGGATCTTGCCGGCCAGTTGGTCACGCTTGCCCGCGATGACCCTCAGGTCGTCATCGGTCAGCTTGCCCCATTGCTCTTTTACCTTGCCGGTGGCTTGTTTCCAATTGCCTTCGATACGGTCCCAGTTCATAGCAGTTCCTTTCAGGATAGTTGGGGATTCAGGCAGTGGCTGGGCTTAGGGGCGCACAGCGACTTCGTTTTTCACGGCCTTCACGCCGCTGACGCTACGAGCAATACTTTCCGCAGCAGTCTTTTCACGCAAGCTCTTCGCGAAGCCGGAGAGCATCACGGTGCCGTTCAGTGTTTCGACACTGATGGCGCTTGCGTCCACATCTTTGTTTTCTACAAAGCGGGCCTTGATGCCGGTCGTGATGGATGCATCATCGACATAGGCGCCTACGGTTTGTTGGCCACGGCTGACGGCGCATCCGCCCATGGTGAGCAGGGCTGCGGCGGCAACGGTGGTGGCGATAGTGGTACGTAAGTTGAAGTACATGGTGAAGCTCCTGTGGTGAATAAATTGGTTGGAATCAACCGGGGGATCGTGACGATTGCTCTTCCACCCGAGGGTGGACGCGCTCTACTCGGTTAGGCGCCTAGCCAGTCCTTGAGTTCTTCGGCGTGCTCTTGCTCGTCGCTCAAGATATCTTCGATCAGGCGCCGGGTGGTGGAGTCTTTGTCTCCAATCATGGCGATGATTTGGCTATAGGCTTCAATGGCGACGCGCTCGGCAACCAGGTTGGCGCGGATCATGTCGCTCAGGTCCGAGGAGTCGTCGTAGCCCGCATGGCTGCGTTGGCTGAGTGAATCGGGTGCGAAGTTTGGTTCTCCGCCCAGTTGCACGATGCGTTGGGCCAGGCGGTCAGCGTGTGCAGATTCTTCGTTGGCATGTACCAGGAATTCTTCTGCAATCTTGGCCGATGCCCGTCCCTGGGCTGTGAAATGGTGGCGCTTGTAGCGCAATACGCATACCAACTCAGTGGCCAGTGAGTCGTTCAGTAGCTGGATGATGTCTTCGCGCCACGGCCCATAGTGGGGCGTGATGGAGCCCTGGTCCAGGCTGTGTTTGGCGGCTTCCATGGCAACCGTATCGAGTTCCATGCGGCCAGGCACGGCCGCAACTGCATGGATGGTATTTGTCGATTTTTTCTGGTTGGCCATGAAAGTCCTTGGTTGTTCGTCTTGGCGGTTGGTGATGGCACCAAGCCGATGACTGAACTTTAAAACCAGGGACCATGGCCAACCATCGGTCTAGACCGGCTGCCTGTGTAGGAAATTACCCCGCTACGCTGTCGGACCCGCGGGGGCGAATGGGGCAATCAGCGGGCAGAGAATCGGTAGTGGATGCTGTGCCGATAGACCTGCCCAGGCAATAGCCAGCAAGAAGGCTGGGGCCACTCTGGGTGGTTTGGGCTGTCGGGCAGGAACTGCGGCTCCAGTGCGATGCCGGCACATGCGGCGTACGCACCACCTTCCCGGGCCGGCACGCCGGTCAGAAACTGCCCGGCATACATCTGCAATGAGGGCAGGGTGGTGTGCACGCGCATGCTCAAAAGGCCGTCACTGGCCTGTAGTACGGCAGCTGGTACCTGCATATGAGCGCATGCTGGATCGAGCAAAAACGCGTGGTCATAGCCTGCGCCAGCTGCTTGCTGCTCATCCTTGAGCCAGTCCTGCGCCAGAGTTTTGGGCTGGCGAAAATCGAAACCGGTGTCTTGTACCGATGCCAAATGCCCGAGGGGAATCAACTCCTTGTCTACGGGCAGGTATTGGGTGGCAGCGATAGACAGTTTGTGCGCCCGCGCATCGCCAGGTGCGGCGTCCAGATTGAAGTAGCTGTGATTGGTGAGGCACACCGGACTGGGCGCGGTGACACGTGCTTCGAACTCCATGTCGATGCCGAGGGCCTCCGTCAGGCGTACGACGACCTGTGTTTGCAGTTCACCAGGAAAGCCTTGGTCTCCATCGGCAGATTCCAGGGTGAAGCGCACCTCGGTGTCGCTGCTTGATGCAATTGTCCAGCGGCGCTTGTCAAAACCTTCCGGTCCACCGTGCAACTGATGTGGAGACCCGGCATTCGGTGTGACGGGGGTGACTTGGCCCGCGTGGGTGATGCGGGCTTGGCCAAGACGATTGGCATACCGGCCAATCGTGGCGCCAAGATAGGCGGTTTGTTGTGCGTATGCTGCAGGACTGGGGCAGCCGAGCAAAACTTCGCGGCGGGTCCCATTGGACAGTGGAACCTGGCAGGACAGCCAGGTTGCGCCCAGGTCCATGAGAGTCAGGTTCAGGCCGTCGTGGCTGCGGAGATGCAAAAGGGTAGGGGGGGTATCGTGCATGGTGTCTGATCATGCCACTGCCTCGTGCTGAACGCGTTTACCCTCAGATGGAGTGATGGTGCGGCGCGCTACACTGTGCACAGCATTGCATTTGTATGATGATTAATCGGCTCCAGGCATTCTATTTCGTTTCATTCCATGTTTGACCGCAACGACCATTCCCACCGCCGCTATAACCCCTTGACTGACCAGTGGGTATTGGTGTCTCCACACCGATCCAAGCGACCTTGGCAGGGGCAGCAAGAGGCTCCCGATACGGCAGAGCGCCCGGCCTATGACGCTCAGTGCTATCTGTGTGCTGGCAATGCCCGCGTCACCGGCGAACACAATCCGGCCTATACGCATACCTATGTGTTCACCAACGATTACGCAGCGTTGATGCAAGAAGTACCCGATGCACCGCCAGCCACCGATGCGTTGTTCACGAGCATGTCGGCACGCGGGACCAGCCGTGTGATATGTTTTTCGCCCGACCACAGCAAGACCTTGCCCGAGCTGTCGCTGGAGTCAATAGGCCATGTCATCGGCACTTGGGCTGAACAGAGCGAAGACTTGGGGGCGACCTATCCCTGGGTGCAGGTGTTTGAAAACAAGGGGGCTGCCATGGGTTGCTCCAACCCGCATCCCCATGGGCAGGTGTGGGCCAGCAGCTTTTTACCCAACGAAGCCTTGAAGGAAGATACGCAGCAGCGGCACTACTTTGCGAAGCATGGACGGGCACTGCTATTGGACTATGCCGAGCGCGAAGCACAGCTGGGCGAGCGTACGGTGGTGCAAACCGAGCACTGGTTGGCGGTCGTGCCGTACTGGGCAACATGGCCGTTCGAGACGCTACTATTGCCGCGCTTTGAAGTGCAGCAACTGCCGCAACTGAATGCAGCCCATCGCCTAGACCTGGCCTTGGCTTTGAAAAAACTGACCAGCCGCTACGACAACTTGTTCCAATGCTCGTTTCCCTATTCCATGGGCTGGCACGGAGCACCGTTTGACGGTTCTGATGCCCGGCCATGGCAGCTGCACGCCCATTTTTATCCACCACTTTTGCGTTCGTCCTCTGTGCGCAAGTTCATGGTGGGCTATGAAATGCTGGCCGAGGCGCAGCGCGATCTCACACCTGAGCAAGCCGCAGAAAAACTGCGTGCCGTATCCGATACCCATTACTTGAGCAAGCAACCATGAATTCCGCCTTGATAGCGGCTGTGACAACAGCATTTGAAAGCAGCTTTGGCGCAGCCCCAACACTGTTTGTGCAGGCGCCAGGACGCGTCAACTTGATCGGCGAGCATACCGATTACAACGACGGCTTCGTCCTGCCCTGTGCCATCAACCACGGTACGGTCATCGCCGCTACACCGCGCAACGACGGCCTGGTGCGTGTCGTGGCGGCAGACTATGGCAACGCAGTGGATCAGTTCCGTCTGGACGCGCCCATCATGCCGCATGCCACTGAGCTTTGGCCCAACTATGTGCGGGGCGTCGTCAAATACTTGCAGGAGCATGGATTGGCTTTGCAGGGAGCAGACTTGGCGCTGTCTGGGGATGTGCCCCAAGGCGCCGGACTGTCTTCGTCTGCGTCGCTGGAGGTTGCCGTGGCCCAGGCGTTCAAGAGCCTGCAGGGCTGGACGGAGTTGCAACCCACGGATATGGCTTTGATCGCTCAGCGCGCTGAAAATCGCTTTGTGGGTTGCAATTGCGGCATCATGGACCAGCTCATTTCAGCTCGCGGGCAGGCAGGCCATGCGCTGCTGATCGACTGCCGCTCGCTGGACGCCCGTGCTGTGCCCATGCCACCCGGCGTGGCGGTGATGATCGTCAATTCACGCGTGCAACGCGGCCTGGTGGAGAGCGCCTACAACATCCGCCGTCAGCAATGCGAGGCTGCTGCCGCCCATTTTGGCGTGCCGGCGCTGCGCGATGCCACGCCCGAGATGCTGGATGCCCGCAGCGTCGGAATAGACCCCGTGGTGCTGCGCCGGGCTCGCCATATCGTGACCGAAAACCAGCGTACGCTGGACGCCTGCGAGGCCTTGTCACGTGGAGATATGCGGCGTATGGGCGTGCTGATGGCCGAGTCGCATGCATCCATGCGTGATGATTTCGAGATCACAGTCCCTGCCATTGACCAACTTGTTCAGTTGCTACAAGACGCAATCGGTGCGCATGGCGGGGCGCGTATGACCGGTGGTGGCTTTGGCGGTTGTGTGGTGGCGCTATTGCCCGAGGCTATGGTGGCCCAGGTGCGAGTCGTGGTCGATGCGCACTACCGCTCTCCCAACGGATTGCCGGGAGATGTCTACGTGTGCTTGCCGAGTGCGGGCGCAGGTGCCATCGCTTAAAAATTTAAACCATGAGCCCTATCTACCAACCCAGCCCCCGCCGCTATGAGCAAGTGCCTTATCGCCGTTGCGGCCGTAGTGGGCTCAAGTTGTCCGCTGTATCGCTGGGCTTGTGGCATAACTTTGGTGGCGTGGATGCCATGGACAATGCGCGCGCCATCGTGCGTTGTGCGTTTGACCATGGCATTACCCATTTCGATTTGGCGAACAACTACGGTCCCCCACCCGGCTCTGCGGAGGAGTGCTTTGGCCAGCTTTTGCGTAGCGATTTAGGGCGCTACCGCGATGAATTGGTGATCTCTACCAAGGCCGGCTATACCATGTGGCCGGGCCCCTACGGAGACTGGGGCTCGCGCAAATACTTGCTGGCCAGTCTGGACCAAAGCCTCAAGCGCATGGGACTGGACTATGTGGACATTTTCTACCACCACCGGCCCGATCCCGATACACCCCTGGAAGAGACCATGGGTGCGCTGGCCCATGCGGTACGTACTGGCAAGGCGCTGTATGTGGCCGTGTCCAATTACCCGGCGGAGCTGGCGCGTCGCGCTGCTGGAATGTTGCGCGAGATGGGTGCTCCTTGTTTGATTCACCAGCCACGTTACAACATGTTCAACCGTGCTGTGGAAGAGGGGCTGCTGCAAACCCTGGATGCCGAAGGCGTTGGGTGCATCGCTTTTTCTCCGCTGGCGCAGGGACTGTTGACCGACAGATATCTGGATGGTGCAATTCCGGCGGATTCGCGGGCAGGTCGTTCGGGTGGATTTTTACGGCCAGAGCATTTGACGCCTGAGCGTTTGGCGCAGATTCGCCAGTTGCACCATCTCGCTCAGGAGCAAGGTCGTAGTTTGGCGCAACTGGCATTGGCTTGGGTGCTGCGCCATCCGGGTATGAGCTCGGTGCTGATCGGTGCAAGTCGTCCCGCCCAAATTCTGGACGCAGTGGCCGCCATGCAAAAAACCAGCCTGGATGCGCAAGTTTTTCCGGCCATTGACCGTATTCTGGCAGGTGCCTAGCAGTAAGCGGTTTTGGCGGTCTCTGTCTTGTGGCACCGTATTCGATAGAATAAGATACGCGGCTTAATGTTTGTTGGCATACGCTCTTTGAAAGCATTCTCATGATGGCTCTGCGAACTACACCGGTAATTTTTAAAAGCCCCTAAAGGTCGTAGTCTGCGCGCCTTAGGCGTCGAAGAGCTATCAATATGAAAAAGCGCGGTCTGTGAACCGCGCTTTTTGCTTTCTGTGACTCCTGTTTCTCCGATTACCTATCCAATTCTTATGATCCAAATCACGCTCCCCGATGGCTCCGTCCGTGAGTTTCCTGGTCCGGTCACTGTGGCCGAAGTGGCTGCCTCCATCGGTACTGGTCTTGCCAAAGCGGCGTTGGCAGGCAAGATCAATGATCAGGTGGTAGACACCAGCTACCAAATCGTGGAAAACAGCCCTCTGGCGATCATCACGGCCAAGGATTCTGAGGGGCTGGAGGTGATTCGCCACTCCACAGCGCATTTGTTGGCGTATGCGGTGAAGGAGTTGTTCCCGGATGCGCAGGTCACGATTGGGCCGGTGATTGAAAATGGCTTCTTTTATGACTTCTCTTACAAACGCCCGTTCACGCCCGACGACTTGCTAGCCATCGAGAAGAAGATGGCCGCTTTGGCGGCCAAGGACGAGCCAGTGGTGCGCCGCGTTTTGCCACGAGACGGGGCCGTGGCTTATTTCAAGGGCCTGGGCGAGCACTACAAGGCCGAAATTATTGCCAGCATTCCAGTAAACGAGGATGTGTCGCTGTACCGTGAAGGCGCGTTTGAAGATTTGTGCCGCGGCCCCCATGTGCCTAGCACGGGCAAACTCAAGTTCTTCAAGCTGATGAAGCTGGCCGGTGCCTACTGGCGCGGTGACCACAACAATGAAATGCTGCAGCGCGTCTACGGTACGGCCTGGGCTACCAAGGACGAGCTGCAAAATTACCTGACGCAGCTGGAAGAAGCCGAGAAGCGTGACCACCGCAAGTTGGGCCGCGAGTTGGACCTGTTCCATATTGACGACCATGCACCCGGCTTGGTGTTCTGGCACCCCAAGGGCTGGACTGTCTGGCAGGGCGTTGAGCAGTACATGCGCAAGGTTTACCAAGATAACGGTTACCAGGAGGTCAAGGGTCCACAGGTCATCGACAAGACGCTGTGGGAGAAGACCGGGCATTGGGACAAATACCGTGAAAACATGTTCACAACCGAGTCGGAAAAGCGTGAATACGCGCTGAAGCCGATGAACTGCCCAGGCCATATCCTGATCTTCAAGCAAGGCATCAAGAGCTACCGTGACCTTCCGCTGCGTTTTGGCGAATTTGGTCAGTGCCACCGCAACGAGCCGTCGGGCGGCTTACACGGCATCATGCGCGTACGCGGCTTCACGCAGGATGATGGTCATATCTTTTGTACCGAAGACCAGATCCAGGCCGAGTGTGTGGCCTTCACGACGCTACTGCAAAAGGTCTACAAGGATTTTGGTTTCACCGACATCATTTACAAGCTGGCGACCCGACCCGAGAAGCGCATTGGCTCCGAAGAAAGTTGGGACAAGGCCGAGAACGCCTTGATGGCCGGCTTGCGTGCCTCAGGTTGTGACTTCCAAATTTCGGCGGGCGAAGGTGCGTTCTATGGTCCTAAGATCGAATACACGCTGAAGGATGCGATTGGCCGCGAGTGGCAGTGCGGCACGATGCAGGTGGATCCCAATATGCCTGAGCGTCTGGATGCCGAGTACGTGGGCGAAGATGGCGCGCGCCACCGCCCCGTGATGCTGCACCGTGCGATCGTGGGTAGTCTGGAGCGTTTCATCGGAATTTTGATCGAGCAGCATGCCGGAGCGTTGCCAACATGGCTGGCGCCGATCCAGGTTTCCATTCTGAATATCACGGAGTCTCAGGATGAATACTGTCGTGAAATTGCCAAAATGCTGCAGAATCAAGGGCTTAGGGTTCAACTGGATCTGCGTAACGAAAAAATTACGCGTAAAATACGCGAGCATTCGATACAAAAGCTTCCCTATATCCTAGTGATAGGAGACAAGGAGAAAGAAGCTGGTTCCGTTGCAGTGCGCGCCCGGGGCAATATTGACCTCGGAGTCATGTCTCTCCAGGACTTCCTGTCCAAAGTGGCAGATGACATAGCCTCTAAAGTTTAGTTTTAATAGAACGCAGCTTTAGCGCCCGCGCTGATTGCGGTTGTCGCTATAATATTTATAGCATTGATTTTGAAGGATTAAAGCCATCGCTACTGAATTTCGTGACCGCCGTCACCGCGAAGAACGCAAGCACCGTCTCAACCGTGAAATCATGGCGCCGGAAGTACGACTCTCCGGTCCAGACAACGAGCCATTGGGTATTGTTAGTCTGATGGAGGCTTTGCGCCTTGCCGGTGAGTACGACGTCGACTTGGTTGAAATTGTTGCTACAGCGAATCCACCGGTTTGCCGGTTGATGGACTATGGCAAGTTCAAGTACCAAGAGCAGAAAAAGGCGGCAGACGCGAAGTCCAAGCAAACGGTTATCGAGATCAAGGAAGTCAAGTTCCGTCCCGGTACCGATGATGGCGATTACAACATCAAGCTGCGCAATATCAAGCGTTTTCTGGCCGATGGCGACAAGTGCAAGATCACTTTGCGTTTTCGGGGGCGAGAAATCACCCACCAGGAAATCGGTATGGCTTTATTGCAACGTATTCGCACGGATTTGCAGGACTTGATCATCGTTGAGCAATTCCCCAAGTTGGAAGGCCGTCAGATGATCATGATGATCGCGCCAGGCAAGAAAAAGCCAGGCTCCAGCAAGCCAGTGGCGGAGGCTGCAACTGCTCCGGCAGCGGCGGCATCTTAAAGATTCGGTTTGCAGGTTTACCTGTAGGCTGTTTGCAAGGAGGGCAACCTCTTTGTCCAAAACGGTGGTTTTTCCATCGTTTTGAAAAGCGAAAGGTGAAAGCTTTTCGCTAAGAAGTGGCTCGGGGCCAACAAGCCTGGGATCGGTTCCCAGCGCCTCACGAGCACAATGAAAAGGAGCATTTAAATGCCCAAAATGAAGACCAAGAGCGCGGCCAAGAAACGGTTCCGCGTTCGTCCAGGTGGCACCGTCAAGCGCGGTCACGCCTTCAAACGTCACATCTTGACCAAGAAGACCACCAAAAATAAACGCCAATTGCGTGGTACTGCAACCGTGCATGAGACCAATATGGGTCACATGGCACAGATGCTGCCAGGCCGTGGCATTTAATTTAACGACGAACAAGGAGTAAATACATGCCTCGCGTCAAACGTGGTGTAACGGCTCGCGCCCGCCACAAAAAAGTTCTCGCCCTTGCAAAAGGTTTCCGCGGTCGCCGCGGTAATGTTTACCGCATCGCCAAAGAAGCGGTAATGAAGGCTGGGCAATATGCCTACCGTGACCGTCGTACCCGCAAGCGGGTGTTCCGTCAGCTGTGGATTGCCCGTATCAACGCCGCTGCGCGTGAATGCGGTCTGACCTACAGCCAGTTCGCCAATGGCCTGAAGAAGGCGGCCATCGAGATCGACCGCAAAGTGCTGTCCGATATCGCTGTGCACGACAAGGCAGCTTTTGCCAGCATCGTGGAGCAAGTCAAGGCCCGTCTGGCTGCTTGATTCCCCACGCTGGGCTGCTATTCTTTGGATAGCGGTCTGTGCAAGTAATACAAGGGCTAGAGCTTGAAAAAGCACTAGCCCTTTGTCATTTCAAGACAAGAGATGTTATGAACGAGTTGGACGCAATCGTCAGTGCCGCACAAGCCAGTTTTCAGGGGGCGAGTACGCCTGCCGATCTGGAGAATGCCAAGGCCCAGTTTTTAGGTAAATCCGGCCGCATCACCGAGTTGATGAAGGGCATGGGGGCTTTGAGCGTAGAAGAAAAAAAATCACGCGGCGCCTCGATCAATCTGGCCAAGCAGGCCATCGAAGCCGCGCTGACGGCGCGCCGTAAAGCCTTGGCCGATGCCGAGCTGGACCTGCAATTGAAAGCCGAAGCCTTGGACGTGAGCCTGCCAGGCCGCCAGCGTGGGCAGGGTGGTCTGCACCCGGTGTCGCTAACCCTGGAGCGTATCGAGGCCATCTTCGGCTCCATGGGCTTTGAAGTCGCCCAAGGCCCCGAGATCGAGTCCGACTGGTTTAATTTCACTGCACTGAACACACCCGAAGACCATCCGGCGCGTTCCATGCACGACACCTTTTACGTCGAAGGCGGCACCGCCACCGCGCCGAACCTGCTGCGCACCCACACCAGTCCGATGCAGATCCGCCATGCGGTCACGCATGTGAAGAAACACCGCGCCGCCATCGATGCAGGGAAGAACATGCCCGAGATCCGCGTGATTGCGCCCGGCCGCACCTACCGCGTCGACAGCGACGCCACGCATTCGCCGATGTTCCACCAGTGCGAAGGCCTGTGGATCGGCGAGAACGTTAGCTTCAAAGACCTGAAAGTGGTCTTCACCGACTTTTGCCGCACCTTCTTCGAGTCGGACGACCTGGTGCTGCGCTTCCGCCCCAGCTTCTTCCCGTTCACCGAGCCCAGCGCCGAGATCGACATCCAGTTCCAGAGCGGTCCGCTGTCGGGCCGTTGGCTGGAAGTGGCCGGCTCTGGCCAGGTGCACCCGAATGTGGTGCGCAATATGGGCCTGGACCCCGAGAAATACATCGGCTTTGCCTTCGGCATGGGCCCCGACCGTCTGACCATGCTGCGCTATGGTGTGAACGACTTGCGACTGTTCTTTGATGGCGATATCCGCTTCCTCAGCCAGTTTCAATAAACCTTCAGCAGAACTAGACCATGCAATTTCCTGAATCCTGGTTGCGCGCCTTCTGCAACCCCGACCTGACCACCGAGCAACTGGCCGAGACCCTGACCATGGCCGGGCTGGAAGTCGAAGAACTGAAACCGGTGGCGCCGCCCTTCATCGGCATCGTCGTCGGTGAAATCAAGACGGCCGAGCAGCACCCGAATGCCGATCGCCTGCGTGTCTGCACCGTCGATGTCGGCCAGGCCGAGCTGCTGAATATCGTCTGCGGTGCGCCGAATGCCCGCATCGGTATCCGCGTGCCCTGTGCGCTGGTCGGTGCAGAATTGCCGCCCGGTGAAGACGGCAAACCTTTCCTGATCAAGGTCGGCAAGCTGCGCGGTGTCGAAAGCCAGGGCATGCTGTGCTCGGCGCGCGAACTCAAGCTGTCCGAGGACCATGGCGGCTTGCTGGAGTTGTCGGCCGATGCGCCGCTGGGCCAGAACATCCGCGAGCACCTGGCGCTGGACGACACCTTGTTCACCCTCAAGCTCACGCCGAATTTGGCGCATTGCCTGAGCGTGTATGGCGTGGCACGTGAAGTTGCCGCATTGACCGGTGCGCCACTGCTGCAGCCTGAGTTTCCTGCGGTTGCCGCAAAGAATGCCGACCGCCTGCCAGTGAAGATCAGCGCCCCGGATCTGTGTGGCCGCTTTTCCGGCCGCATCGTGCGCAAGGTGAATCCCAAAGCCAAGACGCCCCAGTGGATGGTGGATCGCCTGGCACGTTGTGGCCAGCGCAGCGTGACTGCCTTGGTAGACATTTCGAACTACGTGATGTTCGAGCTGGGCCGTCCTTCGCATATCTTCGACTTGGACAAGATCCACGGCGGACTCGATGTGCGCTGGGGCCAGCCTGGCGAGCAGCTTAAGCTGTTGAACGGCAACACGGTCACCGTCGACGAAAAAGTCGGCGTGATAGCCGACGATCAGCAGGTCGAATCGCTGGCTGGCATCATGGGTGGTGACGCCACGGCCGTGTCGGACGATACGGTCAACATCTATGCTGAAGCCGCCTTCTGGTGGCCCAAATCAATTGCAGGCCGTTCGCGCCGCTACAACTTCTCTACCGACGCAGGGCATCGCTTCGAGCGGGGTGTGGATGCGAGTCAGACAGTAGAGCATCTGGAGCGCATTACCCAGCTGATTCTGGACATCTGCGGCGGCGAAGCCGGTCCGATGGACGATGTGCAGGTGAATCTGCCCCAAGCTCAGCCCGTTACCTTGCGCGTGGCGCGTGCCGCCAAGGTGATCGGCATGCCGCTGACCCAAGCCCAGTGCGCCGATGCATTGAAGCGCCTGGGGCTGCCGGTGGTGGAGGGCGATGGCGTGCTGACCGTGACACCGCCGTCCTACCGTTTCGACCTGACCATCGAAGAAGACCTGATCGAAGAAGTGGTGCGCATGGTGGGCTACAACCAGCTGCCGACTACGCCGCCGCTGGCGCCGATCACCGCCAAGATCCGTACCGAATCGCAGCGCAGTCCATTTGCCGTGCGCCGTGCGCTGGCCGGCTTGGGCTACCAGGAAACCATCAATTTCAGCTTCGTCGAAGAGCGCTGGGAGAAGGAGCTGGCGGGCAACCCGAATCCTATCCAGCTGCTGAATCCGATTGCAAGCCAAATGAGCGTTATGCGCTCGTCCCTCATGGGTTCCTTGCTACAGGTTTTGAAGTTCAACCTGGACCGCAAGGCCAGCCGGGTGCGTGTCTTTGAGCTGGGCCGCGTGTTCCTGCGCGATGCCAATGCGGTGAACTCCGACACCACCGTCGCCGGCTTCCACCAACCCATGCGAGTCGCCGGCATCAGCTTTGGTGCGGCCGACCGCCTGCAATGGGGGCGTAGGGAGCAGGATGCCGACTTCTTCGACATGAAGGGCGATATAGAGGCGCTGCTGGCGCCGCTGCAGGCCCAGTTCGAGTCTGCTGAACATCCGGCTTTGCATCCCGGCCGTTGCGCGCGGGTGCTGGTCAATGGACAGGCGATTGGTTTTATTGGCGAATTGCATCCCCAGTGGCGCCAAGGCTATGAGCTGGCGCAAGCGCCGATGCTGTTTGAGTTGGATTTGGACGCAGTGCTGCAACGCCCCGTACCGGTGTTCGCGCCGGTAGCCAAGTTCCAGGCCGTCGAGCGTGATATTGCGGTGATCGTGGCCGAGGCTGTGACGCATGCGGCCTTGCTGACAGCTGCGCAAGCGGCGGCAACCAACGGTTTGCTGCGAGACACCCTGGTGTTCGACATCTACCGTCCCAAGCCCACGCCCAAGGGTGTTGAAGCCCAGCCGGTGGCGGCTGGTGGCCTGGCCCAAGGCGAAAAGAGTGTGGCCCTGCGCCTGACTCTCAACAGTGCGGACGCTACGCTGACCGAGGCGCAGATCGATGCTTCGGTACAGGCAGTACTGGCCCAGTTGACGACCCAATGCGGCGCACGTTTGCGTGCTTGATGAAATCGGTTTGACGCGACACGACATACTGGAGAACGCCGTGGAAATTGCGGTAGAGAGCCTGGAAACCCCGACCCTGACCAAGGCGCAACTGGCCGATTTGCTGTTCGAGCAGATCGGTTTGAACAAGCGTGAGTCGAAAGACATGGTGGATGCATTTTTTGACTTGGTCAATGCCAGTCTGGTTGAGGGCACGGACGTCAAAATCTCCGGATTTGGTAACTTCCAAATTCGTACCAAGGCACCTCGCCCTGGCCGCAATCCCCGCACCGGAGAGGCAATTCCGATCGATGCCCGCCGTGTCGTGACCTTCCATGCCAGCCACAAACTCAAAGAGCAAATCCAGGGTTGATGGCGGTTTAAAACACAGTCGTGCCCCAGGCGTGGCTGGTTAGCGCATGTGATATTTGTCACGGCCGGTATCTGACCCGTTGAAAGTTATTTTTCCTTGGCATGAGACTTGGGTTAACCTTGTGGATTGATCCTGCACTCCATCCAATCCTCTTGATTCCCATGGGAAATTTACTTCCTAGCATTCCCGCAAAACGCTACTTCACCATCGGTGAAGTTGGCGAGCTATGCGGTGTCAAGCCGCATGTTTTGCGTTACTGGGAGCAGGAATTCACCCAGTTGCGTCCGATGAAGCGTCGCGGCAATCGGCGCTATTACCAACACCATGAGGTGCTGATGATTCGGCGTATTCGGGACTTGTTGTACGACCAAGGCTTCACTATCAGCGGTGCCCGCAATAAGCTGCAGGAGTGGGCTAGTGGCGACCGCGACAAATTGCGCGAGTATGTGCCGGCGCTGGATGCCCTGGATGAAACCGAATCGTCGTTTGAGCGATTGGAAGACGTGGTTGCTTTGGAGGGAGATGATTTCGTGTCGCATCATCTGCTGTCTGTGCGTCAAGAATTGTTCGAAATTCGTGACCTGCTTTCAGAAGTGCTCTGAATTCGGGCTATAATTCAAGGCTTGATCGGTGTGTGGCGCAGCCTGGTAGCGCACTTGCATGGGGTGCAAGGGGTCGAAGGTTCGAATCCTTTCACACCGACCATTACGAACGACAAAAGCCGCTAAGGAGCAATCCTTAGCGGCTTTTCTCATTGGTCGCTCAGTAGTGCGGGTGGTAAGGCTGCATTGCTCGGCGGCGTACTGCGAGCCGATCTGGATATCGGGTGAGTGGTTCATAACTTGTTTAATGTTGCATGCCTGAATTTGCTATGAAAGAAGTAGCTATTCGTGCAGGCGCAATATGCGCCAGTGCCTTGTTTTCTATAAACTGGCGACTTTGCCGAACACGCGTTTGCATGCCCATGCCCCATCCACTTGTACCGGTCCGCACTGAAACCCACGGGGTGGTGATCGAGCTGGCCTACGCCAGCCATA
Organism: Rhodoferax sp. GW821-FHT07F03; assembly: GCF_059418745.1. Taxonomy (NCBI): domain Bacteria; kingdom Pseudomonadati; phylum Pseudomonadota; class Betaproteobacteria; order Burkholderiales; family Comamonadaceae; genus Rhodoferax; species Rhodoferax sp. GW821-FHT07F03. Next base: position 191,696 of record NZ_JBWKQM010000008.1, read on the forward strand.
ACAACATCGCTGGCCGGCCGATTTATGACTTCCCCCATTGCCTGCTGCACCGTGATGCCGAGCGCTGCCTGCGCCAGGCGGTAGACCTGGCAGCGCAGGCCGGCTACCGGTTGAAGATTTTTGATGCCTTTCGCCCGCATGAGGCGCAGGTATTGCTGTGGGAGTCCGCCCCCGACCAGGCCTACGTGGCCGACCCACAGATCGGCTCCAACCACACGCGCGGCACGGCCATCGATCTGACGCTGGTGGATGCTCAAGGCCGCGAGCTGGACATGGGTACGGGCTTTGACGATATGACTGTGCAGTCCCACCATTTCAGCGAACAGGTTTCACCGGAAGCGCAGGCCAACCGCATGTTGTTGCTGAAGATCATGCGAGATGCCGGCTTTGAGCACATAGACCACGAGTGGTGGCACTATGCGCTACCCGACCATTACGCCTTGATCGACAGCGCGGCACTCGGCGATATGAGTCCGATGCGCAAGCGTTAGCACGCTTCTTGCTCGGGTTGATGTAGTGTTTGCACCATGGATGTGGTTTGTTTGCCAGCTTGTTTTAAACCGGAGAAACGACTGATGCGACTTTCAATACCTCTTCTGTCCCGCCGCGCCCTGGTCGCGTTGGCCGCCTCCGCAGTTGTCGCCGGGACGGCCATGGCCGCTACGCCCAAAGACACCCTGGTGGTAGCGTTTGCCTTCGACGACATCATCACCATGGACCCGGCGGAGCTGTTTGAGATTTCCGCCAGCGAAGTTGCCAACAACATCTATGACCGTCTGGTGCGCCTGGACCTGAGCGACCCGTCCAAGCTGGTGTCTGATATCGCCAAGTCGTGGACCATTTCTGCGGATGGCAAAACCTTCAGTTTTGAGCTTAAACCGGGGCTGAAGTTCGCCTCTGGCAACCCCTTGACGGCCGAGGACGTGGCCTTTTCCTTCCAGCGTGCGGTCATCCTGGACAAGGGGCCGGCCTTTATCCTGGGGCAGTTTGGCTTCAACAAAGGCAACGTCAAGGACAAGATCAAGGCCACCGGTCCGCTCACGCTGACGCTGGAGGTTGACAAGGCCTATGCACCTTCGTTCGTGTTGAACTGTCTGACCGCCGACGTGGCTTCCGTGGTCGATAAAAAGCTGGTGCTGGCCAACGAGGTGTCTGGCGACATGGGCTACGCCTGGCTCAAGACCCACTACGCCGGCTCCGGTCCGCTCAAGCTGCGCGAATGGCGTGCCAATGAAGTGGTGGCGCTGGAGCGCAACGACAACTACTACGGCCCCAAGTCGCCGATGGCCCGTGTGCTGTACCGCCATATCAAGGAGTCTTCGACCCAGCGCCTGCTGCTGGAAAAGGGAGACGTGGACATGGCGCGCAATCTGTCGCCGCAAGACATTGCCGCCGTGGCTAGCAACAAGGACATCAAGAGCACCTCGTCTCCCAAGGGTACGGTGTACTACATCAGCCTGAACCAGAAGAACCCCAACCTGGCCAAGCCTGAGGTGCGCGAGGCCCTGAAATGGCTGGTGGACTATGCAGCGATTGGCGATACCGTCATCAAGAATATCGGTGTCGTCGACCAGAACTTTATGCCCGTCGGCCTGCTGGGCGCCGCCAAGGACATGCCTTACAAGCTGGACGTGGACAAAGCCAAGGCTTTGCTGGCCAAAGCCGGCTTGCCCAATGGCTTCAAGGTCAGTATCGACATGCGCACCGTGCAGCCGGTGCAAGGCATTACCGAAGCCTTCCAGCAAACCGCCAAGCGTGCCGGTATTGACGTCGAAATCATCCCCGGCGACGGCAAGCAGGTGCTGACCAAATACCGTGCCCGCAGCCACGATATGTACATCGGCCAGTGGGGTGCCGACTACTGGGATCCGCACAGCAACGCTACCTTTGTGCAAAACCCCGACAACAGCGACGACGCCAAGTCCAAGACTCTGGCCTGGCGAAACGCCTGGGAGGTGCCCGCACTCGACAAGATGGCAGATGCCGCCGTGCTGGAGCGTGACACTGGCAAGCGCAAGAAAATGTACGAAGACATGCAGGCTGAGTTCCGCAAGACCAGCCCCTTCATCATGTTGTACCAGCAGGTCGAGGTGGCGAACGTGCGCAGCAATGTGCAGGGCTTCAAGCTGGGGCCGACGTTCGGCACGAACTACATGTTTACCGTTAGCAAGCGCTAGCCGGTTTGCGCGCGCCTCAACAAGTGTCCGCTGGTGCGGGCACATCGCTGAGCTTATGGCTACGTGCTGCAGGTCGGTTTTTGTTGGCCATGGTGCTGACCTATCTGGGCCTGCTGGCGGTTACTTTTTTCATCGGCCGGGTCATGCCCATCGACCCGGTGCTGGTCATTCTGGGCGACCATGCCTCGGGCGACGCCGTGGCCCGGGTGCGTGAAGAACTGGGCCTGAACAAGCCGCTGTGGGAGCAGTTCATCATCTACATGGACAAGGTGCTGCATGGGGACTTCGGTATCTCGGTGCTGACCTCTAACCCGGTGATGCAGGACATACGCCATGTATTCCCCGCTACGCTGGAGTTGGCCACCCTGGGCATCCTGTTGGGCGCCGGCATAGGCGTGCCGTTGGGCGTGTGGGCGGCGGTGCGCCGTGGCGGTCTGGTGGACCAACTGGTGCGGGTCATGGCCCTGGTCGGCTATTCCGTACCTATCTTCTGGCTGGGGCTGATGGGCCTGCTGCTGTTCTACGCCAAGCTGGGTTGGGTCGGTGGGCCGGGCCGTGTGGACGTGGCGTTCGAGTACACCCTGGAAAATGTTTCGGGCCTGTTGCTGTTGGACGCGGCCATGGCCGGGCAGTGGGATGCATTTGCCAATGTGCTGTCGCATCTGGTGCTACCGGCCTCGCTGCTGGGTTATTTCTCGTTGGCCTATATCAGCCGTATGACGCGGTCCTTCATGTTGCACGAGCTGTCGCAAGAGTACATCGTGGCGGCGCGTGCCAAGGGCTTGTCCGAGGCGCGCATCATCTGGCGCCATGCATTGCGCAATGCCGCCGTGCCGCTGGTAACGGTCATCACACTCTCGTACGCCGGGCTGCTGGAGGGCTCGGTGCTGACCGAAACGGTCTTTGCCTGGCCGGGCCTGGGCCTGTACATCACCAACTCGCTGCAGAACGCCGACATGAACGCGGTGCTGGGCGGCACGCTGGTGGTGGGCTCGGTCTTTATCGCCTTGAACCTGCTGTCGGACCTGCTCTACAAGACGCTGGACCCGCGCACCCGGAGTAGATGATGGAGTTATTGCAACGCTGGCACGGCTGGCTGATGAGTGAACAACCCAGCTCGCGCAAGCAGGCGGCCTGGGGCCGGGCCTACCACGCCTGGCGGGTATTCCTGCACAACCGGCTTGCGGCACTGGGCCTGCTGACGATTCTGGCCCTGGTGCTGGTGGCCGTATTCGCGCCGTTGCTGGCGCCGTATGCGCCCACGGTGGGCGACCTGCGTACCATGCGCCTGCTGCCGCCGTCCGCGCAGTTCTGGCTGGGCACGGACGACCAGGGGCGTGACATCCTGTCGCGGCTGATTTTTGGCGCACGCATCACCCTGGAGGTGGTGGCGTTGGTGGCCGTGCTGGCAGCGCCCATAGGCTTGCTGGTGGGCACGGTGGCGGGCTATGCGGGCGGCATGGTGGATGCGGTGCTGATGCGCATCACCGACATTTTCTTGGCCTTTCCCCGGCTGATACTGGCCCTGGCTTTTGTCGCGGCGCTGGGCCCGGGTATTGAGAATGCCATCATCGCCATTGCCATCACGGCCTGGCCGCCGTATGCGCGCATGGCCCGCGCCGAAACCCTGACCATCCGCCAGGCCGATTACATCGCCGCAGTGCGCTTGATAGGCGCCTCGCCCTGGCGCATCGTGCTGCACCACATCATGCCGTTGTGCATGTCGTCGGTGATCGTGCGCGTCACGCTGGACATGGCCGGCATCATCCTCACCGCTGCCGGCCTGGGCTTTCTGGGCCTGGGCGCCCAGCCGCCCACACCCGAGTGGGGGGCGATGATCGCCAATGGCCGCCAGTATGTGCTGGACCAATGGTGGGTAGCGGCGGCACCCGGGGCGGCTATCTTTCTGGTCAGCCTGGCTTTCAACTTGGTGGGTGATGGCTTGCGGGACGCATTGGATCCAAAGGGCAACAAATGAGCGATCCCGTCTTGGTGGTGGACGATCTGCGCGTGTCCTTCCCCAACCGCGACGGCGGCTGGGCTGAGGTGGTGCGGGGCGTGTCCTTCACGCTGGGGCGCGAGCGCCTGGGCATTGTGGGCGAATCGGGCTCGGGCAAATCGCAGACGGGCAGGGCGATCCTGGGCTTGACCGCACCGCAGGGCCGTGTGTCCGCTCAGCGTCTGGCCTTCCATGGCACAGACTTGCTGGCATGTTCACCCAAAGAGCGGCGCGCGTTGCGCGGCGGGCGCATTGCCATGGTGCTGCAAGACCCGAAGTTTTCACTTAACCCGGTGATGCGCATTGGGGACCAGATTGTGGAGACTCTGCGTGCCCACAGCCCTGTTAGCCGGGGCGAGGCACGTAACAAGGCGTTGGCCGCACTGGAGGCGGTGCAGATCGACGAGCCCGAGCGGGTCTACCGCCTGTACCCCCACGAGGTGTCGGGCGGTATGGGCCAGCGCGCCATGATTGCCATGATGCTGATTGCCGAACCCGAGTTGCTGATTGCCGACGAACCCACCTCGGCGCTGGATGTGACGGTGCAGCTGCAGGTGCTGTCTATTCTGGACGGCCTGGTGCGCCAGCGCGGCATGGGCCTGGTGTTCATATCGCACGACCTGCGCCTGGTCTCCACCTTTTGCGACCGCATTCTGGTGATGTACGCGGGGCGCGTGGTGGAAGAACTGAGCGCTGGTGGCCTGGCGCAGGCCACGCACCCGTACACACAAGGCCTGCTGAACTGCCTGCCGCAACTGAGCGCCCAGCGCCACCCATTACCTACGCTGGACCGGAAGCCGGAGTGGGCGCTATGAACCCGTCCATAGGTCTGCAAGTCGACAAGCTGCGCGTGGTCTTTGATGGCTTTGTGGCTGTGGCGGACACCAGCTTTGCTGTGCAGCCGGGCGAGAGCTTTGGCATCGTGGGCGAGTCCGGCTCGGGCAAGTCCACGGTCCTGCGCGCCATCTGTGGCCTGACGCCGCGCGCCGCAGGCACAGTGCAGCTGCTGGGTGCCGATACCTTGCCACAGCCGGGCAGCAAGGCATTCCGGCGTAGCGTGCAGATGGTGTTCCAGGACCCCTATGGCTCGCTGCATCCGCGCCACACGGTGGACCGGTTGCTGGCCGAGCCGCTGGCCATCCACGGCATGAACAACGCCGAAGCGCGCATCGCGCAGGCGCTGGACGATGTGGGCCTGGGGCAGGGCTTTCGTTTTCGCTTCCCGCACCAGTTGTCGGGCGGGCAGCGCCAGCGTATCGCCATTGCCCGGGCGCTGATACTGGAGCCGCAGATTTTGCTGCTGGATGAACCTACCTCGGCGCTAGATGCGTCCGTGCAGGCCGAGGTGTTGAACCTGCTGGAGGCCCTGCGCACACGCCGGGGTTTGACGTTCATCATGGTCAGCCACGACCTGGCGGTGGTCACCCACCTGTGTCAGCGGCTGATGGTGATGCAGCGCGGCCAGACGGTGGAGATGCTGTCCGCCGCCGACCTGGCGGCCAGCCGTGTGACCCAGCCCTATACACGCCAACTGATGGAAGCCTCCAGCGGCTTTCGCCGAACCGGAGTTGCCGCATGATCCATTGGGAATCCCACGCCTGTTTGCCTTTGCACCCGCAGGCCAGTTTTGAACCGATCGAGCAGTTGCGCGCCGCCGGCGTGCACTACGTGTCGATCAACGTCGGCATGGACATGAACCCGCTCAGCCAGGTGATGTCCGTGCTGGCCGGCTTCCGTGCCAGCATCGCCGCGCAGCCGGGTCGTTACCGGCTAGCCGCCAGCGTGGCCGACATCCAGCGCGCCCAGGCCGGCGGCCAGATCGCCATAGGCTTCGACCTGGAAGGCGCCATGCCGCTGCTGGAGCAGCCCGAGATGGTGGCGCTATACGCGGCCCTGGGTGTGCGCCAAATCCACTTTGCCTACAACCGCAACAACAGCGTGGCCGATGGCTGCCACGATGTGGAGCGCGGGCTGACGCCGCTGGGCCTGCGCATGGTGCAGGCGGTGAACGCGGCCGGCATGCTGATGGACTGCTCGCACACCGGGCGGCGCTGCAGCCTGGACATCATGGCGGCCAGCAGCCAGCCGGTGATCTTCAGCCATGCCAACCCCTTGGCCCTGGTGGAGCATGGCCGCAATATCACCGACGAACAGATACGTGCCTGCGCAGCCACCGGCGGTGTGGTGTGCGTGTCCGGCGTGTCCTTCTTCCTGGGTACGCAGACGCCATCGGTGCAAGACGTGGCGCGGCATGCCGCTTATGTGGCGAATCTGGCGGGTGTGCGGCACGCTGGCATTGGGCTGGACATCAGCTTTCGCCAGCCTGAGCTGAACGACGACCCGCCTGGCGACTACGACCCGAGCTACTGGTGGCCAGCGTCCATAGGCTATGACCGTGCCATCACCCGAGCCAGCTATGTGCCGGTGTCCGCCTGGCAGCAGCTGGACCAGGCGCTGCAAGACCAGGGCATGACGCCGGCCGAGACCGTGCTGGTCCTAGGCGGCAATATGCTGCGGGTGGCGCAGCAGGTCTGGCACTAACTGGACTTGCTATGTAAATGGTAGCTGCTGGCGCAGGTATTACCTGCGCTGGAGCCCTGTTTCCCTAAGTTGTGTAGCTGCTGCGCGGCCCGGCCATGAAGTCCCTGGGGAATACCCGGTTGGCAGGTCTAGTCCCCAAATCAACAATACGGTCATTCGTTTAAATTGGTCTTACCACTAGACCAATAACCCCGCCCAAGACATTGCCATGACGACTGCATTCACCGCCACGCTCACACCTTATACAGGCACCAAGCCTTTGTTTGGAGCTGCAGCATGAGGGTTGATGCACACCAGCATTTCTGGACCTTGGCGCGGCCCGACTACGGCTGGCTGACCCCGGCACTGGGTCCCATCTACCGCGACTTCCAGCCGGCCGATTTGCAGCCATTGCTGGCCCAGCAGCAGGTGTCGCGCACCGTGCTGGTCCAGGCAGCGCCCACGGTGGCTGAGACCGACTACATGTTGGCCCTGGCCGCGCAGCACAGTTTTGTGCAGGGCGTGGTGGGCTGGGTGGATATGCAAGCCGCCAGTGCCCCGGCCGAGCTAGAGCGCCTGGCCGCCAACCCCGTATTCAAAGGCGTGCGGCCCATGCTGCAGGACCTGCCGGATGCCAGCTGGATCGCCAGCGCACCCATTGACGCGGCGGTGCAAGCCATGCTGCGCCTGGGCCTGTCGCTGGATGCCCTGGTGATGACCGCGCATTTGCCGCACTTGCTGCGTTTTGCCCAGCGCTACCCGGCCCTGCCCATCGTCATAGACCACTGCGCCAAGCCGGTGGTGGCGCGTGGGCCGGGCCATATGGAGTTTGCGCAATGGCGTGACGGCATGGCGGCGCTGGCGCAATTGCCCCAGGTCTGCTGCAAGCTGTCCGGCCTGGTGACCGAGGTAGGCGCCGGCTGGCAGCCCGACATGCTCAGCCCCTATGTCGATACGGTGCTGGAGCTGTTCGGCCCGCAGCGACTGATGTGGGGCAGCGACTGGCCGGTGCTGAACCTGGCCGCAGACTACCCGGCCTGGGGGGCCTGCAGCGAGCAGCTTTTGCAGCGCCTGGACCCGGCCTCAGCGCAGGCCGTGTGGGCGGGCACGGCGGAGCGCCTCTACCGGCTCAGTCCGGCCTAAACACAAGCTAGCGCGGCACGTCGAACGTCAGCGGCCCGCCATCGCACATGCCGTCGGATAGCACCAGCAGTTGGTAGGCCTGTGGAGTCTCGGCCAGCAGGGTGATGGCTTCGGGCTTGAGTTCCTTGTCGCAACTGCGCAGCTTGACGGCGCGCAGGTCCAGTGTGGCCAGCACGCGGGGCGCCACTGGGCTTCTGTTGGGCTGGCCATCCCACCAGGATACGGTCCAGTCCACGCTGTTTTGGTGGCTGGGGTCGTCGTCCGGGCCGGCCAAGACCAGAAATCCGTCACTGACGGCCAGCAGGTCGCGTATGCCCAGGCCGCTGCCGAGCACCAGCTGTGTGAGCGCAGGGTGGCTATCGCCACCCTGGAACAGCGTCTGCGCATCGACTGCCAACACGCCGGCCTGGCCGTCCTGGGCCGGCCCTCGGAAGCCGAAATACAGGCGCCCAGCATGTACCGCCAGGCCTTCGATGTTGATGCCGCGCTGGCCCTGCAGCCCGGGTGCATCGGGCGGTGGCTCGGCTCCCAGGCATTTGCGTTCGCCCACATGGGCTGCCAGGGCTGGCTGGGCCTGCAGGATGTCCCACAGGTGGCCGCTGTCGGCATAGCCGGCCAGGCTGCCATCGGCGGTGCGCAGGGCCAGGCCGGTGGCGGGGTCGCGTTGGAAGCGCAGCACGTGCCGGCTGTCGGGGTTGCTTTTGCAGCTGGAGCGCTTGGCCGAGTGCGAGCCGGTAACGTAGAAGTACTGGCCATCGGTGGCGGCGCCCTCGGCGTCCAGCTCGTCATCGCCGCTGCGCAGCACGATGGGCTCGGGCAGCGGCTGCAGCTTGTTGTTGCCAAGTTTGGCAAAGCGCGCCTGCTCGCCTTCGTCAAACGCCATCAGGCATACGCGTTCCTGTGCGGCATTCAAGCTGCAAGCGATACCGCTGAGGGACTGGCGGGTTTTGACAGCCTTCTTTTTTGGCAGGTCAAACGCAAAAACCGGGTCGCTGCTCCAGAGAGCGCTGCTAGGGGCGATACGGGGTGCAACGTGGGGCGTGGTCTGGCCCATAGCGCTGGACAGCGCTACGGCCATGGCTGCGCAGGCCAGCAGGAGAGGGTAGGTGCGCATGGTTCGGGCTCCTGGTTTGCTATTGAATTAAGAGCTGTCTGCGCAGGTTTTATCTGCGCTGTAGCCATAAATCTTATGAATATTCAGAGGTCGCGAGCGGCAACGCGGGTCAGCTGTTCCAGCAGATCGCTGCGGTATTTGCGCCAGCGCGCATCGCGCACAAAGCGCGGCTGGGTGCCCAGCAAGTCCACGTCGGCATCGGCGGCCGGTGTTACCGATGGGTCGGCGCTGGGGCAAAGCCAGCGCATGGGCGGGCGTTCGCCACGCATTTCCTCCAGCGAGATGGCTTCCATCATGGCGATGGATTTGTCTTGCGCGTTCATGCGGTCGATCTTGGCCAGCAGCGGCTGCAGATAGGCCTGCGCAGGGTACCAGTCCATCAAATGCTCGGCCTTGCTGCGGTCGGTGCAGCGGTTGCCGTCCAGCGTCAGCGCCAGTTTGGCGTGCAGGAAGAAGATGACAGCTTCCTGGCCAAAGTCGCCGTCCTGGTCGCGCAGATGGCTGAGTTCGTAGGCGTAGGCAAAGGAGTAGCGGGCGTCTGCGTTCTGCGACAGGATGCGCCAGCGCAGCCAACTGGTATGGGCGAGCAACTGGCTGGCATTGCCGGTGTCGAGTGCGCCGACGATCTCTTGCAAAGGGGCTTTGCCGGTGGCGGTGTCGGTTTGCTGGTCCAGCGCTTGCCAGATGGCCAGGACGGCGGTGTCGGAGCTTGTATCGTGCTGGGCCTTGGCCTGGGCGGCAGCTTCGCGCCAGCGGGGTATGGCGTCTTCTGTCTTGATGCGCTGGATTTGCTCGAAGTCCGCGGCGGGCGCGCTTGTGGCCGTGCAGCCCATCGCTGCGGCCAGCAAGAGCGCCGCGAGTGGGTTCACGAGGCTGCGGGCAAGGCCGTGTCGGCCCAGTGTTGTACCGCGGCAATATCGTCTGGCGTGGTGCGGCAACAGCCGCCGATCAGGCGGGCGCCCCGCGCATGCCAGCCGCGTGCCTGCTCGGCAAAGTGCGAGGCGCTGGGGTTGCCGTGCCACTGCTTATGGGCCGCGTCGTAGTGCTCGCCCGAGTTGGGGTACACCAGGATGGGCTTTCGGGTGCGCGCATGCATCTGGTCCACCAGCGAGGCAATGTGCTCGGGGGCGGTGCAGTTCACACCTACGGCGACCACCTGGTCAAAGTCTTCCAGCGCAGCTACGCAGTCGCCCAGCAGCTCGCCTTCGCTGGTGTGCAGGCCGTCGCGGCAGGAGAAGCTGATCCAGGCCGCCGCGCCCGGGAATTCCGGCAGCAGGCGGGCAATGGCGCGGGCTTCGGCCAGGCAGGGAATGGTTTCGCAGGCCAGCAGGTCGGCGCCGGATTCCACCAGCACTTGCAGGCGCTGGCGGTGGAAATCCATCAACTGCTCTTCGCTCAGGCCGTAGTGGCCGCGGTATTCCGAGCCATCGGCCAGCATGGCGCCATAGGGGCCGACCGATGCAGCGATCAGCGGCTTGATGCGGCCCACGCGGTTTGCGGGTTCGGCCCAGAAGGCGTCGCGTGCTTCCACCGCCAGGCGTACCGAGTCGCGCATCAACTGGGCCGAGGCCGCCGTGTCGAAGCCGCGCTTGGCAAAGGCTTCAAAGGTTGCCTGGTAGCTGGAGGTGGTGGCCACGTCGGCGCCAGACACAAAGTAGTCCAGGTGCACCTGGCGTATCAGTTCGGGCTTTTCGATCAGCAGCTTGGCTGACCACAACGGGTCGTTCAGGTCGGCGCCGCGGCGCTCCAGCTCGGTGGCCAGCGCGCCGTCAAGTATCACCAGCGCGCGCCGGGCAAAGAAGTCGTCAAGGGGAGAGGTTTGCATGGTGGTGTGCGTATGTTCAGCGCCCGCGCGCATGCTCGGGCACTTCAAGTTTCTTGGCCAGTTTCGACAGGGTCCAGGTCAGTACCAGGTACATGGCCGAAATGGCCAGATAAGGTTCCCAATAGCGGGAGTAGGCGCCGGCCACGGTGCGGGCGGCCATGGCCAACTCCAGCAGGCCGATGGCGGACACCAGTGATGTGTCTTTGATCAAGGCCACGCTTTCATTCACCAGCGCAGGCACCATACGCCGAAAGGCCTGGGGCATGACGATGTAACGCATGCTCTGCCAGGGCGTCATGCCCAGGCTTTGCGCGGCTGCGGTCTGGCCGGTGTGGATGCTCTGGATGCCGGCGCGGAAGATTTCTGAAATATAGGCCCCGGCGTTCAGCGTCAGCGCCAGGGCGCCAGACAGAAAGGCGCCGTGGTTTTGCCGGAACTCGCGTGCCGCGTCACCGCTGAGCAGCCAACCGCCGTCCGGGTGCACCAGCACCGGCATCAGCGCAAAGTGCACCAGCAGAATCTGCACGAACAGCGGCGTACCGCGAAAGAAGGTGACGTAGGCGGTGGTCAGCGCGCGCAGCAGTTTCAGGCACCAGGCTAGCGGCCAGGGCGGGCTGGCCGGTAGCAGGCTGTTGGTATTGACCAGACCGACCGCCGCCCCCAGCAGCATGCCGGCTGCTGTGGCCAGCACGGTGAGCTGCACCGTCATCCACAGGCCTTCTGCGAACAAGGGGCCGTAGCCGGCCAGAATTTCCCAACGAAACTGCACTGCGCCCTCCTTGTCTATTTTTGCCCGCTTACTTGGCGGCAGACTTGAAGTACTGCTCGTAAATCTTCTGGTAGCTGCCGTCGGCCTTGATGTCGGCCAGACCCTTGTTGAACTGGCTTGCCAATTCGGTGTTGCCCTTCTTGAAGGCCAGGCCATAGAACTCGGGCGCGAAGCTGGCGTCGCTGACCGACTTGAACTTGGCGTTGGGGTTGTTGGCCAGGTAATGGATGACCACGCCGTTGTCGGCCACTACAGCATCTACGCCGCCAGCCGCCAGTTCGGCCAGGGCCAGGGGGGTGGATTCAAAGCGCTTGATGTTGGGGCTGGTCTTGCCCAGCAGCTTGACTACGACTTCCTCGCCGGTGGTGGATGTCTGCACGCCGATCTTGCTCTTCTTCAGGTCGTCCAGCTTGGCGACCTTGGAGGATTCGCTCACTGCAATCAGCTGGCTGGCTTCGAAGTAGGGCTCCGAGAAGTCCATGGTCTGCTTGCGTTCGTCGGTGATGGTGATGGCCGATGCCAGCACGTCGCGATCGCCTTGTGCCAGGGCGTTGAACGCGCCTTCCCAAGGCGTGCTGACGAACTTGACTTCCAGGCCGGCCTTCTTGGCGGCGGCGGTGGTCACGTCCATGTCGAAGCCGACGATATCGCCTTTTTCGTTCTGGAATTCAAACGGCGCGTAGGTGGGGTCCGTGCCTACGGTCAGCACGCGGGCTGCGGGTGCCGGGCTGCTGGCAGCGGGCGCGGCAGGTGCGGCTGCTTCGGGCGCTGGCGCCGATTTTTGGCAAGCGCTGAGGAACAGGCCCACGGACAGGGCGGCGACGGTTTGGAGGAATTGGCGCTTGTAGGACATGGAATAAAGGAAATAAGGGCCGCACACAAGGTGGACTTGGGTTTTAGACAAGGGCTGGATTATGCGTGGGTTGTTACGTTTATCCCGGCATATGCATATGCTTGCGAAGCTCAGTGCTGTGCGTTGACTTGTTCCACGGTGCGCCGCAGCAGCTCCAGCGCGGCCTGCTGCGTCAGTGTGGACGGACGCAGCGAGCTGGTGGCCAGGGCCAGCTTGGTACGCAGGGCCGGCTGCTGGATGCTGCGCACGGTAAAGGCCGAGGGGCGGATGGAGCTGGCTACCGCGTTGCGCGACAGTACGGCGCAGCCCACGCCATCGGCCACCAGGTCCAGGATGGCGGCCACACCGTCGATCTCCAGCACTACCTGTGGGCGGCAGTCGATATTCGCCATTTCGGCTTCCACGTGCATGCGTATGGCATTCGGCCGGCTGGGAATGACCAGGGGCAGGGCGGCCACCTCGCGTAGCGTGATGGCGGCCGGTGGCGGGTCTTCCGGCAGGCCGGGCGGGCGGGCCTGCACCAACAGCAGTTCTTCCTCCATCAGTGGGCTGATATCTACCTCGGCACTGGGTTGGGCGTTGTACAGCACGGCAATGTCCAGCCGGCCGGCCAGCAATGATTCGTGCATGGCGACCGACAGGCCTTCTCGTATGGACAGGGCCGCGTCCGGCATTTGCTGGCGGAAGGCCCGCGTTAGGGGTACGGTCACCATGCGCGCCAGGCTGCTGGGCAGGCCAATGGCCACGCGCCCGGCCAGCGAGCCCCGCACCCGGCCCAGCTCTTCGCGGGCCCGCTGTACCTGGTGCAGGATGCCGCGCCCATGCTCCAGCAATAATTTGCCGGCCTCGGTAGGGGCCGCGCCGCGCCCATTGCGCACCAGCAGCGTTTGGCGCAACTCCACCTCCAGCAGGCGTATCTGCCGGCTGAGTGCTGGCTGGGCAATGTTCAGCGCGGTCGAGGCACGGGTAAAGCTGCCCAGCTCGGCCACGCGCACAAAGTATTCGATCTGTTTTAAGTCCATGGTGTTGCTATATATGTGTATAGCTGGTTATCCATTATGCCGTTTTGAGATAACTGATAGTGGAGGCCCTGTCTTAACAAAGGCCTGGTACGGGTACAGAATGCCCGGCATGCAAAGCCAGATCAAGCCCATCGCCCCCATCGATTCCACCACGCCGGCGCTGCGTGGCATCTCCTCCATGGCCACCCGCCAGTTGCTGGCGGATTTGCTGGCCTTGTATGCCCAGCAGTCGGATGAACGCATGGCGATTGAGTCCGTAGGCGGTGTTGACGCCGCCAAGCGGGTACAGGCCGGTGAGGCGTTTGACGCGGTTTTTCTGGCGTCTGACGCCATCGACAAGCTGATTGCCGCCGGCCACATCGACGCGCAAAGCAAGGTGAATTTGGTGCACTCCGGCGTGGCGGTAGCCGTGCGGGCTGGTGCGGCCCTGCCTGATATTTCCAGCGAAGACGCAGTGCGCAGCGCCGTGCTGGCGGCGGGCAGCATCAGCTATTCCACCGGCCCCAGCGGTGTGGCCCTGGTCAAATTATTCGAGCGCTGGGGCATTGCCGCAGCCATTGCCGATCGCATTGTCCAGGCGCCACCTGGCGTACCTGTGGGCGCGCTGGTGGCGCGTGGCGAGGTGGAGCTGGGCTTTCAACAATTGAGCGAGCTGATCAATCTGGACGGCATCACCGTAGTCGGCCCACTGCCGCCTGCGATCCAGATCACCACCACGTTTTCTGCTGGCGTGTGCACCGGCTCGGCCCAGGCGCAGGCAGTGCGCGATCTGCTGGCTTTCATGTGTTCGCCCCAGGCCGACGAGGCCAAGCGCCGCCAAGGCATGGAACCCGCCTAATTTCTTCTTTTCATTTATAGCAAGCAGGAGACACCCATGATCATCGATTGCCACGGCCACTACACCACCGCGCCCAAGGCGCTGGAAAACTGGCGTAATCAGCAAATCGCCGGCATCAAAGACCCGACCATGATGCCTAAGGTGTCCGATTTGAAGATCAGCGACGACGAACTGATCGAGACCATCGAAGCCAACCAGCTGCGCCTGATGCGCGAGCGTGGCAGCGACCTGACCATCTTCAGCCCGCGCGCCAGCTTCATGGCCCACCACATTGGCGACTTCAATGTGTCCAGCACCTGGGCCGCGATCTGCAACGAACTGTGCTACCGCGTGAGCCAGCTGTTTCCCGACAACTTCATCCCCGCTGCCATGCTGCCGCAAAGCCCGGGCGTGGACCCTGCGACTTGCATCCCTGAGCTGGAAAAGTGCGTCAAGGAATACGGCAACGTCGGCATCAACCTGAACCCGGACCCTAGCGGCGGTCACTGGAATTCGCCCCCGCTGAGTGATAAGCACTGGTACCCCATCTACGAGAAGATGGTGGAGTACGACATCCCCGCGATGATCCACGTGTCCACCAGCTGCAATGCCTGTTTCCACACCACCGGCGCACATTACCTGAACGCCGACACCACGGCCTTCATGCAGTGCCTGACCAGCGATCTGTTCAAGGACTTCCCCACGCTGCGCTTCCTGATTCCGCATGGCGGCGGCGCCGTGCCTTACCACTGGGGCCGTTTCCGTGGCCTGGCGCAAGAGCTGAAGAAGCCGCTGCTGGAAGAGCATTTGCTGAACAACATCTTCTTCGACACCTGTGTCTACCACCAGCCCGGCATCGACCTGCTGAACACAGTGATCCCGGTGAAGAACGTGCTGTTCGCCTCGGAAATGATTGGCGCAGTGCGCGGCATCGACCCGCAAACTGGCCACTACTACGACGACACCAAGCGCTACATCGAAGCCAGCAAGATACTGAGCAGCGAAGACCGCTTCCAGATCTATGAAGGCAATGCCCGCCGCGTGTTCCCGCGCCTGGATGCCGCCCTCAAAGCTAAAAACGCATAAGGAGCCAATATGACCGATATGAACAACCTGGGCATCGTCAAGCGCAACATCGTGCGCGCGGACAAGACCGCCGTGGAGCGCCTGTCCAAGCTGGGCGTGGCCACCATCCACGAGGCCATGGGCCGCGTCGGCCTGATGAAGCCCTATATGCGCCCCATCTACGTTGGTGCCAAGATCTGCGGCACCGCTGTCACCATCCTGCTGCAGCCCGGTGACAACTGGATGATGCATGTGGCGGCCGAGCAGCTGCAGCCCGGTGACGTGGCGGTAGCTGCCTGCACCACCGACAACGAAGACGGCTTCTTTGGCGACCTGCTGGCCACCAGCTTCCAGGCGCGTGGCGCCAAGGGCTTGATCATCGACGGTGGCGTGCGCGACGTGGCCGACCTGGAAAAAATGGGCTTCCCGGTATTCAGCAAAGCCATCAACTCCAAGGGCACGATCAAGGCCACGCTGGGTTCGGTGAACGTGCAGATCGTCTGTGCTGGCGCCATCGTCAACCCCGGTGACGTGGTGATTGCCGATGTGGACGGCGTGGTGGTGGTGCCCGCTGCCATCGCAGCCCAGGTGGCCGACGCCGCCGAGAAGCGCGAGAGTTTTGAAGGCGAAAAGCGCGCCAGGCTGGCAGCCGGCGTGCTGGGTCTGGACATGTACAAGATGCGCGAACCGCTGGAAAAAGCCGGCCTGCGCTATATAGACTAAATAAAGCATCAAATAGGGCTGTAGCGCAGGTAATACCTGCGCAAGCAGCTATTGATTGCATAGCAAAACAAGGACGTATATGGAATTCACCAAAACCCCCGGCTGGCTTGACTGGTACTCCGGCCCCAGCAAACCCCGCTTCCAGCTGCCGGCTGGCGCGGTAGACGCGCACTGCCATGTGTTTGGCCCCGGTGACAAGTTCCCTTATGCGCCAGAACGCAAGTACACGCCCTGCGATGCGTCCAAGGAGCAGCTGTTTGCCCTGCGTGACCACCTGGGCTTTGACAAGAACGTGATCGTGCAGGCCACCTGCCACGGCAGCGACAACCGCGCCTTGGTGGATGCGCTCAAGGCGTCCAATGGCAAGGCCACGGGCGTGGCCACGGTCAATGAACTGGTGACGGACGCCGAGTTGCAAGAGATGCATGCCGCCGGCGTGCGCGGTACCCGCTTCAACTTCGTCAAGCGCCTGGCCGACTCCACGCCGCGCGAGGTGCTGCGTGAAATCGCCGCCCGCATCGCGCCGCTGGGTTGGCATGTGGTGATCTATTTCGAGGCTGTCGATTTGCCCGAGTACTACGATTTCTTTACCAGCCTGCCCACCACGGTGGTAGTGGACCACATGGGCCGCCCAGACGTTACCAAGCCGGTGGACGGTCCTGAGTTCGCCCTGTTCGTGAAGATGATGCGCGAGCACAGCAATATCTGGAGCAAGGTCAGCTGCCCCGAACGCCTGAGCGTCAGCGGCCCCAAGGCCCTGAACGGCGAGCAGCATGCTTACCAGGACGTCGTGCCGTTCGCCAAGCACCTGGTGGAAACCTTCCCTGACCGCGTGTTGTGGGGCACCGACTGGCCCCACCCGAACCTGAAGGACCACATGCCCGACGACGGCCTGCTGGTGGACTACATCCCACAGATTGCGCCCACCGCCGAGTTGCAACGCAAGCTGCTAGTGGACAACCCCAACCGTCTGTACTGGAGCTAAATATGTCGTTAGACAAACCCTATCTGGACGTGCCCGGCACTACCATTTTTGATGCCGAGCAAAGCCGTAAGGGCTACCACCTGAATCAGTTCTGCATGTCCTTGATGAAGGCAGAGAACCGCGAAAAGTTCAAGGCCGATGAGCGCGCCTATCTGGACGCCTGGGCCATGACCGAGGACCAGAAGCAGGCCGTACTGGCCCGCGACCTTAACCGCTGCATCTCCCTGGGCGGCAACATTTACTTCCTGGCCAAGATTGGCGCGACTGACGGCAAGAGCTTCCAGCAGATGGCCGGCAGCATGACCGGCATGACCGAAGAGGAATACCGCAACATGATGGTCGGCGGTGGCCGCTCCGTGCAGGGCAACCGCGTGGTCGGTGAAGACGGCGACGCCCAGGCGCATCGCCAACCGCAAGGTTCTGCGGGCAAAAAAGGAAACAACTGATATGGCCAAAATTACCGCCAGCGTTTACACCTCGCATGTCCCCGCCATCGGCGCGGCCATCGACTTGGGGAAAACGACCGAGCCTTACTGGCAGCCCCTGTTCAAGGGCTACGAATACTCCAAGCAGTGGATGAAGGACAACACGCCCGACGTGATCTTTCTGGTCTACAACGACCACGCCACGGCCTTCAGCCTGGACATGATCCCGACGTTCGCCATCGGCACTGCGGCAGAGTTTACGCCCGCCGACGAAGGTTGGGGTCCGCGCCCCGTGCCCAAGGTTATCGGCCACCCCGAGCTGGCCGCTCACATTGCGCAGTCGGTGATCCAGCAGGACTTTGACCTGACCATCGTCAACAAGATGGACGTGGACCACGGTTTGACCGTGCCCCTGAGCTTGATGTGCGGCCAGCCCCCCGCATCCGATTACCGCTGGCCTTGCCCGGTGATTCCGTTCGCTGTCAACGTGGTGCAGTACCCGGTGCCATCGGGCCGCCGCTGCTTCGAGTTGGGTAAGGCCATTCGCAAGGCGATCGAATCGTTCGACAAACCGTTGAAGGTGCAGATCTGGGGCACGGGCGGCATGAGCCACCAATTGCAGGGTGCGCGCGCCGGCCTGATCAACAAGGAGTGGGACAACGCCTTCCTGGACCGACTGATTGCCGACCCCGATGGTCTGGCCAGCGTGCCGCACATCGACTACGTGCGCGAAGCCGGCTCGGAAGGTATCGAGCTGGTGATGTGGCTGATTGCCCGCGGCGCCATGGCCGACGTGGCCGGCGGTGCGGCGCCCACGCTTAAACACCGTTTCTTTCATGTACCAGCGTCGAATACGGCGGTGGGACATCTAATTATGGAGAACAACTAAATGGCTAAGACAATCAAAGTCGCCCTGGCGGGCGCTGGCGCTTTTGGCACCAAGCATTTGGACGCAATCAAACTGATTGACGGCGTGGAAGCCATTTCGGTTATTGGCCGCGACATGGAAAAAACCCGTGAAGTTGCCGCCAAGTACGGCATTGGCCACGTGACGGACGACCTGGCTGAAAGCCTGGCCTTGCCCGAGCTGGATGCCGTTATTCTGTGCACCCCCACGCAAATGCATGCCGCCCAGACCATCCAGTGTCTGCAAGCGGGTAAACATGTGCAGGTGGAAATCCCTCTGGCCGACAGCCTGGCGGGTGCCGAAGAAGTCGTGGCTCTGCAAAAGAAGACCGGCCTGGTGGCCATGGTGGGCCACACCCGCCGCTTCAACCCCAGCCACCAGTACGTTAACCAGCAAATTGCGGCCGGCAAGTTCAATATCCAGCAAATGGATGTGCAGACTTATTTCTTCCGCCGTACCAACACCAATGCGCTGGGCCAGGCACGGAGCTGGACCGACCACCTGCTGTGGCACCACGCGGCCCACACAGTGGACCTGTTCGCCTACCAGTGTGGCAGTCCCATCGTGCAGGCCAATGCGATCCAGGGCCCGATCCACCCGGTGCTGGGTATTGCGATGGACATGTCTATCCAGCTGAAGGCCGCCAATGGCGCGATCTGCACGCTGTCGCTGAGCTTCAACAACGACGGCCCGCTGGGTACTTTCTTCCGCTACATCGGCGACAGCGCGACCTATATCGCCCGCTATGACGACTTGTTCACCGGCAAAGATGAAAAGATCGACGTGAGCCAGGTGGCTGTGTCCATGAACGGTATCGAGCTGCAAGACCGCGAGTTCTTCGCCGCCATCCGCGAAGGCCGCGAGCCCAATAGCAGCGTGGCCAAGGTGCTGCCGTGCTACCAGGTGCTGCACAAGCTGGAGCAACAACTCAACGCAGTCGCTTGATTTGCTATTGAAATAGTAGCTGCCTGCGCAGGTTTTATCTGCGCTGGTGGCCTATTCCTTATAAATTGCTGGATTCAGCCCAGTGTGAACGGCCCGCCTTTTTCCAGCGCACGCTGGTAGGCGGGTCGTTCGTGTATGCGGGCCAGGTAGGCCATCAGATTCGGGCGGCTGCTGTCCAGGCCTCCGCGGGCTTGCGCGGCCTCGATGGGGAAGCTCATCTGGATGTCGGCCCCGCTGAACTCGGCGCCTGCGAACCACAGGCTTTTGCCCAGCTCCGCTTCCATGAAGTCCAGATGGGTTTTGAGTTGCGGCAGGATGAAGCTCTTTTTTACGTTCCCGCTGATGGCCTTGGCAATGGGCTTCACGAAGAACGGCATCTTGGTGTTCTCGATCTTGTCAAAGATGAGCTTGAGCAACAGAGGCGGCATGGCCGAACCTTCGGCGTAATGCAGCCAGTAGCGGTAGCGTAGACGATCCGGCGTGCCGACAGCCGGGGCGAGCCGGCCCTGGCCATGCTGTTCGATCACGGTTTCCACAATCGCGCCCGATTCGGCCAGCACCGTGGCGCCATCGGTTAGCACCGGCGATTTACCCAGGGGGTGCACTGCGCGCAGGCTGGCCGGCGCCAACATGGTTGTGGCGTCGCGTTGGTAGCGCTGGATTTGGTAGTCCAGGCCCAGTTCTTCCAGTAGCCACAGCACGCGCTGCGAACGGGAGTTGTTCAGGTGGTGCAAGGTCAGCATAGAACTCCGGGTTGTTGTCATGGCAAATGCACAGCGAATTCGGATAATCCGCCAACAATTTTGCAATTCTTTACCTTGTGACGATATGCAACAGGCCTTGTACTGGCATCCGGCCTGACGGGGCAGCATATGATTTCACTTAGTTTAGCTAACCAATTATTTGCTTTGCCCGCTTCATCGTCCGTACAAAAACATGCCGCCATGGTGTTGGAGGTTGTGCCCGCCGTGATGGATTCCATCCGCCAGGCGATGAGGCTAGGTGCGGGTGCACATTTGTCGGTGCCGCAGTTTCGTTGCCTGAACTTCATTGCACGCAAGCCGGACTGTTCGATTGGCGAGGTCGCGGCTTTTCTGGGCGTCACTATGCCCACGGCTTCGGCCATGACGGACCGCCTGGTGCAGAGCGGCCTGGTTTCCCCCCAAACCGCCAGCGACGACCGGCGGCGTACCCAATTACAGCCTACCCATGCCGGGTTGGCACAGCTTGCACATATCCAGCAGGATGCGCAGGCTGATTTAGAACGTGCTTTGACGGCTTGTACCGGCAAAGAGCTACGCGACCTGCAAGCAGGATTGGCCATTCTTTGGCGCACTTTTCGACCCGACCTAGAAACCCCATGAAGACTGTTCCCATTCTTTTGAATACTGTTTGCGGCGCGCTGGTGCTGGTCCTGGCGGGCTGCTCAGGTAAGGCCGATGTGGCGGCCCCTGCAGGTGGCGCCAGTGCCGCCGCCGCACCTTCCGCCGGGGCCTCGTCGGCCACGCCACCGGTCACCATCACCACGGTCAAGGCGCAGTCCAAGGACTTCCCGGTGGTACTGAAGGCCACGGGTACAGTCACGCCCATCACCAGTGTGGACGTCAAGGCCCAGGTCACCAGTGTGGTGGCCAAGGTGCACATCCAGGAAGGGCAGTTCGTTAAAGCCGGAGAGTTGATGTTCACGCTGGATTCGCGTACCGACGAGGCCAACCTGGCCAAGGCCCGCGCCCAATTGGCCAAGGACAACGCCTCCCTGGCTGACGCCAAACGGCAGTTCGCGCGCAGCCAGGAGTTGTTCCGCCAGAGCTTTATTTCCCAGGGCGCTCTGGATACCGCCCAGGCCCAGGTCGATGCCCTGGCCGCCACCGTGGCAGCAGACCAGGCGGCGATAGACGCGGCCAAGGTCGCGCTGTCGTTTGACCGCATAGCCGCGCCCAATACTGGCCGAGCAGGCCAAGTACCTGTGTCTACCGGCAGCGTGGTCCAGGCCAATGTCACCACCCTGGTGACGATTACCCAGCTGGACCCGATCTCGGTGGGCTTCAGCCTGCCGCAGCGCAACCTTCCCAACGCTCTTGCAGCATTGAAGGGCGGTGGCGCACCCGTGACTGCAACCCTGGGCGATGGCGGCGGCTCATTTACGGGCCGCCTGCAGTTTGTGGACAACGCGGTGGATGCCAGCTCGGGCTCGGTCAAGGCCAAGGCAGAGTTCGCCAACAAAGAAGGCAAGCTGTGGCCCGGTGCTTTTGTAGAGGTATCGCAAACCTTCAACACCCTGAAGGGTGCGGTGGTTGTGCCCCAGGCGGCCATCATCCAGAGCGCGCGCGGTAACATCGTCTACACGGTGGAGGAGGGCAAGGCGGTGTCCAAACCCATCCAGTTGGTGTATGCCCAGGGCACGGACGCCGCTGTCACGGGCGTGAATGCCGGTGATGCCATCGTGGTGGACGGCAAGCAGAACGTGCGCCCCGGTTCCCGCGTGGTCGAGCGTGCCCATGACGCCAAACCCGCGGCCTCCAGCCCCGCTGCAAGTGACGCCGCCAGCTCGGTGGCCAAGAGCGCCAGCGCCGATTCCGCCAACACACCTCGGCCTGCCGCACCATGAGCTTTTCTGAAGTCTTTATCCGCCGTCCGGTGATGACGGTGCTGCTCAATGCGGCGGTGGTCATGGCCGGTGTCATTGGTTTCCAGAAGATTCCGGTGGCGGCCCTGCCCAGTTACGACACACCGGTGATCAACGTGTCGGCCACCTTGCCGGGGGCCAACCCCGAGACCATGGCCAGCTCGGTGGCGCTGATTCTGGAGAAGCAGTTCCAGACCGTGCCCGGCCTGAAGACCATCAGCTCCACCAGCATTCTGGGCAGCACCTCGTTGACTTTGGAGTTTGACGAAGGCCGCAACATCGACGCCGCCTCGGTGGATGTGCAGGCGGCCCTGCTGCGTGCACAGCGTTCCCTGCCCACCGACATGACCAACCCGCCGTCTTACCGCAAGGTGAACCCGGCGGACGCGCCGGTGCTGCTGGTGGCCATGACCTCGCCATCGTTGGCACCGGCAGACTTGCAAGACTTTGCCGAGCATCTGATTTCACCCACGCTGTCCACCATCGACGGCGTGGCCCAGGTGAATATCTTTGGCGCCAAGCGCTACGCCGTACGTGTGCGCGTGAATCCGCAAGCCCTGGCGGTGCGCAATATTGGCCTGGACGAACTGAGCAGTGCCCTGAAGTCCGCCAACGTGAACACGCCGGTGGGTACCCTGGAGGGGCCGCGCCAAACCCTGGTGCTGCAGGCGAATCGGCAACTGCGCAACGCGGCCGACTTCTCGGACTTGATCGTTAGCACCCGGGGCGGTAATCCGGTGCGCCTGAAAGACGTAGCCAGCGTGGAAGACAGCCTGGAAACGCTGAAGAGCTGGGCTACGCTGGATGGCGAGAACTCCATCACGCTTGCCATCCAGCGCCAGCCGGGTGCCAACACGGTGAAGGTGGTGGACTCCATCCGCGCCGCGCTGCCCAGGCTGCAAAGCCAGATGCCGCAGTCGGTTTCCATGACGCCGGTGAACGACCGCTCCAAGTCCGTGCGCGAGGCCTTGCACGATGTGTCGCTGACCCTGATGGGCACGATTGCGCTGGTGGTGCTGGTGATCTTCCTGTTCCTGCGGCGCTTCATCGCCACCTTGATACCGGCCTTGTCCTTGCCCGTGTCCCTGGTGGGGGCCGTGGCCTTGTTGTGGGGCTTGAATTACAGCCTGGACAATATTTCTCTGCTGGGTCTGACGCTGGCCGTGGGTCTGGTGGTGGACGACGCCATCGTGGTGCTGGAGGACATCATCCGCCACGTCGAAAACGGCGAAGACCCGTTCCAGGCCTCGCTGCGTGCGGCGCGCGAGGTGGGCTTCACCATCGTTTCCATGTCCACCTCCTTGATCGCGGTGTTCATTCCCATCTTCTTCATGCCCGGCGTGATCGGGTTGCTGTTCCACGAATTCGCCGTGGTGGTGGGCTTGTCCATCGTGGTGTCGGCCTTTGTGTCGCTGACTCTGGTGCCCATGCTGGCCAGCCGCTTTCTGAGTGACGAGTCGCACAAGAAGCCGCCAGGCCGCCTGGTGCATTCCTTTGAGACTGGCTTCAACGTGGTGCTGGCCGGCTATACCAAGACGCTGGACCTGGCTCTGCGCCACCGCAAGTTGGTGCTGCTGGTGGCGGCGGGTACGTTTGTCGCCACGTTCTGGTTGGCCTACATCATTCCCAAAGGGTTCTTCCCCGAGGAAGACATAGGCCAGATCCAGGTCACCACCGAAGCTGCGGAAGACGTGTCCTTCCCTGAAATGGTCAAGCTGCAGGAACGTGCGGCGACGATCTTCCGGGCGGACGAGAACGTGGCCACGGTCAGCTCCTTCACCGGCGGCAACAATGCGCAGAACTCAGGGCGCATGTTCATCAACCTCAAGGCGCAAGGCGAACGCCTGCCCATGAAGAAGGTGGTCGAAGGCCTGCGCAAGAAGCTGCGCGCCGTGGCCGGCATCAACGTCTTCATGCGGCCTGTGCAGAACCTGCAGCTGGGTGGCCGCCAGAGCAAGGCCCAGTACCAGTACATCCTGCAAAGCATCAAGGCTGATGAATTGAACACCTGGGCTAACAAGCTGCAAGAGCAGCTGCGTGCCGACCCCATCTTCCGTGACGTGACCAGCGACTCGCAGCTGCGCGGCCTGCAAGCCCAGTTGAAGATCGACCGTGACAACGCGAACACCCTGGGCGTGTCGATTGACACCATACGCACCGCCTTGTTCAGCGCCTTCGGCGAGCGCCAGGTGTCCACCATCTACCTGCCCACCGACAGTTACCAGGTGATCATGGAAGTGGCTCCCGAGGCCAAGCTGGATGAACGTGCACTGAACGGCATTTACGTCCGCTCGTCCAACGGGACCTTGGTGCCCATGTCCAGCTTCACCACGGTGGAGCGCACCGTAGGCCCCACTGCCATCAACCATGCGGGTCAGTTGCAGGCGGTAACTGTGTCATTCAACCTGGCACCCGGCGCGGCCCTGGGCGATGCGACTGCCAAGATCGACGCGGCCAGCACGGCCATTGGCATGCCGTCCAGCATCATCACCAGCTACGGCGGTGATGCTGCGGTGTTCCAAAGCTCGCAGGGTAGCCAGGCGATTCTGGTGGTGGCGGCCTTGCTGGTCATCTATGTGCTGCTGGGCGTACTGTACGAGAGCTATATCCACCCATTGACGATTCTGGCCGGCCTGCCGTCTGCCGCCGTGGGGGCGCTGGCCACGCTGATGCTGTTCGGCCAGGACCTGACGCTGATTGCCACCATCGGTATCGTGCTGCTGATTGGTATCGTGAAGAAGAACGCCATCATGATGATCGACTTCGCGCTGGAGGCGCAGCGCCACCGTGGCATGACGCCTGCCGAGGCGATCCGCGAGGCCTGCATACTGCGCTTCCGCCCCATCATGATGACCACGCTGGCCGCGCTGATGGGCGCCTTGCCGATTGCCCTGGGCATAGGCGCGGGCGCCGAGCTGCGCCAGCCGCTGGGCCTGGCCGTGGTCGGTGGGCTGGTGTTCTCCCAGGCCATTACGCTGTTCATCACGCCGGTGATCTATCTGGCCCTGGAGCGCTTCAGTGGCTCCGGCCCGGTGACCACGCCTGAGTTCATCTTGACCGGATCGGCACATTGACGTATTGATACATTGCTACTGAATGTATAGCTGCTAGCGCAGGTAATATCTGCGCTAGCAGCATTTTTTATGGAGAGTTGAAAGCTATGCAAAACCGCGCGCTCGGCCCCTTCCAAGTTTCCGCCATCGGCCTGGGTTGCATGAACGTGAGCCACGCCTATGGCGCGCCGGTCACGGCAGAGCAGGGCGAATCCGTCTTGCTGCACGCGCTGGACCGCGGCGTGACCCTGTTTGACACTGCCGCTCTGTACGGCTTTGGCAGCAATGAAGAGCTGGTGGGGCGTGCTCTGTCGAAGCACCGTAACAAGTTCACCCTGGCCAGCAAATGCGGCATGACCGGCGTGGACGGCAAGCGCGTGATCGACGGCCGCCCGGCTACCCTCAAGCGCACCTGTGAAGAGGCGCTGAAGCGCCTGCGCACCGAGGTCATCGACCTGTATTACCTGCACCGCTGGGACAAAACCGTGCCGATTGAAGACAGTGTGGGCGCGCTGGCCGACCTGGTGCGCGAGGGCAAGATCCAGACCATAGGCCTGTCCGAGGTATCGGCCAGCACGCTGCGCAAAGCCCATGCCGTGCACCCCATCACCGCGCTGCAAACCGAGTACTCGCTGTGGACGCGCAACCCCGAGATCGCGGTACTGCAGGCCTGCAAGGAGCTGGGCACGGCCTTTGTGGCTTTCAGTCCAGTGGCGCGAGGCTTTTTGACTGGCACGCTGCAAGACGTAAACACGCTGGACGCCAAGGACATACGCCGCGGCATGCCCCGTTTTGCGCCCGAGAACTACGCCGCCAATCTGCGCCTGCTCAGCGGCTACGCAGCCATTGCGCGCGAAGCCGGCTGCACCCAGGCCCAGTTGGCCCTGGCCTGGTTGCTGCAGCAGGGCGAGCACATCATCCCCATCCCTGGCACCACCCGTGTGGAGCACCTGGACGAAGACCTGGATGCGGCCGATGTGCACCTGTCACCCGAACTGCTGGCCCGCTTGGATGCGCTCATCAACCAGCGCACCGTCACGGCGGCGCGCTACAGCTCGGCCAACCAGGCCGACGTGGATACCGAAGAGTTTTGATACTGCCAGGCAGGGGAGTGGCACAGGGTTTGCTGCATTGACAGTGGGGACTTTCCCCTAGTCGATTTCTGGAGACCTGATGCATACAAGCCCCCGCTCCGCGGTCGCCCCGGCCGCCAGCCCCGCCGGTATTTCCACCGTCAATCTGGCGGCGCGCCAACGTATGCTGTCGCAGCGCATGATTCTGCAAACCGTGTTGGCTTCACAGGGGGATAAAGACAAACGCCAGGCGGCGGAGCGCACTCTGGCGCTGTTTTCTGAAAGCCAGGCCCAGCTGCTGGAATTTTCCAAGACGCTGGATGTTGCCAATGCCCGCAAGTTGGACGCGGTCTACCACGGTGATCATGGCGTGGCCACCACCATCCAGGAATTCACCAGCTTGGTGCGCACCGCTTTGGCACAGATAGCCCAGCGCGACGACCGTCAGGCCGCGTCGGTGGCCCAGTTGGTGGAGCAGACCGATGTGGTGCTGGACGCCCTGAACAAAGCCACCACGGTGTTTGACGACATCAGCAAATCCAAGTCCGACAGCATGAAGCGTGAGCTGACCGGCATCGTGAGCGACATCCAGAGCGTGGCCCGCGAGGCCAAGGTGGTTAGCTTCAACGCGCTGGTGATTGCCGCACGCGCCGGCAATTTTGGCCGCGAGTTTGCGGTGGTGGCGAACGTGCTGACCGGCATCACCGGCAAGATCGACGGCCTGTCGCGCGACGCCATCGTGCTGGCTGGCCGTACCTGAGCCAGCGGGTCGCCGGTGGGGGCGGGTGGGGGCAGCGTACACTCGGCGCCCCTCTGTCATTCCTCTTGCCGATGCCCTCCAATTCCTCGGGTCCTCTGACCCGCACACCACGCGCCCGCAAGGCCGTGGTGGACGCTTCGCAGCAGCTCAGCCTGGGCTTTGCGGACGATGTCTTTGCAGTCCCCGCGCTGCCAACCGAAAAATCTGCCTCCGTGCGTGCCGCCCCGGTGCCCAAGCCCGTCGCTGTACAGCAGGTGGCAGCTGCCGCGCAACCGTCCACCGAGTACAGCATGGAAGCCATGGCTGCGCAGCTGGAGCAGCACCCCGACTACCGCGTGCTGCGCCGGCTGGTGCCGCAGCTGCAGTTTGCCGCGCCACCCGCATCCGGCGTGCTGCGTCTGCTGGTGTTGGACACCGAAACCACCGGCCTGGAACACAGCCGCGACAAGATCATCGAACTGGCTCTGCTGCGGGTGGACGTGGACACCGCCACCGGCTTGCCCTGCGGCACGGTGCAGGTATATGACGGCCTGGAAGACCCGGGCATGCCCATCCCCGCGATTGCCCGCCAGGTAACCGGCATAGACGACAGCATGGTGCAGGGCCAGCACCTGGACGAGGCCCGCGTCGCCGAGCTGCTGGATGGCGTGGACCTGGTAGTGGCGCACAACGCGGCTTTCGACCGGCCCTTTGTCGAAGCACGGTTTCCAGCTTTCGCCGCCAAAGCCTGGGCCTGCTCGTTTGCCGATATCGACTGGAAGGCCGAGGGCCGTGAATCCGCCAAATTGTCCGCCCTGGCGCTGGAGTTGGGCTGGTTTTACGATGCCCACCGTGCCGAGATGGACTGCCACGCGCTGCTGGCCGTGCTGCAGGCCATGCTGCCCAACTCGGGTGGTAGCGGCCTGGCCCGGCTGCTTGAGGCGTCCAAAGCCACGCGTTACCGCCTGCAGGCTACCGGTGCTCCGTTCGACGCCAAGGACGCGCTGAAAGAGCGCGGCTACCGTTGGGACGCCACCCAAAAGGTCTGGCACACCCGCCTGGCCGACGAAGCTGCGCTGCAGGCCGAAGGCGAATGGCTGGCCGCCGAGGTCTACCGCGGCCGTGCCGCCCGTGTGCAGGTAGAGGCGCTGGACGCCCTGGTGCGCTATGCCAGCCGCCCAGGTGTGATTGGCTGGAAGCAGTTGGGGTAAAAAAGGCCGCTGGCGCAGAATTTACCTGCGTGAGCAGCTATTAATTTGATAGCAAAGCATCAACGACCGCGGATCAGCCGCGTAACCAGCGCAGCCGTGCGACGCCTCAGAGGTGTTTCCCGTCGCTGCGCAGGCGTGACAAGGCAGAGCGTGGTCTTGATCTCGGGGCGTTCGAACGGCGACACGACCAGCCGTTTGGGATGCGCAAATACGCGAATGGCGTCTTCACTCAGGGTAGCGTGCCCTATGCCGGCACTTACGAGGTCGAGGATCACCGACACGCTGGAAACCTCCCACTCGACATGCAGCGGCACGCCCGCCATGGCTGCTGCCGACTCCATCAGCTTGCGATAGGTTTGCCCTCGCTCCGGCATGATCAGCGAGTACTTCGACAGGTCTCGCAAGGTCACCGGTCCGGTGGGCGCCTGGTTTGCTGGACTCACCAGGCACAGCCGTTCTTCTCGCAAAGGCTGGATGTCGAGCGCGGGCAAGGGCTCCGGGCTGTGCACCAGGCCGAGGTCGCAGCGCCCCGAAACCAGCCACTCGGTGATGTGCGTCGAGAAGCCTTCGATGATCGCCAGGTGGGCCTTGGGTAGCTCGTCGCGGAAGGCCTCGATCAAGGGCAGCGTATGCAGGCGCGCCAGCGTGGGCGGCATCGCGATCACGATGCTACCGGTGGGCTCGTCGCGCTGCGTGACCGCGTTCTCCTTGGCTTGCTCGACCAGATGGAGGATGTTGTAGCAATGGTCCAGCAACCGGCGACCGGCCTCGGTGAGCTCCACGCCCCGGCCATGGCGCAGCAGCAGAGGTTCGCGCATTTCAACCTCCAGCGCACGCACCTGCCGGCTCAGGGCCGGCTGCGCAGCACCGAGCACCATAGCTGCCTTGCTGAAGCTGCCGTGTTCGGCAACGCGTACAAAGGTCTCCAGTTGATTCAGGTTCATGTCCGGATCTTCTCATAAGCCATGCTGTGAATGCATAGCTGCTAGCGTTTGCTAGAACTTGCTTGTAGGGTCTTGTGCCCCCAGAATCGGCGTCGGAGTCGATAAATCACTGCCAATCTGCCCAAGCCACCTTGATCGGTGTGCCGACAGGCCATTTCGCAGATACCCATATGAGTCTCGCTTTAGCGAGCGTAATCTAGGAGACAAAAATGAATGCAGACAACATGGCTGCGGATGCATCGCAGCCAAAGCCGCGGCGCGCGTGGTACCGGCAGTTATGGGTGCAGGTGCTGGTGGCGATGGTCTTGGGCGTCGTCCTAGGGCACTTTTACCCCGATGCTGGCAAGCTGATGCAACCCCTGGGTGATGGTTTCATCAAACTTATACGCATGCTGATCGCGCCCATCGTGTTCTGCACCGTTGTGCTCGGCATAGCCAAGATGGGCGATATGTCGAAGGTGGGCAAGGTCGCCATCAAGGCCCTGATCTACTTTGAGGTGATGACCACCGTGGCCTTGGTTCTTGCGCTGGTGATCGTGAATGTGTGGCAGCCCGGCGTGGGCATGAACGTCAACACCTCGGCACTGGATGCGGGGTCGGTGAAGGTTTACGTTGACCAGACCAAGTCGCATGGCACGGTGAGCTTTTTGATGGACATCATTCCTTCGACACTGGTGGGCTCATTTGCCGAAGGCAACGTGCTGCAGGTGCTGCTGATTTCTGTGATCCTGGGCAGCACGCTGGTCGCCATCGGGCCGCGCGCCAAGCCGGTGATCCAGCTGCTGGACATCGGCTCGGAGATGCTGTTTCGCGCCGTCGCCATCGTGATGTACCTGGCGCCTATCGGGGCATTCGGCGCCATTGCCTTTACCGTCGGTCGTTATGGTGCGGGCGCGCTCGCATCTCTGGGCAATCTGCTGATCTGCTTTTATTTCACCTGCCTGGTGTTTGTGTTCCTGGTCCTGGCACCGTTGTGTAAATTCCTGGGTTTCAGCATCTTCAAGCTGCTGCGGTATCTGCGCGATGAACTGCTGATCTGTCTTGCAACGACGTCCTCCGAAGCCGTGCTGCCGCGGATGTTGGTCAAGATGGAAAACCTGGGTTGCAAGGGCAGTGTCGTCGGCCTAGTGATTCCTACAGGCTACTCGTTCAACCTGGATGGGACTTGTCTCTATTTGGCCTCGGTGGCGGTGTTCCTCGCGCAGGCCACCAATACGCCGCTGGACATTTACCAGCAACTTCTGCTGCTTGGCGTGTTGCTGCTGACGTCGAAAGGTGCGGCTGGCGTCGCTGGGGCTGCGTTCGTGGTACTGGCGGCCACGCTGTCGACCGTGGGCAGCATTCCCGTGACCAGCGTTGCATTGATCCTGGGCGTGCACCGATTGCTCGCAGAAGGCCTGGTGCCGACGAACCTCATTGGAAATGCCGTGGCAACCATCGCCGTCTCCAAATGGGAGAACGGGCTGGACCAAGAACAAATGCACCGGGTACTGAACCGGGAATAGCCCAAAGCAGATTGCTTGCGTCGCCCTTTTGGACGACACCTACCTTCACATTATTGAGAATACGCATGTCCCTACTTCACACAAAATCCATGCAATGGGCCGCCGGCGCCATGGCCACCCTGAGTGCCTTGGCATTTGCCACACAGGCTACTGCCCAGAGCAGCGTGCAGCTCTACGGGCTGGTGGGCACTTATGTAGCCAGCATCAAACGCAGCGACACCACGGTGCGCAACACCGTGGTCGGTTCTGGCGGGTTGACCACCTCTTACTTTGGCTTGCGTGGCAAGGAGGATCTGGGTGGTGGACTGGCAAGCGTGTTCCAGCTGGAGAACTTTTTTCAGTCGGATACCGGCGGCGCGGGCCGTTCGGCCAAGGACCCCACAGCGTTCTCCCGCAACGCCTGGGTAGGGCTACAAGGCGACTTTGGCGCTGTCACGTTGGGGCGACAAACCTCGCCGTACTACTTGGCGATGCAGGCTGTGAATCCGTTCCAGTCGTCAGTGGTGTTTTCACCGCTGGTGCTGCAGTCCTACGTGGCCACGTTCGGCGGTACTCTGATTGGCGACACGGTTTGGGACAACGCGGTGCAGTACGTGTCACCCAAAATAGGCGGGGTTAGCGGAACCGCGATCTATAGCCTGGGTGAGGTTGCTACCAATACGGCTGTCAATAATGCGGGCCTGAGCCTGAACTACGCCAACGGGCCACTCGTGGCCGTGCTGTCGGCGCAAAACGTGCGTACTGCAGCGGTAGCGCCATCGACGGGCCAGCGGGCCTACCAGGCGGGCTTGAGCTATGACTTCGGTCCGGCCAAGTTATACGGGTCGGCACAGACGACCGACAACGCGGTGACAGACATTAAGACGCACACCTACCAGGTCGGCACGTCCATTCCTGTGACCGCCGCGGGCGCAGTGCAGGTTTCGTGGGCCCACACCAGTACCGACAATCCGACGGTTGCGTCGTTCACCCGCAATACCGCAGCGCTGGGTTATGACCATTTTCTGAGCTTGCGAACCGACGTCTACGCTACCTACCTGTACGACAAGGCGAGTAACCAGGCTGTGGGCAACAGCGTGGGGCTGGGTATCCGCCACCGGTTTTAGAACCTCACAAAGTGTGCGTCACCAGCCGGAAGTCGGGGTCCTCGGCAAAGGGCTGGATGGTGTAACCCAGGCTGCGCATCAGCTTGAGCATGCCAGGGTTGTTGGCCAACACCAGGCCGTGGATTTCACTCAGGCCTTTTTCGCGCGCCACGTCCATGATGCACAGCATCAGGCGTGTGCCCAGGCCACGGCCACCGAAGTCATCGGCGACTACCAGCGCAAATTCGCAACTGGCGTTGTCGGGGTTGGTAATGAAGCGCGACACGCCGATGATGCGCTCCGTCTCCTGCATCTCGCCACTCGCGTCTGGGCTGCGCTGCTTGTGCACGGCCACCAGGGCCATTTCACGGTCGTAGTCGATCAGCGCGAAGCGCGACAGCATGCTGGGCGGTAGCTCGGACAGCATGGACACATAGCGGAAGTAGCGGCTCTCGGCCGACAGGCCGCGCACCATGTCCTGCAGCATCTCGCCGTCGTCCGGGCGTATCGGGCGCAGCGTGGTCTGCCCGCCGCCACGTAGGGGCCAGACCTGTTCGTAGCGGGCCGGGTAGGGCAGTATGGCCAGGTGCTGGTATTCGGGGCCGCGCCCGCTGCCCGCGGGGGATGCGCTGTCGATCACGATGCGCGCGTCCACCGCCACTGCGCCGGAAGCGTCCACGATGATGGGGTTGATGTCCATCTCGCGCAGCTGGGGCAGCTCGCAGACCATTTCAGAGACGCGCATCAGCACCCGCTCCAGCGCGTCCATGTCCACCGCGCTGGCGCCGCGCCATTCGCCCAGGGTTTCACTCACGCGGGAACGGTCTATCAGCTGGCGTGCCAGGAACTGGTTGAGTGGCGGCAGCTCCATGGCGCGGTCGTTGATCAGCTCAATCATGGTGCCGCCCGCGCCAAAGGCGATCACCGGGCCAAACGGATCGTCGGTCACCAGGCCGATGCAGACCTCACGGCCGCGCTTGTGGCGCGCCATATTCTGCACCGTCACGCCGTGGATGCGCGCATCGGGCATTTGCCGCGCCACGAGCTGCACCATGTCGTTATAGGTGTCGCGCACGCCCACGGCGTTCATCACATTCAGTGCCACGCCGTCTACGTCGGACTTGTGGCTGATGTCGGGCGAGTCGATCTTCAGCGCCACCGGGTAGCCCAGTTGGGTGGCGATCATCATCGCTTCGTTCGCACTGCGGGCCAGCACGGTCTGCGTCACCGGGATGTGGAAGGCCGCCAGCAGGGCCTTGGACTCCATTTCGGTCAGCACCTTGCGGCGCTCGGCCAGCACGCCTTCGATCAGCAGGCGCGCACCTTCTACATCCGGCTTGGCCAGGGCCGACAGCGGCGGTGGTGTTTGCTGCAGCAGTTGCTGGTTTTGGTAGAAGGAAGCGATGTTGCCAAACGCACCCACCGCCGCCTCCGGCGTACGGAATGTGGGGATGGCTGCCGCGTTCAGTGCGGTGCGCGCTTCGCCCACCGAGGCGTCGCCCATCCAGCAGGTCAGCAGCGGTTTGGACAGGTGGGGTTTGAAATCGGCCAGTGCCTGGGCCACGCCGGTAGCGTCGCAGCCGGCCTTGGGTGAATGGATAACCAGCACGCCGTCCACCTGGCTGTCGTGGCTGGCTGTTTCTACCGCCGCACGGTAGTGGGCAGGGCGGGCGTCTTCCGATAGGTCCACCAGATCGCACAGTGAGGCTTGCGACGGCAGCTGGGGCGCCAGCGCGGCCTGGCTGGCGGGGCTGAGCAGGCCGAGCTGCAGCTCAATTTCGGTGATCCAGTCGGCGGCCAGCACGCCGGGCCCGCCACCGTTGGTGACGATGGCCAGGCGTTTGCCCACGGCCTGGTAGCGCGATGCCAGGCATTTGGCCGCAGAAAACAGCTGCACGAATGAGCGCACGCGCACCGCACCCGCGCGGCGCAGGGCCGCGTCGAACACATCGTCGCTGCCGACGATGGTGCCCGAATGGGTATGCGCCGCCGTGTTGCCGGCCGACTTGCGCCCGGCTTTCAGTACCACTACCGGCTTGGCGTTGGCGGCTGCACGCAGCGCACTCATGAAGCTGCGGGCGTTGGCTATGCCTTCCATGCAGACCACGATGCTGTGCGTCTGCGGGTCGGAGGCCAGAAAGTCCAGCACCTGGGCAATGTCCACCGCCGCATTCGGCCCAAGCGACACCACGCTGGAAAAGCCCACCGCGTTGTGCCGCGCCCAGTCCAGTATCGAGGCCGTGAGCGCACCCGATTGCGACACCAGGGCCAGCGGACCGGGGGCGGCCAGTGCACCCGCTAGGCTGGCGTTCAGCCCCAGCTGCGGGCGCTGGAAGCCCAGGCAATTCGGCCCCATCAAATGCATGCCGTGGCGGCGTGCCACGCGGTGCAGCTCGCCGGCCAGGCTGGCCGGCACGCCGCTGGAGACAACCACCGCCGAGCGGCATTTGATGCGCCCAGCCACCTCCAGTGCGGCGGCCATGTCCTCGGGTGGGAGGGCGATGACGGCCAGGTCGGCACGGGTCTGCGCCAGGTCGGCCAGCGTGCCGGTGGTATGAATGTCCAGAAAGTTCAACCGGCCGCTGAAGCGCTGGGCCCGCAGGGCGTTCGGCAGGGCCTGCAACTCGGGGCTGGCGAACACTACGATCGAGTCGGGGGAGAAGAGTGATGTCAGGTAATGCGTGTCCATGGAGCCCTTTGGGCGCAGAGTTCGGCGCCGCTTGACCGAAATCATACGACCTGGCTTGCATTCATAGTAAAAACACGTCCAGCGCAGATTTTGCCTGCGCCAGGTGCTATATTTTCAATAGTATTTTCGGGCTTGCGGTCTTTGTGGGTGGGGGCACCAGTGGTTTATCCTGCCAGCTACCCGAGGGCTGCTTGAGCCATTACACCCGTCCACCACAAGGAATCCCCATGAAAGCCATCTGGAACGGCGCCGTGATCGCCGAAAGCGACGACATCGCCGTGGTTGAAGGCAACCACTATTTCCCGTTGAGTTCGCTGAACCGCGAGTTCGTCAGCTTCAGCAACCACAAGACCACCTGCGCCTGGAAGGGCCAGGCCAGCTACTACTCGCTGATGGTCAACGGCGAAATGAACACCGACGCCGCCTGGTACTACGCCAACCCCAAGTCCGGTGCCGAAGAGGTCACGGACCGCGTCGCTTTCTGGAAAGGCGTGAAGATAGAAGCATGAGCACAGCACTGTTATCCGCGCCGTTCACCCCGGTGGCGCAGTTTGTAGATGTGGTGAACCGCCAGGCCTATGCCACCTTGGACCCGGCGGGCTTGGCTGCGCTGGCGGGTTGCACGCTGGACGATCTGCTGGCGCTGTGCCCCAGCTGGAATGATTTGCCGCCTGACGAATACCTGAAGGACGGCGGCCGCTACCGCCGCCGGCGCCATTCCTGCTTTGTGCTGCAGGCCGATACGCTGCAGCAGGTTCCGCACCGAGCGCACTGGCAGCCGGTGGAGTACAACGCTCTGCACGGCGGCATGGAGCGCTGGTTTGCGCCCATGCTGGACGCCGATGTGGCCCAGCCTGTGTGGTCGCAGCTGCTGTTGGCCCTGGGCCGTGCATGCACCGCCTTGCGTGGCGGGGCTCAGGCCGGTGGCCCACCGCCCTGGTATGTGGAAGCTCACCAGTTTCGCATCGACACCACCGACGGCATAGGCCGGCCCACCCCCGAAGGCGCGCACCGTGACGGCGTGGACTTTGTGGCCGTGCTGCTGGTGGGGCGTTCGGGCATCAAGGGCGGTGAAACCCGGGTCTTTGAGGCAGACGGCCCGAACGGCCAGCGCTTCACGCTGACCGAACCCTGGAGCCTGTTGTTCTTGGACGATGCGCGCGTGGTGCACGAGTCCACCCCCATCCAGCCCCTGGCACCGGGCGGCTACCGGGATACGCTGGTCCTGACCTTCAGGGCCCGCAGCTTCCAGAGTAGCTAAGAACGTGTTTACGTTCTAAGGTGCATTCCCACAACAATCAGGAGACAAAATGCAACTTCTCAACCATGACCTGGCCCATGAATACCCCCAACTGGTGGGCAAGATCCGCAGCCTGAAGCTCAGCAGTGTGCGCTTCCAGCACTTGTTTGAAGCCTATGACGAGGTGAACCATGCCGTGACCCAGCTGGAGCAGGACGGCGGTGCCATCTCCGATGTAGCCATGGAAGATATGAAGAAAAAGCGGCTGAAGATCAAGGACGACATCTACCAGATGCTGATAGCGCCCTGAGCACTGGGGCCTGCGTGGCCCTTTGAGCATGGAATATTATTGTTACAAGAGGATGGTCGCTCCGGTCCTCCTGCGGCTGTGTTGTCGCGTTTAATCGCTAGTCCTTTTTTCGAATGAGAGTCTTTTATGGCATATCCGCTTGTTGTGGTTTCCCGGTTGCTGGCTGCTAAGCAGCTGCGCAAGGCCGGTCTGGTGCTGGGTTTGTTGGGGGCTGTGGGGGCGCTTGGTACGGGTTCGGCACAGGCGCAGGAGCTGTATTTGAACGCCACCGTGGGCGGTGCCTTTGCCCCCGGGGTGTATGGCCAGATCAGCTTTGGTAGCCAGCCACCACCACCTGTGCTGTATGCCCAGCCGGTCTGGATACAGCGTGCGCCGGTACAGCCACCGCCTTTGTATCTGTATGTTCCGCCGGGGCATTCGAAACACTGGGCAAAGCATTGTGCCGAGTACAACGCCTGCGGTCGTCCGGTGTATTTCGTCAGGGTGAATGATTCCAACCGATGGTGGGAGCGTGGCCGCGATGGCGGGCGTGGCCCGGAGCGCCACGAAGAGCGCCGTGACGATCGGCGCCAGGACTTCCGCCAGAACGACCAAGGTGACCGCGGCCCAGGTCACGGCCATGGCCACGGCAATCGCAAATTCGACGATTAAGCCCTCGCCTGGCTGGGGGCACGCCTGGTGCTCCCCTTTTTTTCCTTTCTTGTCTGGCTGGTGACTGGATTTTTGCCCACTGGATCATGTAAGGTGATGAGAGCGCGTTGCTGGGCCAGTCCCTACCAAAATCAGACCATGCGGTGCAGGCCATGCAAGCTCTCTGCACACGGCTTGCTTTCAATTTGATACACGTATGCCGCGCGGTGCGATACTTGCTAATGCATTTGGGGCAGCCCTAGCCCATCGCAGGTGAAAGGCCCTCGTGGGCAGAGCTTTGTTTCACTCCTATTTCCTTGGTGGAGACGTATGCAGGCAAGGGGCACATGACAAGAGTCGAAGACTCGGTGGTTTTGGCACAAAGCGACTTGAGTACGCTTAGCGATGACGCGGGTCTGGCCTGGGTGCTATTGGGCAAGGGGCTCGACTTGTACCAGGATGGTGTGTTCATCGTGGGCGAGGAAAGGCGCTTCGTTTATGCAAACGATGCCGCCGTACGGGTCCTTGGATACGACCGCAAAACCTTACTGACCATGGGGCCGCCAGACATCGATCCGAATATTTCATGGGAGCAATGCCTGGAAATATTGCAGAAGCCGCAGGGACAGGCCTTCGTCATTGAAACCGTACACAAGACGCAAAGCGGCAACCTGATTCCGGTGCGGGTGCATGGTGTGACTTTGCGGATGGGCGAGCACTTGTTTGCCGTGTCCATCGTTCATGACATGTCGGAATCCAAGCAACTGCAAGCGGCTCTGCTGCAACGCCAGCAGTATTGGCGAACCCTGCTGGACGAGTTTCCATTTTTTGTCTGGCTCAAGGACACGCAAAGCCGTCTGCTGGCAGCCAACACAGCGTATGCCAGGGTGGCGCGCGTGGGTTCTACGGCGGAGCTGGAAGGTCGTACTGAGTTTGATTTCTTTCCGCAGGACTTGGCGGAGATCTATATTTCCGATGACAAAGCCGTCATGGCGTCCGGGCAGGCCCATTACGTGGAGGAGATCTACGTCGACGAGCATGGCCAACGGCGCTGGATGGAGGTCTGGAAGTCACCGTTGCATGAACATGGCAAGGTGGTGGGCACAGTTGGCTATTCCAGAGACATCACGGATCGCAAGCATACGGAGAGCGAGCTCCAGAAGGCGCTGGCCTTCACGCAGGGCGTCATTGATGCCATACCGGACCTGCTGTTTGAAACAGACCGAAATGGCTGTTACCTGAACGTTTGGACGCGCAGCCCCGAGCTCCTGGCGGCAAACCGGGAGAGCTTGCTGGGGCGAACATTGGGGGATGTGCTTTCGCCCGAAAGCGTTGCCATCGCCGAGCTTGCCTACATTGAGGCAGAGCAGTCGGGCGTTTCTTTGGGCCACGTCATCTCGGTCATGACTCCGCTGGGCTTGCGCCATTTTGAATTGTCGGTGTCACAGATGCGTAGCGTGGGGGACTCGGGCCCACGCTTCATTACCGTTTCACGTGATGTGACGCAGCGGCTGGAGTTACAACAGGAGTTGACCAACCGTGAGCGCGAATACCGCACCCTGGTGGAGCATTCGCCAGATGTTATTGCCCGTTTTGACCTGCAGTGCTGCTGCCGTTATGCCAACCCGGTGTTGCTCCGGGCCTTGGATCGACTCAATACGGGTGCGCTGGGGTGTTCGCCAGCGGCGCTATGGGGCGCATCGGCAGGACAGGCTTTGACGCAGCGCCTGGTGTGCGTGGTGGACAGCAAAGAGTCGCTTGAGTTTGAGCTGCACTGGTCCGACGCCCAGGGCCGTAGCATTTGTAGCCTGGTGAGCCTGACGCCCGAGGTGGGTGTCGATGGCCGGGTGGCCAGCATCTTGATGGTGGGGCGCGACATTACCGAGCTCAAAGCCTACCAGGACCAGATCCACCAGATGGCGTTTTACGATCCGCTGACGGGCATGCCAAACCGGGTTTTGTTCAACGACCGTCTGGCCCAAATGCTGAACGATGCAGCCTACCACCGCTACCAGGCCGGGGTGATGGTGGTGGACCTGGATCGCTTCAAGCAGATCAATGACAGCATGGGCCATGCCGCGGGAGACGCCTTGCTCAAAGAGGTGGCCATGCGCCTGCGTGCCAGTGTGCGCAGCTATGACACTATCGCCAGGCTGGGCGGTGATGAGTTCGGCATTCTGCTGCCAAAAATGCATGCGGGGCCAGATCTCACGCGCGTGGCGGGCAAGGTGCGGGCAGCCTTCAACCAAAGCTTTTGGTTAGAGGGGCGGGAGATATTTGTGTCCTGCAGCATGGGCATTTCGGTCTATCCGTCAGACAGTGCGGTGGCGCAAGAGCTGCTCAAATACGCGGACTCCGCGATGTACTCTGCCAAACACAGCGGGCGCAACAGCTTCCGGTTCTACTCCAAGGATTTGACGACCCGGGCCCAGGAGCGGCTGACGCTCGAATCCGATCTGCGCCACGCGTTTGAGCGCGGTGAGTTGGCGCTGCACTACCAGCCCAAGGTGCTGCTGGAGTCGTGTGCAGTCGTGGGATGCGAGGCGCTGCTGCGCTGGACACATCCTCGCCTGGGCATGGTTTCGCCCAGCCTGTTCATCCCGGTGGCGGAAGACTCTGGTTTGATCAATGAACTGGGCGCCTGGGTGTTGCGCGAATCCTGCTGCACCGCCGTTGTGTGGAATTCCCAGGCAGTCGTGCCGCGCAAGGTGGCGGTCAACCTATCGGCCCGCCAGATCCAGACACCGGGTCTGGTGGAGCAGGTGGCGGGCATTCTGTTGGAGACCGGTTGCCGGCCCCAGTGGTTGGAGCTGGAAATCACGGAAAGCCTGCTGCTCGACGAAGATGGCCCCGTGCTCAGTACCTTGCAGGCGCTGCGCGGCATGGGGGTGACGATAGCCATTGACGACTTTGGTACCGGCTATTCGGCCCTGGCCTATCTGGCCCGCTTTCCCATCGACACGCTCAAGATCGACCGTTCATTCATCCATTCTGTGACCACCGATTTTCGAACCGAACTGGTGCGGGCCATCTTGTCCATCGCCCGCTCCTTGAACCAACAAGTGGTGGCCGAAGGTGTGGAAACGCGGGAGCAGGCCGACTTTTTGGCAGCCGAGGGCTGTCAGCTGGTACAAGGCTTTCTTTTCAGCAAAGCCGTGCCTCGCGAGCAGCTCCTGGCTTTATCGGAGGTATGTCTTGCCCCCGACGGCATGGCATTCACGCTGACTTCCAAGTAGTGGATCGGTCTCCGGTGTTGCATGCCGTCCGGGTTTACATGCGCTCGAAAATCGCCGCAATCCCCTGGCCGCCGCCGATGCACATGGTCACTAGTGCATAACGGCCCTGGATGCGTTGCAGCTCGTACAAGGCCTTGACGGTGATCACCGCCCCTGTGGCGCCTATCGGGTGGCCTAGCGAGATGCCTGAACCGTTGGGGTTCACCTTGGCCGGGTCCAGCCCCAGGTCCTGGGTTACGGCGCAGGCCTGGGCGGCAAAGGCTTCGTTGGCCTCGATCACGTCCAGGTCCTGCACCGTCAGCCCGGCCAGTTTCAGCGCCTTCTGGCTCGCCGGCACCGGGCCTATGCCCATGTACTGCGGGTCGACACCGGCGTGCGCATAGGCCACCAGGCGAGCCAGCGGCTTCAGGCCACGCGCTTCGGCCTGGGACTTTTCCATCAGCAGCACGGCGGCAGCCGCGTCGTTCAGACCGGAGGCATTGCCTGCGGTGACGGTGCCGTTCTCCTTGATGAAGACAGGCTTGAGCTTGGCCATGTCGGCCAGGGTGCAGTTGGGGCGGAAATGTTCATCGTCGGCAAAAGCCACATCGCCTTTCTTGCTTTTCAGGACGATGGGCAGGATCTGCTCTTTGAAGTAGCCGGCCTGCGTGGCGCGTTCGGCGCGGTTATGGCTTTCTACCGCCAGCGCATCCTGCGTCTCGCGGCTGATGCCCCATTTCTTGGCGATGTTCTCGGCGGTCACGCCCATGTGGATGTTCTGAAATGGGTCGTGCAGCGCGCCGACCATCATGTCCACCATTTGCGTGTCGCCCATGCGTGCTCCCCAGCGGGTGTTAAGCGAGGCGTAGGGCGCGCGGCTCATGCTCTCGGCACCGCCGCCGATGGCGATGTCGGTATCGCCGAGCAAAATCGACTGGGCCGCCGACACGATGGCCTGCAGGCCGGAGCCGCACAGGCGGTTCACGTTAAAGGCCGGCGTTTCCTGGCTGCAGCCGCCCTGGATGGCCGCCACGCGCGACAAATACATGTCCTTGGGCTCGGTGTTGACCACATGGCCGAACACCACGTGGCCTACATCGGCACCGTCCACGCCGGCGCGCAGCAGCGCTTCACGCAGCACCTGGCCGCCCAAGGCGCTGGGCGCCTGGTCTTTCAGGCTGCCGCCAAAGGTACCAATGGCGGTGCGCACACCGCTGACTACAACAACTTCACGGGGCATGGGAGTCTCCTTTTTGGAAATGGAAAGCGGAGTATGGTGCCTGTTGCCCGGCACCAGGCTTACACGGTTTTGTCACATAGTTGACATGGATCAAAGCTAAGGTCTTGGGCTATACCTAGCCTAGATCCATGGATAACGCCTTGAACGCCTATACCGATGAAATGATGCAACGCGTGCACCGCGACCTGCTCGACAGCTATGACGAAGAGCTGGAGATGGAGATCGAAGACCGCCAGCTGGTCGGTCTGGACGGCATGCCGGTCGAAGAGGACAGCCCCAGCCAGAAGGAAGCGCGCCGCCAGTATTTTCGCGAGCTGTTCCGTTTGCAGGCCGAGCTGGTCAAGCTGCAGGACTGGGTGGTGGCCACCGGCCACAAGGTGGTGATTTTGTTCGAGGGCCGCGACGCGGCTGGCAAGGGTGGTGTCATCAAGCGCATTACCCAGCGCTTGAACCCGCGCGTCTGCCGCGTGGCCGCGCTGCCCGCACCGAACGACCGCGAACGCACGCAGTGGTACTTCCAGCGCTATGTATCGCACCTGCCGGCGGCCGGCGAGATCGTGCTGTTCGACCGCAGCTGGTACAACCGCGCGGGGGTGGAGCGGGTCATGGGCTTTTGCACCGACGACCAGTACGAGGAGTTCTTCCGCACCGTACCCGAGTTTGAGCGCATGCTGGTGCGCAGCGGCATCCAGCTGGTGAAGTACTGGTTCTCGATTTCCGACCAAGAGCAGCATCTGCGCTTCCTGGGCCGCATTCACGACCCGCTGAAGCAGTGGAAGCTCAGCCCCATGGACCTGGAGTCGCGCCGCCGCTGGGAGGAATACACCAAGGCCAAGGAAGTGATGCTGGACCGCACCCACATCCCCGAGGCGCCCTGGTGGGTAGTGCAGGCCGTGGACAAGAAGAAAGCCCGCCTGAACTGCATCCACCACCTGCTTCAGCAAATGCCTTACCAGGATGTACCACACCCGGCGATCCAGTTGCCCGAGCGCGAGCGGCATGACGACTACATCCGCCAGCCCGTGCCGAACGAGATCGTCGTTCCAGAAATCTATTGAACACCTTAGGGGTGTTTCAGGCCGTTGGCGCATATATATGCTGCGCAGACTGCTATTAAATAAATA
The DNA here is from genome assembly GCF_059418745.1 of Rhodoferax sp. GW821-FHT07F03. Classification (NCBI taxonomy): domain Bacteria; kingdom Pseudomonadati; phylum Pseudomonadota; class Betaproteobacteria; order Burkholderiales; family Comamonadaceae; genus Rhodoferax; species Rhodoferax sp. GW821-FHT07F03. The sequence continues at coordinate 233,669 of NZ_JBWKQM010000008.1, forward strand.
GCAATCAGGCCCGTACGTCAGCTACCGGCTGGCTGCCAAAGTCGGGCCGCTCCAGATATGCCAGCACGCGGGCAGCCGCCTCCTGCGGCGAGGTCAGCTGGCCCTGGCTATACAGGCGTTCAAAAGACGTCTGGTCGGCAAAGCTGCGGGCATCTGCGCCGCGCAGCTGGGCTTGCATATCGGTATCAATGACGCCCGGCGCCAGCGAGCACAGCTTGGCGCCATTCGGCAGGCGGGCTTCTTCCAGCACCACACAGCGCGTGAAATGGTCCAGCCCGGCCTTGGCCGCGCAGTAGGCTGCCGACGAGGCCATGGCGCGCTGGCCCAGTCCGGATGAGATGTTCAGCACCCGGCGCCTGCCTGGCCAGCCGCGCGTTGCGCCCAAGAACGCGGCGGTCAGCAGCATCGGAGCTTCCAATCCCACGCGCAGTGCTTGCGCCAGGTCTGCCGACTCTGCGTCTTGCAGGGGTGTGAGCTGGGCTAGCGTGCCGGCGTTGTTGATCAGCGTGACCGATGCCCACTGCGTGCCGTCGTGCTGCTGCAGCCATTGCCCCAGGCGCGCCGCCACGGGTGCAGTGTCGCTCAGGTCGTGCTGCCACTGCGCCACCGCGGCATGTGAGGCGAGGGCCGGGTTGGCCTTGCGTGCAATGCACACCAGATGGTGGCCGGCCTGTGCCAGCTGCTGCGCCATGGCCAGGCCCATGCCGCGCGAGGCGCCCGTCAGTATGGTGAGATGTTGGGCAGATGTCTCAGGCATAAAATAGGGCTCCAGCGCAGGTGGCTGCTGCGGTAGCAGCTATGGATACTGTAGTGAACCTGTTGTGAATCGGGTCAACCGCCCAGGCCGGCGAAGATGTTTTGCACATCGTCGTTGGCGTCAATCGCGGCCAGGAAGGCCTCGACTTCCTCCAACTGCTCGGCGCTCAGGCTGGCCGGGTCGATCGGGTTCTTGGCCTTGTAGCCCAGCTTGGCCGACAGCACGGTAAAGCCCTGGGCGGGTAGGGCGCGGCTCACCAGGTCCAGGTCGGCCGGGTCGGTCAGAAACAGGGTGTTGCCTTCGTCCTCGCCGGGCTCGAAGTCTTGCGCACCGGCTTCGATGGCGGCCAGCTCGGCATCTGCGTCCTTATTGGCGGGCTCGGCTTCGATCATGCCCACGTGGTCGAAGTCCCAGGCGACGGAGCCGGAGGTGCCCAGCTGGCCCTTGCGGAACAGCACGCGCATTTCGGGGGCGGTGCGGTTCACGTTGTCCGTCAGGCATTCAACCATCAGCGGCACGCGGTGCGGTGCGAAGCCTTCGTAGATCACGTGTTCGAAGTTGACGGCCTCACCGGTCAGGCCGGCGCCTTTCTTGATCGCACGGTCTAGGGTGTCCTTGGGCATGGAGACCTTGCGGGCCTGTTCCACCAGCAGGCGCAGGCGGGCATTGGCTGCCGGGTCGGCTCCGCTGCGTGCGGCGACCATGATGTCTTTAGACAGTTTTCCGAAGGCACGGCCGCGGGCATTTGCCGCCAGTTCCTTGCCTTTTGCTTTCCACTGTGCGCCCATGTTTATTTGTCCTTGCTGTTGCTGCGCTGTTGTGCGCGGAGATTCGGGTGTGTGCTGGCATGCGCGCGGCGCCAAAGGCCGGGTACATGACCGGAGGGGCTTGGTTATACACCCATCCGTTCCCGGAGGGGAGCCTGCCTCCACTTGCATGAAAAATACGGCTTCGGCGCAGCTAGTACCTGCGCTGCCAGCTATCAATAGTGTAGTAGATCGTGCCTTGGCCCAGGCCAGGGGTACGACTGCGACGGGCGAGACCGCTAGAACGGCGCGGCATTCTCGAACAGCAGTGCCTCGCCTGTGGCTGGGTGCTGCAGCGCCAACCTGCAGGCATGTAACAGCAGGCGCGGGGCCTGGGCTTGTACGGCGGGCGGGGCGTATAGCGCGTCGCCCAGTATCGGATGGCCGATGGCCGCCAGGTGCACGCGCAGCTGGTGTGAACGGCCGGTGACGGGCTCCAGCAGTAGCCGTGTGCTGTGCTCCGTGGTGGATAGGGGCTGCCAGCGCGTGCAGCTGGGTTTGCCTTCTGCGGGGTCAATCATGCGCAGCGGCCGGTTCGGCCAGTCCACGCGGATTGCCAGGTCGATTTGGCCCCAGCCGTCGGCACTGGCCGGCGCGGGCAGCTGACCAGCCACCACGGCGGTATAGCGTTTGTCCACCGTGCGGCCGGCGAAGGCGGCGTTCAATAGGCGTTGCATCTCCGGCCCGCGCGCCATCAGCAGCAGGCCGGAGGTGGACATGTCCAGGCGGTGAACTATGAGCGCATCCGGGTACAGCTGCTGCGCGCGGGCGCTCAGGCAGTCCTGCTTGTCCTCGCCCCGGCCGGGCACGGACAGCAGGCCGCTGGGTTTGCTGAATACGAGGAGATACGGGTCGGCGTAGACCGTGTCCAGGCCGGGGCCAGGGAGGTTAGAGCCGTCCACGGCGTTGTTCACGCTGCATGAAGAGGAACAGGCTTTCGACCTTTTCGCGCGCCCAGGGCGTCTTGCGCAGGAACTTCAGGCTGGAGTTGACGCTGGGGTCGCTGGTGAAGCAGCGGATATTGATCTGCCGGCCCAGTTCGTCCCAACCGTAGGCGGCCACCAGCTGGGTGAGTATGGATTCCAGCGTGACGCCGTGCAGCGGGTTGCGGGCCTGGCTTTGGGGCGGGGTGGGGGTGAAGTCGGCAGTCATGAAGAGGCGTTGTCCAGAATCAGGCGCTGCACGGTAGCACACAGCTCTTCCACGTCGTTCGGCTTGTGGATCAGTGCCTTTACGCCCTCGGCGATGGCGCTTTGCTCGATTTCGGCGGTGATGTAGCCGGATGCCAGCGCCACCGGCAGGTCCGGGCGTATGCGCTGGGCTTCGCGCACCAGGTCCACGCCGCAGTAGCCGGGCATGTTGAAGTCGGTGACCAGCAGGTCGTATTCGGCGGCATTGGCGCGCAGCTCCGCCGCGGCCTTGTTGGGGTCGGAGAAGCCATTCACGCGCAGGCCGCGCCGGCGCAGCAGGCGCTCCACCAGGAACACCAGGGCGTGGTCGTCGTCCACATACATCACGTGCTTGCCCTGCACGCCGGCGCTGGGCGCGGCGGGTGTGGCCGGGGCGGCCGGCGGCGGAGCGGTGACAGTTTCCGAGGCCGGGAAGTACAGGGTGAAGCGGCTGCCCAGGCCGGGCGCGCTTTGCACATCGACAGCGCCCGCATGGCTGCGCATCACACCGTGCACCACGGCCAGGCCCAGGCCCGTGCCCTGGCCCACCTCTTTGGTGGTGAAGAAGGGTTCAAAAATACGCCGCAAGGTCACGTCGTCCATGCCTTTGCCGCTGTCCAGCACGGCCAGCATGGCGTGGGGACCGGGTGCCAGGCCGAGACGGGTGCACAGCCGCGCATCGGGTACCACGCCGGACAGCTCGATGCTGACCACGCCACGCGGTTCCACCGAGGCCTGGATGGCATTGGTACACAGGTTCAGCACGGCCTGCTGCACCTGCACCGGGTCGGCCAGCACCACCGGCGTGTCGGGGTTGATATGCATGTGCAGCTCTACCGCGGGCGGCAGGGTCACGCGCAGCAGGCGTTCGGTTTCCACCACCACCTCGGCCAGCGACACGGGGCTGCGCCGGGGCGCCTCGTTGCGGCTGAAGGTAAGGATCTGGCGCACCAGGTCACGCGCGCGGCGACCGGCTTTTTCTATCTCGTGCAGGCTGACCTGGGCCGGCGAATTCGGGCCGGCGTCTTCCTTGGCCAACTCCACATTGCCGAGAATGGCACTGAGGATGTTGTTGAAATCATGCGCGATGCCGCCGGCCATGGTGCCCACGGCCTGCATTTTTTGTGATTCGCGCAGCTGGGCTTCGAGTACGCCGCGCTGGGCTTCGGCGCGCTTGCGGCTGGTCAGGTCGCGGGCGAAGACGGTGGTGGTTTCGCCGGTGGGGTGGCGCTCGAACGACACGCTGACCTCGACCGACAAGGTGCGGCCGCTGGCCGTCAGGGCCTGCATTTCACCCAGAAAGGCCTGGGTGGAGATCTGGTTCAGGGCCAGGGCGTGCTCGGCGTCCGGGAAGAAGCGCGCCAGCGCACTGCCCAGCGCCTGCTCGGACGGGCACTGGAACAGGGCCGCCGCCGTGGGGTTGAAGACGGTGATGCGCTGGTCTTTGTCGATGCAGATGATGGCGTCCAGCGCGGAGTTGATCACCGCCTCCAGCCGGCTTTCGCTCATGCGCAACTGCCCGTTGCGTTGGCGCAGGGCGGTGGCGCTGAGTTGCAGGGCGCGGCGCTCGGCCAGCAGCGGGCCCTGGTCCACCACCGCGCAGATGTAGTGCACCAGGGATTCCTGGGCGCTTTCCAGGCGGGCAATGTGCAGGTCACCCGACATGGTGCCCGTGGGGCCGATGTTGAACACCACCTCCGTGGCTTCACAGTGGCCGTCCACCCGCGCTTCGCGGAAGGCCTGGCGTACCTGCTCGGTACAGCCGGGGCTGACGAAGGGCATCAAAAAGTGCAGCGGCCGGTCGCGCTCGGTGGGTTGGAACAGGCGCTGCGCCATGGCATTGCTTTGCACCACCATATCGTGGTCGTCCACCACCATCAGGGCCAGGGGCACGCCGGAGAAAAGGGTTTCAAAACGCTCGGACGCGGCTTCGGCCGCAGCCTGGCTGAAGCGCAGCACCTTGTTCTGGCTTTCCAGTTCTGCCTGGTAGGCGCGCAGGTCGCGCACAACTTGCGGCAGTGGGTGGTCCTCAGGCGAGCGGTCTTGCGGCATGGCGTTAGGGGCAATGTACACCCCGGCCGGGGTGGGCGCAGGGCGGTGGTAGCGGGCGGGTCTGCAGGGGATTTCTGTCCCACATTTTGACGACTTCCCAGCGTGAAATGTAACAAAGAAGCTGAAGTGGCTTTGCGGATTCCGCTATTTCAGGTTATTGCAAATCGATGCGGTTTATAGAGCACATCCGGTTACGATAGCGGGCAATCTATTTTCCAAGGTTATTTTGTATACGATTCATGCTGCCCTACACCAGTGACGTTGTTCTTTATTCGCTTCTGGTGAATGCAGTTGTGAACCTGACGATGGGCCTGGCTCTGCTATGGGTATGGCTGGGTCGTCGTAACCAGCTGTTCGCGCGTGACATGGGGGCCGCGCAGCTGGCCCAGTTCCTCGTACCCTGGGGTTACATCTTTGGACAAAGGGCCCAGCCTGCATGGGCCGGTGCCGGCCTGGCGCTGGTGGTCATCAGCCAGACGGCCAGCATCCTGCTGATGCTGCGCGGCAGTACCCGCTTTGTTGACTGGAAGCTCAGCCGCCGCGAGTGGCAGAGATTCCTTTCCTTATTTCTATTGGCGGACCTGGCGGTGCTGGGATTCCAGCAGCAGCTAGCCCTGGCGTGGCTGGTTCCGGCATTTCTGGTGTGGGCCGGCCTGATGGTGAGCCACGGCCTGCACCGCAGTGGCAGCACCGAACGAGCCGTCGGCCCGTTGATGCTGCTGCTGGGTGTGCTCGGTGTGGGCCAGGCGCTGCTGGCGCAGGACGGCATGGCCGTGCTGCAGACAAATCTGGCCTCGGTGCTGCGCTTGGCCCTGGGTCTGGTGCTGATGTATGTGGCGCTGGAGCGCTCCATCCTGGAGTCGCGCCGTCTGCACAACCGCTTCCAGCGCCTGGTGGAGCGTTCGCACCAGGGCATCATGGTGTGTGCCGGCCCGCATGTACTGTTTGCCAACCCAGCCTTGATGGCCATCTACGGTTTTACCGACCTGGCCAAGGTGGCCCCCGCATCGCTGCTGCAAGGCATTCCGTCGGACGAGGTGGAACAGGTGCACGGCCATCTGCGCCAGTTGAATTCCGGCCGCGCCGACCATGTGCAATGGGAAGGCCTGCGGTACCGGCAGGACGGCTCGGCCGTGTGGCTGCGCTTTTCGGCCTGGCGCACGCGCTGGGACGATGTGAAGGCCATCCAGTTTCTGGTGACGGACCAGACCCGGCGCCGTGAGGTCACGCAGGCCTTGCAGCTGCAAGCCATGTATGACGACCTGACCGGCCTGCCGAACCGGCGCGCCTTGCTGCAGGCGCTGCGTGAGCGCTGTGGCAACCAGCCGCAAGGGGGGCCCACAAGCCCTTCTTTTGGCCTGGTGCTGCTGGGCATAGACCGCTTCAAGCTGTTCAACGAAGCCCACGGCCTGACGGTGGGTGACGAGGTGTTGCAGGCCCTGGTGGCCATGCTGTTGCACGAGATGGGCGAAGGCTGCGGCCTGATGCGTCTGGGTGCAGACGAGTTCGCCTTCGTGGTGTCCTGCGACGACGACCTGGATCGCCCACAGGCCTTGGCGCGCCAGGTGCAGGCTTTGCTGCAACGCCCGTTGTTGCTGTCGCAGCATGATTTCTTCATCGACGTGTCCATGGGCATCGCACTCTTCCCGGAGCACGCGCAGGACGCCGAATCCATGCTGCGTGCCGCCAATACCGCCATGCATGTGGCCAAGCGCACACCGGGCACCTCGGTGGCGCTGGCGGAGGCGCGCTTCGAGCAGGGCTCCAGCGACGTGCTGGAGCAGGAGCAGGCCTTGCGGACGGCCATCGAGCGGCGCGAGTTCAAGCTCTTCTACCAACCCAAGGTGGACGCGCATACCGGCAGCCTGACCAGCTTCGAGGCCCTGGCCCGCTGGGACAGCCCCATGCGCGGCTGGGTCAGTCCCATGGAGTTCATTGCCGTGGCCGAGCGCACTGGGTTGATAGACGACCTGGGCCAGTTGCTGCTGATGCAGGCCTGCGAACAGGTGGCGGACTGGCGTACCCGTTTTGACGATGTGGTGCCGGTGGCCATCAATGTCTCGCCGCTGCAGATGCTGGGCGGTGGCTTTCCGGCGCTGGTGGAAGGCCTGCTGCAGCGCTACGACCTGCCGGCCAAGGCCTTGCTGCTGGAGCTGACCGAGAGTGCAGCGGTGTCCAACCAGGCCGAGGTGCGCGATCAGATCTTGCGCTTGCGTGCCTTGGGTGTTGGCGTGGGCCTAGACGACTTCGGCACCGGCTTCTCGTCGCTGAACATGCTGCGCAGCCTGCCCGTGCAGTCGGTCAAGATAGACCGTGGCCTGATCGAGCCCCTGCCGGCACCCGATGCCACGGCCGTGGTGCGCGCCGTTTGCCAACTGGCCGTGGCGCTGGACTTGAACGTGGTGGCCGAAGGCATTGAAACCGAGGCCCAGGCCGTGGTGGCGCGCGCCGCGGGCTGCCATGAGCTGCAGGGCTTTTTGTTCGCCCAGCCGCTGACGCCGGACGAAGCCAGCCAGTGGCTGGGCTACGCACCTGTTGCGGTAGAAGTCTGATGTTTATAAGAAATATGCCGCTAGCGCAGGTAGTTCCTGCGCAGGCAGCTATTTAAACTGTAGCGCCAGCCGTATCAGGCGCGGTGCGAAATCTCTACCACCACGGCGCGCGCGGCCAGGGTCTGCACCAGGTTTTCGGCGGCTGCGCGGTTGCGCGCATCCAGGTTGGCGTCCCACTCGTCCAGCAGATAGACCGGGCTGCTGGTTTTGTCGGTGATCTCCTGGAGTGCGCGCAGCTGGCGTTCGCCGGATGAAAAGCCGCTGTTGCTGGGGGCATCCTCACCATCGCCATCTTCTTCGGCATCGTCTGCTTCATTTCCCTGGGCAAATGCAAATGCCAGCTTGTCGTGCGTAGGCCAGTAAAAAGCCTGCTGGCCCAGCGCTACCTTCAGTGCCGCCAGCAGAGTGGACTTGCCCGAGCCATTGCCGCCGCGCACCATCAGTCGCCCGGCGGGTTGGGCATGCACGGCCTGCAGCACCCCGTCCAGCGCGGTACAGGGCAGGGTGGGGCCGCCCGCTGCCCATTGCAGTTTCAACTCTTCATACGCAATGCGCTGCGTGAAGGCCGCGTCGGGCGCTGGGCGCATGGCGTTGCAGGCGCCGCCTATGCGCGTCCACACGGCGGCCAGGTCGTTCCAGCCCGAGGCCAGGTCGTGCATATCGCTGGACAGGGCAATCTGCCGTGGCAGGGTGGCCGCCAGGGCCACCAGCAGGCTGGTATTGCCGGCGTTGTCTCCCGCCACCCAGGCCAGATAGGCGAACAGCGCGGCCAGCGAGACGATGCCATTGATGGTGGCCAGGCCTTCGCGCGCCAGGATGGCGCGGATCTGTGCCGCCAGCGCATCGCGCAGCCGGGTCTTGAAGCCTGTGTGCCATAGGCGAAAGTTGTAGCGGTTGCCGCTGAAGATGTTGTCCCAGGCGCTGTAGGTGTGCGCCGTCATGCGGTTGGTGCTGCGTTGGTGCGCCAGATAGGCTGCGGCCACCGGTTTGCGCAGCAGCCATTGCATTAGCAGCAAGGTGGCAAACACCGCCGCGTAGACCAGGGGCAGCCCGCCGTCTATGGCCACACCCAGCACGGCAGCGTTGAACAGCAGGCCGAACAGCAGCTTCAGGTCGGCTTCCAGTTCATAGACCAGCTCGAAGAAGATGTGGAAGGCCTCGTTGGTTAGAAACGGCTCCACCTCTTCACGCTGGTCCTTGTCGCCCAGCAGGCTGGCCTGGCCCCGGTTGTCGCGGGCGAAGCGCAGCATGTAGCGGCCAAAGGCGCCAAAGCCGGCGCGCTCGGCAAAAATCCAGCTGCTGGCGCCCAGCACATAGGACGCAGATTGCACGCCTACGATCCACACGAAGTCGGACACTAGAAACACCTTGTCCACCACGTCGCGCCCGGCTTCGATGATTAGCCACGTGGTGCTGGCCGCCAGCGCGGCCTCGGCCATCAGGAACAGCAGCATCCAGAAGAACGGAGCGCAGACCAGAAAGCGCAAAAAGTCACGGTTTTGGTAGGGCGGCAGTGCGGATCGGGGCGTCAGAAGGGCGTGCATAGAGGAGGGCGATGGTACATGGCCGGCATTTACACGGGCTTCGTCACAAAAGCCACGGGCCGTAGCCTTAGAATTCGCACCCAATAGAGGGCGTTAGGGAGGCGCAGGTTTTTTTCTAAGACTTGTCAACCGCCCGTACAGCGCTGCGTTCTAGAGGTGTCTGCAGGTAAATGTGAATTGAATGACAGACGTTTTTATTTTTTCACTCCGAAAGAAGACCATGGCAAAGAAGAAGCACAGCAAGAAACCAGCTAAGAAGTCGGTTGCCAAGTAATTCTTGGGTAGACTTTGGAAAAAACCCGCCTCTGGCGGGTTTTTTTCTGCGCGCTCATTTATCCTCTTCGGCCTATGCAAACTCTCTTGATACGCAACGCCGAGTGTCTTGCCACCATGGACGCCCAGGGCCAGGAATGGCGCAATGCCTATGTGTTCATTCGCGGCGGTTATATTGAATTGCTAGGGCCCATGGCCGACATGCCACCCGGCCTGGCGGACAGTGCCGATGAGGTGATAGACGCCAGCGGCCACCTGGTGCTGCCCGGCCTGGTCAACACCCACCACCACATGTACCAGAGCCTGACCCGGGCCATCCCCCAGGTGCAAAACGCCGAGCTGTTTGGCTGGCTGCGCGGGCTGTACCCTCTCTGGGCCGGGCTGACGCCCGAGATGGTCCATGTGTCCACCCAGATCGCCATGGCCGAGTTGCTGCTCAGCGGCTGCACCACCAGCAGCGACCATCTCTACATCTACCCCAACGGCGTGCGCCTGGACGACAGCATCCACGCGGCCCGCGAAATCGGCATGCGCTTCACTGCCGCCCGGGGCAGCATGAGCGTGGGCGCGTCCCAGGGCGGCCTGCCGCCCGACAGCGTGGTCGAGAATGAAAACGCCATCCTGCAAGATACGCAGCGCCTGGTGCAGCAGTACCACGACGCCAGCCATGGCTCCATGCTGCAGGTGGCGGTGGCCCCGTGCTCGCCGTTCAGCGTCAGCCGTGACCTGATGCGTGAGTCGGCCCGTCTCGCGCGCAGCCTGGGTGTGCGCATGCACACCCACCTGGCCGAGAACGACCACGACATCGCCTACAGCCGCGAAAAGTTCAACTGCACGCCCGCCCAGTACGCGCAAGAGCTGGGCTGGCTGGGCGACGACGTGTGGCACGCCCACTGCGTGAAGCTGGATGCCGAGGGCATCAGCCTGTACGCCGCCACACGCACCGGCGTGGCCCATTGCCCCTGCAGCAATATGCGCCTGGCCAGCGGTATTGCGCCCATCCGCAAGATGCTGGACGCCGGCGTGCCCGTCGGCCTGGGCGTGGATGGCAGCGCCAGCAACGACGGCGCCCACATGGTGGCCGAAGCGCGCCAGGCCTTGCTGCTGGCCCGCGTGGGCAAGTCGCTGGAAGCTTTCGGTTGTGATAGTGGGCCAGCCGAAATGACGGCCCGCGACGCGCTGGCCATGGCCACGCGGGGCGGCGCCCAGGTGCTGGGTCGGCAAGACATCGGCCATCTGGCGCCCGGCATGTGCGCCGACCTGGCCCTGTTCGACCTGCGCACCCTGGGCTTTGCCGGCGGTGCAGTGCACGACCCGCTGGGCAGCCTGCTGCTGTGCGCCAGCCCGCAGGCCGCCTACACCGTGGTTAATGGCCGCGTCGTGGTGCGCCAGGGCCAGCTCACCACCGTGGACCTGGGGCCGCTGGTGGAGCGGCACAACCGCCTGGCCCTGCAGCTGGCCCAGGCCTGATTTTTCATTGCTTCAATTTTGATAGCTGCTAGCGTAGGTAAATCCTGCGCCAGAACCATTTTTTTCATATAAACCTGGGCCGGTGCAGCCGCTCCGTTAAACTGTAAGCCCATACAGCCCTGCATTTGTCCACCCATGTCGCCCGAAAACCTCGCCCAGTCCGCTCTTGACGCTTTTGACCAGGTGGTGGGCGCAGCGGGCGGCTTTCGCAGCCGACCCGGCCAGCGGCTGATGGCCGAGCGCGTGGCCCAGACCTTTGCCGAGGCTACGCTGGGCAAGCTGGAGGATGAAGACGCCATACCCCAGCGCTCCATAGCGGTGATACAGGCCGGTACCGGCGTGGGCAAATCCCTGGCTTACTGCGTGCCGGCCATTGCCCTGGCGCTGTCCCGCAAGACCCGGGTGCTGATCTCCACCGCCACCGTGGCCCTGCAGGAGCAGTTGGTCAGCAAGGATCTGCCTGCACTGGCGGCCCTGATGCCCGAGCCTTTTCGCTTTGGCCTGGCCAAGGGGCGGGGCCGTTATGTGTGCAAGCTCAAGCTGGCGCGCCTGGCCGGCGAGGGCGGTGCGCTGGACGAAGATGATTTTTTCGCCGACGAGTTGGCCGCCGCCGGTGCCCCCCTGGTGCGCCACGACGAAGAGGCCCGCATGCTGCAGTACGCCGGCCTGGCACGCGATCTGGCCAGCGCCACCTGGGATGGTGACCGCGACAACCTGGCCCAGCAGCCCGATGCCGACATCTGGCAACCCATTGCCGCCGAAGCCAGCAGCTGCACCGGCAAGCACTGCCCGGTGTTCAACGGCTGCACGTATTTTGAAAAACGCAAGGAGCTGGTCGGCGCCCAGGTGATCGTGGCCAACCACGACCTGCTGCTGTCCACCCTGGGCACGCGCACCTTGCCCGAGCTGGACAACTGCCTGCTGGTGCTGGACGAGGGCCACCACCTGCCCGCCGTGGCGCTGGACAAATTCTCGTGCTCCATGGACCTGAGCCGGCTGGGCTGGATAGACACCCTGGCCAGCCGCTCCAAGCGCATAGGCTCGCTGATGGCCGTGTCCGAGGTGGCCGAAGTCGGCCGCTATGCATCCCAGCTCAAGCAGACGCTGGAGGAGATCGCCCGCAGCGTGGCCGAGCTGTATGCCCCGGTGCTGAACGAGCCGGCCGGCGCCTACGGCCCGCCGCGCGTGCGCCTACCCAAGGGCGAGCTGCCGCTGATGTTGGTTGAGCCGCTGGGCATGGTCAGCGTGCTGGCCGAGAGCTTTCTGGACGTGCTGAACGCCATCGCCAAGGCCTTGCGCGCCGAGATGAAGGACAACCCCAACGAGGCGCGTCGCCTGTCGGTGCTGTATGCGCAGCTGGGCACGCTGTCACCCCGGCTGGAGTCGGTACACGCCACGGCACAGCTGCTGTTGCAGGAGGTTCCAGCCAACCCATCGGGCCCGACCCGCGCTCCGGTGGCCAAATGGTTCACCCTGGCGAATAACGACGGCCGGGTGCAGATCAAGGCCTACGCCAGCCCCATCTTGCCCGGCTCGGCCCTGCGCGGCCAACTGTGGGCCGGTGTGCGGGCGGCGGTGGTGACATCGGCCACGCTGACCAGTTGCGGCGAGTTTGATTTCTTCCTGCGCGAAACCGGTTTGAAAGAAGACGACGCCACCACCACGCTGGAGGTAGCCAGCCCCTTTGACTACGCCAGCCAGGGCCAGTTTGTCACCGTGCAGACCCTGGCCGACCCGCGCAATGCCAGCGCATTCACCTCCGAGATGGTGCTGGCCCTGGTGCGCGACCTGGCCGATGTGCAGCATGGCGCGCTATGCCTGTTTACCTCACGCGACCAGATGCGCCGGGCCGTGCTGGCCTTGCCCGAGGCACTGCGCAGCCTGGTGCTGGTGCAGGGTGACCTGCCGCGCATGCGCCTGATGCAGCAGCACCGTGAACGCGTGCAGGCCGGCCTGGTGTCCATCATCTTTGGCATGCAAAGCTTTGGCGAAGGCCTGGACTTGCCGGGGCAGCTGTGCGAAACCGTGTTCATCGCCAAGCTGCCCTTCGCTCCGCCCGACGACCCGGTGGGCGAAGCCCGGGCCGAATGGCTGCGCGGCGTGGGCCGCGACCCGTTTTCTGAGCTGGTGGTGCCGGCCACGGCCATCAAGTTGGCCCAGTGGGCAGGCCGCGCCATCCGCACCGAAACGGACAAGTCCTTCGTCTACTGCTACGACCGGCGCCTGTCCGACACCTCGTACGGCCAGCGCTTGCTGCAAGGCCTGCCGCCGTTTGCCCGCAAGCGCCTGGACGCGCAAGGTAAAACATTGGCGTAAATTACAAAAATACCAGAGGAGACAACCATGCGTTTCGGACTCATTGCCCACCGCCTGCACCGCCAGGGCTCCGACAGTGGCTTGCTGCGCTGGCTGCGCGCCGCCGAACCCTCGGTACGCGGACTCAACCTGGGCCTGCATGCCGTCGGCGGCACCTATGACGCGGTGGAACGCTACGGCCTGCTGGACAGCTTCCCCGGCCTGGTGCGCTACCCGAATGGTTTTGAAGGCGGGCTGACGCGCCTGGTCTCGCACATCGTGGGTGGCGTGAACCCCGCGCATGCGCTGGATGGCGTGATCTTCCTGATCGACCCGGTAGACCCTTCCTCGATGTACCCTGAGGCCCTGGCCCTGAAGCGCCAGTGCGTGACCCACGGCAAGCCCTTTCTGGCCACCGAAGCCGCGGCGCTGGAATGGCTGGAGATCGAGGGCCTGCACGCCGGCCTGGCACCAGCCCAAACGTCCGGCAAGGCCCTGCTGGACGCCATGCCGTCCCAGGTGGTGGCGCTGATTGCCCACGATGCGCTGAAGACCCAGATGGTGGAGTTTGCCGGCACGCATTTCGACCTGCTGTCGCGCTACCAGGAACGTGTGGCCACTGGCACTACCGGCGGCCTGCTGAACGCTCTGGCCTGGAGCCGCGGCTGGCCCCGCGACAAAGCCTGGGCCACACCCTACCGCAGCGGCCCGCTGGGCGGTGACGCGCAGATCGCCGAGCGCGTGCTGGACGGCACCTGCCAGAAGGTCATCTTCTTCGAAGACCCGCACGTGGCCCGCCAGCACGAGGCCGACATCCAGCTGATGGAGCGCGCCGTGTGTAGCGCCGGCGAGCGCACCAGCTGCATGAACTCCCCATCCATGGCCTGGCACTGGGCACAGGCGCTGACCCGCGTGGTCTGAGTTTGAGGAAAATGGCCGCTCGCGCAGATGCAATCTGCGTAGCTAGCTCCTAAATTGCTAGCTATGATGTTGCCGCTGCCGTGTGGTTCGGTGACTGCCATGAAGCTTTGGGTGCCCCATGCTATTTAATTCGGTGGAGTTTCTGTTTTTGTTCCTGCCGGTCTTGTTGCTGGTGTTTTTTCGCATCGGCCGCTACAGCGTGCGTGCCGGTGCGGTGTGGCTGACGGCCTGCTCGCTGTTTTTCTACGCCTGGTGGAATCCGGCCTATCTGGGTCTGCTGCTGGCGTCGATTTTTTTCAACTACACCGTGGGCTACCGCCTGGCCCAGGGCGATGACATAGGTTCGCGGCGCCGCAAATGGCTGCTGGCGTTGGGCGTGGGGGCCGACCTGGCGCTGCTGGGCTACTACAAGTACGCGGACTTCAGCATCGGCATCGTGAATGCATCCCTGGGCACGGCTTACCCACTGGCAGGCATCGTGTTGCCTCTGGGTATCTCGTTTTTCACCTTTACGCAGATCGCGTTTCTGGTGGATGCGGCACAGGGCAAGGCCAAGGAATTCAACTTCATCCATTACAGCCTGTTCGTCACTTATTTCCCGCACCTGATCGCCGGGCCGGTGCTGCACCACAAGGAAATGATGCCGCAGTTCACGCGGGCCAGCACCTACCGTTTCCATTCAGAGAATTTCACCGCCGGCTTGACCATGTTTGCGCTGGGCCTGTTCAAAAAAGTGGTGCTGGCCGATGGCGTGGCACCTTACGCCAGCCTGCTGTTCAAGGCGGCGGAGCAGGGCGAGGCCCAGGGCCTGCTGCAGAGCTGGGGCGGTGTGCTGGCCTATACCCTGCAGCTGTATTTCGACTTTTCGGGCTACTGCGACATGGCGATTGGCCTGTCTTTCATGCTGGGCGTGCGGCTGCCGCTGAACTTCAATTCGCCCTACAAGGCCGCCAATATTGCCGATTTCTGGCGGCGCTGGCACATGACGTTGTCGCGCTTTCTGCGCGACTACCTCTACATCCCGCTGGGCGGCAACCGCAAGGGTGTGTCCTGGCGTTACCTGAACCTGATGGCCACCATGCTGCTGGGTGGCCTGTGGCACGGCGCGGGCTGGACCTTTGTCATCTGGGGCGGCCTGCATGGCCTGTACCTGGTGCTGCACCAGGGCTGGCAGGCGGTTTGCCGCCAGCGCGGTTGGGACGCCGGGCCCCGTACGGTGCTAGGCCATACGCTGGCCGTGCTGCTGACCTTTCTGGCGGTGGTGGTGGGCTGGGTGTTCTTCCGTGCCAGTACGCTGGATGGCGCGCTGCGCGTGCTGGGCGCCATGCTGGGGCGCGACGGCATCAGCCTGCCGGACGCGATTGGTCTGCGTCTGGGCGGGCTGGGCAACTGGCTGGCGCTGCAGGGCGTGGCCTTTACCCCGGGTGGCGGGCGTGATTTCGTGATGACTTTTGTGTGGGTGATCGCCTTGCTGCCTATCGTGTTTTTTGCGCCCAACAGCCAGCAGATCATGGGCCGCTTCAAGCCCGCGCTGGACCAGGGCGGCGACGCTGTGCAGGCCCGCTGGCTGTGGGCGCCCAACCGCCGCTGGGGCATGTTGATGGCCGTGGTGCTGGCCTGCGGCCTGCTGCTGCTGACCCGGCCTAGCGAGTTTTTGTACTTTCAGTTTTAAGGCCAGGCACCCATGAAGCGTTATCTTTTGGGTTGGCTGGGCTTAACTGTTGTTCTGGTGCTGCTGGTTGCCGTATTCAATGCGGTGGTGGACCCATATGGCCTGATCCGTGGCGTGGACCGTGCCGGGTTCAATCGCGTCAAACCTGCGGCTGGTGCCCACGGCGCCATGGCCAAGGCCTACCAGGTGCTGCGTGTGCAGCCAGGCGCGTTGGTACTGGGCAATTCGCGGGCCGAAGTCGGCTTTGACCCGCAGCATCCGGCCTGGCCTGCGGCCGCACAACCGGTGTTCAATCTGGCGCTGCCCGGTACAGACACCTCCACCAGCGTGCAGAGCTTGCAGCATGTGCTGGCCAGCCCCGGTGGCCACCCCACGGTAGTGGTCTGGGGCATTGATTTCATGGACTTTCTGGTGGACCCGCGCATGCCGCCGTCCAGCACCGCAGGGGCCGGTTCGGGCGGGCGCTGGCTGACGCAGGATGACGGCGCTGTCAACCCAACCCGCTGGCGCCAGCAGTTGCGCGACTACGCGGAATCGACCCTGACCATGGGCGCCTTGCTGGACTCAGTGCAGACCCTGGCCAGCCAGCGCAACGCCTATGCCAGCGATCTCACGCCGCTGGGCTTCAACCCCATGCAGGATTACGTGAAGATCTCGGCAGACGAGGGCTACTGGAACGTGTTTCGGCAGAAAGACGTGGCCAACCTGCAAGCCTATCTGCGCCGCCCCAAGAGCATTGTGGATGCGGGTGGACGATCCTCCTATGCGCTGGAAGACTTGCGCCGCGTCATACAGCTGTGCCAGCAGAACGGCATAGAGCTGCACCTGGTGGTCTACCCCTACCATGCCCATTTGCTGGAGATCATGCGCCTCAGCGGGCATTGGCCGGTGTTCGATGACTGGAAGCGTGCGCTGGTACGTACGGTGGAGCAGGCTTCCGTGCCGGGTCGGCCTGTGCCACTGTGGGATTTCAGCGGCTTCAACCGCTATGCGAACGAAGACATCCCTGCGCGTGGCGACCGCAAGTCCCAAATGCAGTGGTACTGGGAAGCCGGCCATTTCAAAAGCGCACTGGGCGGGCTGGTGTTGGACCGTGTGCTGGGGCATGGCGCGCCAGACCCGGCATGGGGCGTGCAATTGCAATCTGCGAACCTGGAATCGCATATCGCCACACTGCAGGCACAGGAGCGGGATTACCGGCTCAGCCATGCAGCCGATGTGCAGGCCCTGGAAGCTTTGGCCAGCCAAGCCAGGGAGCGCATGCCAAGCCGCTGAGCTACCAAGCAGGCTGGGTGTGAATACCCCTAACGTTGTGTCCAGATTGATTTAGGCGCATTCTTTGTAAGCCGGCGTTGGCTGTTTACAAGGAGTCCGCCATGTCCATCGGTACGCACTTGTTTTTAACCCGGACGCGGCGCGCTCTGGGTGTTCTTTTGCTGCTATGGAGCCCCGTATGGGCGGCGGTGGAGCAGCCGCCAGCGGCCATGCAGACGGCCGTGGCCGCGCTGACCAAGGCGAATGCGGCCGTGGTAGGTGTGCAGGTCAGCGTGGCAGAGAACGCGCGTTCGGCCCAGACCCTGGGGCAGCAGCGCGCCGGCTCCGGCGTGGTGATTGGCGACGACGGCCTGGTGCTAACCATCGGCTATTTGATGCTGGAAGCGCAGACCATCCAGATTACCACCCAGGACAACAAAACCTTGCCGGCACAGGCCGTGGCCTACGACTTGGCCACCGGCTTCGGACTGGTACGGCCGCTGGTGCCTTTACGCGGTGTGCAGCCCGTGCCGTTGGGCAGCTTGGGTGAATTGCACAACGGCGAGCCGCTGATGGCCGTGACCGGCCCACAGCCCAGCGGGGACGGCGGCGACATCACCATGGTCCAGGCGGTGAGCAAGCGGCCATTTTCCGGCTACTGGGAATACCACATTGATGCAGCCCTTTTCACCAGCCCACCCATCAGCAACCACTCAGGCGCGGCCGTGTTCAACCAGAAGGGTGAGCTCATGGGCATAGGCAGCCTGTTTGTGGGCGATGCATTTGGCAGCAGCCGCGGCGTGCCCGGCAATATGTTTGTACCGGTGGACCTGCTCAAACCCATTCTGGGCGAGATGCAAAAGACCGGCAGCAGCCAACAAAGCCACCGCCCTTGGGTGGGGCTGAGCTCCAGCGAACAAGCCGGCCGGGTGCAGATCGTGCGGGTGAACCAGGAAAGTCCGGCCCAGCAGGCCGGCCTGCAGCCCGGTGACCTGGTGCTGGCGGTGGACGGCGTCAAGGTGACGACCCTCGAGTCGTTCTATAAAAAGCTGTGGGACCACGCCGAGCCCGACGCCTCCATAGAGCTAACGGTGCTGCAGGGCGCCGACATCAAGACCATTGTGCTCAAGGCCGTGGACCGCATGAACACCATGCAGAAGCCTGCAGGCATTTAAGGCGCGTTTTAGGCTGCTAGCGCAGATAATACCTGCGCTGATAGCTATCGAATGTATAGCGTCAAGCGTGGCGGCGCACGGTCAGCAAAATGCCGCCCATGGTAGCGAACAGGCCGCCGCAGACGCGGTTGACCCAGCGGATGTGGCTGCTGGATGCCAAAAATGGCGCCACCCGTGCCGTGCCCAGCGAGCACAGGGTCAGCACCGACATTTCCATGGCCATGAAGGTGCTGGCCAGGATGGCCATTTGCGGACCCCAGGCGGCTGCCGGGTCCAGAAACTGCGGGAAGAAGGCGGCAAAGAACAGCAGCGCCTTGGGGTTGCTGGCACCCACCATCAGGCCCTGCATGTAGCAGGCGCGCAGGCTGGGCAGGGCGACGGAGCCGGCCCGTTCGGGCGTGAATGCCAGCGCTGGGCTGCGCCAAGTCTTGATGCCTAAATAGACCAGATAGGCCGCGCCGCAGACCTTGAGCACGGTAAACGCCACTTCAGACGCTGCCAGCACCGCACCCAGGCCAATCGCCGACAGCAGCATGATGCCCAGCGCCGCCGTGATGCTGCCCACACCCGACACCACGCCACGCGCCCAGCCGTGCTGCAGCGCACGGGTAATGCACATCAACATGGTCGGGCCCGGAGACAGCACGAGTACCGCCACGGCGGCAATGTAGAGCAGATAGGTGGACAGAGTCATGGTGGCACCCAGGTTTGCGCGTTGACGCGTGGTTTAAGCGGCGGCTTCGACCTGTTCGGACAGGTTCATCCAGCGTTCTTCCAGCGGGTCCAGCTCCGCCACCACCTGCTTCAGGCGCTTGCTGGCTTGGGCGATTTCGGCGGGCGGCAGCTGGGTCATCAGGCGCTGTTCCAGACCGTCTTTTTCGGTCTGCAGGGCGGCGATGGCTTTATCGAGCTTTTCCAGCTCGCGCTGCAAGGCCTTGGTATTGACCACCGGTGCGGGCGGCGGTGCAGCCACCACCACGGGGGCCGGGGCGGCACTGGCATTCTTGGCTTCTTCGCGCAGGCGCTTGGACTCTTCCAGCAGGTAGCGCTGGTAGTCGTCCAAGTCGCCGTCAAACGGTTCGACACCACCGCGCGACACCATCCAGAACTCGTCGCAGACCGAGCGCAACAGGGCTCGGTCGTGGCTGACCAGCATCACCGTGCCTTCGAATTCGTTCAGCGCCATGGCCAGCGCTTCGCGGGTGGCCAAATCCAAATGGTTGGTCGGTTCATCCAGCAGCAGCAGATTCGGGCGCTGCCAGACGATCATGCACAGCACCAGGCGGGCTTTTTCGCCGCCGCTCATGCTGCCCACGGCCTGTTTCACCATGTCGCCGCTGAAATTGAAGGTGCCCAGGAAGCTGCGCAAGTCCTGCTCGCGCGTGCCCTGGCCAGCTAGCTTGCCGGCGGCGGTGGTTTCCTTCACCAGGCGGATCATGTGTTCCAGCGGGGTGTCGGCCGGGCGCAGCACGTCGAGTTCCTGTTGGGCGAAGTAGCCAATGTTCAGTCCCTTGCCTTCGATGATCTCGCCGTGGATGGGAGCCAGCGCGCGTGCTACCGTCTTCACCAGGGTCGATTTACCCTGCCCGTTGGCGCCCAGAATGCCGATGCGCTGGCCGGCCAGCACCGATTTGCTGACCTTCTGCACGATGACCGTGGGGCCAGTGCCCTCGGGTGCGCCTTCGGGTGGCGGGTAGCCAAAGGTGGCATCCGACATGGACAGCATCGGGTTGGGCAGGTTGGCGGGCTCTTTGAATTCGAAGGTGAATTCGGCCTCGGCCAGCAGTGGCGCGATCTTCTCCATGCGGTCCAGGGCCTTGACCCGGCTTTGTGCCTGGCGCGCCTTGCTGGCCTGGGCCTTGAAGCGGCTGATGAATTTCTGCAGGTGGGCGATCTTCTCTTGCTGCTTGCTGAACGAGGCCTGTTGCTGCTCCATCTTCTCGGCGCGCATGTCCTCGAACTTGGTGTAGTTGCCGCCGTAGCGGTTCAGCTTGGCGGTTTCGATGTGTACGGTGACGTCGGTGATGGCGTCCAGGAATTCACGGTCATGGCTGATCACCAGCAGGGTGCCGGTGTAGCGCTTCAGCCAGGCTTCCAGCCAGACCAGGGCGTCCAAGTCCAAGTGGTTGGTGGGCTCGTCCAGCAGCATCAGGTCGGACGGGCACATCAGCGCGCGCGCCAGCTGCAGGCGCATGCGCCAGCCGCCGGAGAAGCTGTTCACCGGGTTGTCGAGTTCGGTGGTCTTGAAGCCCAGGCCCAGGATCAGCGCCTGGGCGCGGGCCTGTGCGTCGCCGGAGCCGGCGTCGTACAAGGCCATATAGGCATTGGCCATGCGTTCACCGTCATCAGTCGCTTCTGCAGCCGCGACTTCCTGCTGGGCGGCCAGCAGGGTCACGTCGCCTTCGATCACGAAGTCGGTGGCGCTTTGGTCGGTTTCGGGCATGTCCTGGGCCACCTGGGCCAGGCGCCATTGGGCCGGCACATTGAAGTCGCCGCCATCTTCGTGCAGCGTGCCGTTGAGCAGGGCAAACAGCGTGGATTTGCCTGCGCCGTTGCGGCCGACGAGGCCGACTTTTTCACCCGGGTTGATGGTGACGTTGGCGCTGTCGAGCAGAACTTTGGCGCTGCGGCGCAGAACTACATTTTTAAGGGTGATCATGACAATGTGGCAGCCGTCGGCGGCCGGAAGATAAGAGATGTGGCCTGGACTGCCGCAAGGTGTTGCGGCCGATGGCATACGGGGATTTTAGGCGGCTCGGCCCTGGCTGCTGCGGGAGCCCACCGCCGCGCTTTGCTATGCGAGGAGGAGGGTTTTGTCTCTGCTATTTAAATGATAGCCACTTGCGCAATTGGAATAAGCGCTGCCAGCCTTTTTCCTTAATTTTACAGGAACGCGCTGCAGGCGGGCCGCAGGTCTGTAAAAATGCCGGGCGATATTCCGCACCAGGCGTTGATAGCGCTATCCCAAGAAAGTGTTTATGAGCAGCAAGAAAAGTGATTTCGGATTGATTGGCCTGGCCGTGATGGGCCAGAACCTGGTGTTGAACGTGGAAAGCCGCGGCTTCCAGGTCAGTGTGTTCAACCGCACCGTGGACAAGACCAACGAATTCATTGCCGCCAACCCCGGCAAACAGCTGGTTGGCTGCGACACGCTGGAAGCCTTTGTGCAAAGCCTGGCATCTCCGCGCAAGATCCAGATCATGGTCAAGGCCGGCGCGCCGGTGGACCAGGTGATCGAGCAACTGATTCCCCTGCTGGACAAGGACGACATCATCATCGACGGCGGCAACAGCTTGTACACCGATACCGAGCGCCGTGACGCCTATCTGGCCGGCAAGGGCCTGCGCTTCATCGGCGCCGGCGTGTCGGGTGGCGAGGAGGGCGCACGCAAGGGCCCGGCCATCATGCCCGGTGGCCCGGCCTCCACCTGGGAGGTGATGAAGCCGATTTTCGAGAGCATCGCTGCCAAGGTGGACGGCCAGCCCTGCGTGATCCACATCGGCCCCGGCGGCGCGGGCCACTACGTGAAGATGATCCACAACGGCATCGAATACGGCGATATGCAGCTGATCTGCGAGGCCTATAGCCTGTTCAAGGCGGCCGGTTTCACCACCGACGAGATGGCCGCCATCTTCAACGAGTGGAATGAAGGCGCGCTGCAAAGCTACCTGATCCAGATCACCGGCAAAGCGCTGGAGCAAAGAGACCCGGAAACCGGCCAGCCGCTGGTGGACCTGATCCTGGACAAGGCTGGCCAGAAGGGCACCGGCCAGTGGACGCAGCTCAACGCGGCCGAGAACGCGGTGGTCATCGGCACCATCAACGCCGCCGTGGAAGCCCGTGTGCTGTCGTCGCAGAAGAAGCAGCGCGTGGCGGCCAGCGAGCATCTGCAAGGCCCCGTGGCCGACCTGAGCGCCGCCAAGAAGAACCTGGTGGCCAAGGTGCACGATGCGCTGTATGCCTCCAAGGTGATCAGCTACACCCAAGGTTTCGACCTGATCAAGACCATGGGCGAAAAGAAGCAATGGGGTCTGGACTTTGGCGGTATCGCTTCGATCTGGCGCGGCGGCTGCATCATCCGCGCGCGTTTCCTGAACCACATCACCGATGCCTACCGCACCGACCCGGCGCTGGTGAACCTGATGCTGGCGCCGTTCTTCAAGGACGTGTTGAACAACGCGCAGCAGAACTGGCGCGAAGTGGTGGCCTTGGCGGTCGGCCACGGCATCCCGGTGCCGGCCTTCAGCTCCTCACTGTCGTACTACGACAGCTACCGCTCGCACCGTCTGTCGGCGAATCTGCTGCAGGCGCAGCGCGACTTCTTTGGCGCCCACACCTACGAGCGCACCGACAAGCCCGAAGGCCAGTTCTTCCATACCGAGTGGCCGGAAGTGATCGGCTGAGTCCGGCTTAGAGGGCGTCCAGCGCCTCGCGCGTGACCAGCAGCACCTGGTCTTCGCCCGCGCTGGTTTCCAGCCAGACCACTTCGAGTGCCGGGAACGCGGCCTCGAAATATTCGCGCTCGTTGCCGATCTCCAGCACCAGTACGGCGTCGGCCGACATCTTGGCGGCGGCGTCTTGCAGCAGCTTGCGGATGAAGTCCATGCCGTCCGTGCCGCCGGCCAGGGCCAGCACCGGTTCAGCCTGGTACTCGGCCGGCAGGGCAGCCATGCTCTGGCTGTTGACGTAGGGCGGGTTACACAGAATCAAGTCGAACGGGCCGGCCAGCTGTGCCAGGCCGTCGGACTCGACCAGCTGGATGCGGCTTTGCAACTGGTGCTTGTCCACATTGATACGGGCCACGGCCAGGGCATCGGGGCTGATGTCAGCGCCGGTGACCTGTACGTCCGGGTAGACCATGGCCGCCAGCACAGCCAGGCTGCCGTTGCCGGTGCACAGGTCCAGCACCGCGTGGGTGTGCTCGTGCAGCCAGTAGTCGATGCCGCCGTCGATCAGCAGTTCGGCAATAAAGCTGCGCGGAACGATGGTGCGTTCGTCCACATAGAACGGCACACCCTGCAGCCAGGCCTCTTGCGTGAGGTAGGCGGCGGGCTTGCGGGTCTGGATGCGTGCTTCCAAAAGTGTAGCTACCAGCGCTTGTCTGTCCTGCGCTACAGGCTGATCTGCCACGGAATCCAGATCGTCCAGGGGCAGGCCCAGGCGCCACATGACCAGCCAGGCGGCTTCGTCAAAGGCGTTGGCCGTGCCGTGGCCGTAGGACACGCCGGCGGCGGTGAGCTGGGCGGCGGATTGTTCTATCAGTTCGATGACGGTCATGGTGTGCTGGCCAGGTTCTCCAGCGTGCGCCGGTAGATGTTTTTCAGCGGCTCGATGTCGGCCACCACGATGTGTTCGTCGATCTTGTGGATGGTGGCGTTGGGCGGGCCGCATTCGACCACCTGGGCGCAGATCTGGGCGATGAAACGCGCATCGCTGGTGCCGCCGGTGGTAGACAGTTCGGTCTCCAGCCCGGTCTCGGCGCGGATGGCGTTGCGCAGTGCCTCCACCAGGGTGCCGGGCGTGGTCAGGAAGGGCAGGCCACCGACGGTCCAGGCGATGTCGTAGCTCAGGCCGTGGCGGTCCAGCACCTCGTGCACACGGGCTTGCAGCCCGTCGGGCGTGGATTCGGTGCAGAAGCGGAAGTTGAAGTCCACCACCACGGTGCCGGGAATGACGTTGTTGGCGCCGGTGCCTGCGTGGATATTGCTCATCTGCCAGCTGGTGGGCTGGAAGAAGTCGTTGCCAGCATCCCAGTCCATCGCCACCAGTTCGGCCAGCGCTGGCATGGCCATATGGATGGGGTTCTTGGCCAATTGCGGGTAAGCGATATGGCCTTGCACGCCGCGGATGGTGAGTTTGCCGCTCATGGAGCCGCGCCGGCCATTCTTCACCATGTCGCCGGTGCGTTCCACCGAGGTGGGTTCGCCGACGATGCAGTAGTCGATCGTCTCGCCGCGTTCTTTCAGCAGCTTGCAAACCACTACCGTGCCATCCACCGACGGACCTTCTTCGTCGCTGGTCAGAAGCAGGGCGATGGACAGTGGAGTATCTGGCTGGGCCGCGACATATTCTTCCACCGCGACCACGAAGGCTGCGATGGAGGTTTTCATATCGCTGGCGCCCCGGCCAAACAGCTTGCCATCGCGGTGCGTGGGGCTGAAGGGCGGACTGCTCCACTGCGTCAGCGGGCCGGTAGGCACCACATCGGTATGGCCGGCAAATGCTATTAATTTAGGAGCTGCTGGCGCAGATGCTGCCTGCGCTGCAGGGGCAAAACCCTTGAAAGTACTTTTGCGAACCGCCCACAGGTTGGTGACGCGGAAGTCGTCCGGTCCGCTGACGATGGTCTCAAAAGTGAAACCCAGGGGCGCAAGGCGCTGGGAGATCAGGTCTTGGCACTGCGCATCCAGCGGTGTGATGGAGGGCAGGGCGATCAGTTGCTCTGCCAGGTACAGGGTGTGGGACATCAGGTCTTCACGTCGAGGGTGAATTCGGTAAAGGAGGGTTCGTCGTCAGGCACCTCGGGAGCCGCGGCAGGTGCGGTGGAGCCCCGGGTAAAGTCGTTCTGCAGGCGCCACATCAGGTTGGTGGCCGAGTCGGCGTGGGCCAGGCCCTCGGCGCGATCGATCAAACCGGTGGTGATCAGGCGCGCAATATCGGCTTCAAAGGTCTGCGAGCCTTCGGCGATGGATTTCTCCATGGCTTCTTTCACACCGCCGATATCGCCCTTGGAGATCATGTCGGCCACCAGCAGGCTGTTGAGCATGACTTCCACCGCTGGCACGCGCGTGCCCTTCGGGGTGCGCAGCAGGCGCTGCGAGACGATGGCTTTCAGCGCCGAAGCCAGGTCGGCCTGCATGGTGGCGCGCACTTCCACGGGGTAGAAGTTCAATATGCGGTTCAGTGCCTGGTAGCTGTTGTTGGCGTGCAGAGTCGCCATGCACAGGTGGCCGGTCTGGGCATAGGCCAGCGCAGCGGTCATGGTTTCGCGGTCGCGGATTTCGCCGATCAGGATTACGTCTGGCGCCTGGCGCAGCGCGTTCTTCAGGGCGATGGCCAGGGACGCGGTGTCGGAACCGATCTCGCGCTGGTTGATCACTGAGCGGTTGTTCTTGAACAGGAATTCGATCGGGTCTTCAATGGTCAGGATGTGGCCGCTGGCGCGCTGGTTGCGGTGCTCGATCATTGCCGCCTGGGTGGTGGTTTTACCGGCGCCGGTAGAACCCACCATCAGGATCAGGCCACGCTTTTCCATCACCAAGTCGCCCAGCACAGCGGGCACATTCAGCGAGGACAGCTGCGGCACTTCGATGTTGATGTAGCGCACCACCACCGAGTAGCTGCCGCGCTGTCGCATGGCACTTACGCGAAAGCGACCCACACTGGCCATGGAGACCGACACATTCAGCTCACCAGTGGCAGACAGCTCACGCATCTGCTCTACGGTGGTGACTTCGGCCAGCAGATTGCGCGGCGTGTCGAACTGCAGTACCTGACCGTTGATGGGCACGCACTGCCCGTTGATACGTATCATGGCCGGCGCATTGGCCGACAGATACACATCCGAGGCATTTTTTTCCTGCATTAAACGCAGAATGCGCTCCATATTGCTCATGGTTTACCTCGGTTATTGCATCAAGGGCGTTGCGTGCCGGCTGGACCTTATTTATCAGTCGCGCAGCAGGTCGTTCAGGCTGGTTTTGGAGCGGGTTTGTGCATCTACGCGCTTGACGATGATGGCCGCGTACAGGCTGTACTTGCCGCCGTCCTTGGGCAGGGTGCCACTGATGACCACCGAGCCAGATGGTATGCGGCCATAGGTCACGGTGTCGGTCGCACGGTCATAGATCGGCGTGCTTTGGCCGATGTACACGCCCATGGAGATGACTGAGTTTTCTTCGACCACCACGCCTTCAACCACTTCGGAGCGGGCGCCGACGAAGCAGTTGTCTTCGATGATGGTGGGGCCGGCCTGCAGGGGCTCCAGCACGCCGCCGATGCCGACGCCGCCGCTCAGGTGCACGTTCTTGCCAATCTGCGCGCAGGAGCCCACGGTGGCCCAGGTGTCGACCATGGTGTTCTCGCCCACGTAGGCGCCGATGTTCACGTAGGACGGCATCAGCACCGCGCCCTTGGCGATATAGCTGCCATGGCGGGCCACGGCTGGAGGCACGACGCGCACGCCGGTGGCCTTCATCTCATCCGCGCTCAGGTGGGCGAACTTGGTGGGCACCTTGTCGTAGAAACCCAGGTCGCCGGCCTTGATGATTTCGTTGTCCTTCAGGCGGAAGGACAGCAGCACCGCCTTCTTGATCCACTGGTGCACGGTCCATTGGCCGACGGCTTCGCGGGTGGCGACACGCAGGTGGCCGTTGTTCAGCTCGTTGATGACATGGGCGACAGCGTCACGCACTTCGGCCGAGGCGGCGGTGGGCGACAGATTGGCACGGTCTTCCCAGGCGGCGTCGATGGTGGCTTGGAGTTGTTGTGTCATGTTGTTCTCTGCTTCAGGTTTTGGATTGGATAAATTGTCGGATGCGTTGGGCAGCTTCGACGCACTCGGCCGTCTCGGCTACCAGGGCCATGCGGATACGCTGGCGGCCGGGGTTCTGGCCGTTGGCTTCGCGTGCCAGGTAGCTGCCAGGCAGCACCGTCACATTGTAGGCAGCCAGCAGGTCGCGGGCGAAGGCCACGTCGCTGTCCAGGCCGTCCACTTGCGCCGGACCGGGCACCTGGGCCCAGAGGTAAAAGCCAGCATCGGGTAGAGCCACGTCCATGACTTCGGACAGGATGGGCGTGACCTGGGCAAACTTGCTGCGGTACAGCGCGCGGTTCTCTACGACATGCTGCTCGTCGTTCCACGCGGCCACGCTGGCGGCCTGGACCACCGGTCCCATGGCGCTGCCATGGTAGGTGCGGTACAGCAGAAAGGGTTTGACCAAGGCGGCGTCGCCCATCACAAAGCCGCTGCGCAAACCGGGCACATTGCTGCGTTTGGACAGGCTGGTGAATGCAATAAGGTTTTTGAAATCGCTGCGGCCCAGCTTGGCGGCTGCTTCCAGGCCGCCCAGCGGTGGCTCGTCACGGAAGTAGATCTCGCTATAGCACTCGTCAGAGGCGATCACAAAGCCGTAGCGGTCGCTCAGGGCGAACAGCTTTTGCCACTCGTCCAGCGGCATTACCGCACCGGTGGGGTTGCCGGGCGAGCAGACGAACAGCAGTTGGGTTTGGGCCCAGACCTCGGCCGGCACGCTGTCCCAGTCCACCGCGTAGTTGCGCGCCGGGTCGCTGGGCGCGTAATAGGGCGTTGCGCCACCGAGCAGTGCCGCGCCTTCGTAGATTTGGTAGAACGGGTTTGGGCAGACCACGGTGGCTTGCGGCTGGGTCGGGTCGATCACGGTCTGCGCAAAGGCAAACAGCGCTTCGCGCGAGCCATTCACCGGCAGCACCTGGGTGGCCGGGTTCAGCTTCAGGCCGTAGCGGCGTTGCACCCAGGCGCAAAAGGCCTCGCGCAGGCGGGGCTCGCCGCCGGTGGCGGGGTAGCCGGCCAAGCCGGGCAGGCCGGTCACCAAGGCTTCTTCAATGAAGTGAGGCGTAGCATGCTTGGGCTCGCCAATGCCCAGGCTGATGGCGCGGTAAGCGGGGTTGGGTGTGACAGAGGCAAAAAGTTGCTTCAGCCGCTCGAAGGGGTAGGGCTGTAGTTTGGAAAGCAAGGGATTCATGGGGTGGGATTATGGAACAGCCCCAGGCCGCAGATCGTGTGGCGCCAGGTAAACGCAATTTATGATTCCAGTCCTATCCTCCAGGAATCCCAAGGAATTTGCCATGACCGTATTTACCAAAGTAGTGCTGTTCACCGACACCGATGGCTGCGCGCGTTTCCGCGATGAGGTGGTGGAGCTGGGTGAAGGCACGCCCAGCTCGCAGCTGTCGCCGTTGATGGCCAGTGGTGGTTACCAACTACGACAGAGTCCAGTCGGGTTTCGCAGCAGCTTCCACTGCACGGGCGCGCCGCAATGGGTGTTGATTCTGGGCGGGCAGATGGAGATTGGGCTGCAAGGCGGCGTGTCGCGTATCTTCAAGGCGGGGGAGCATTTTTATTCGGCCGATGTGCTGCCCGAGGGCGCTACGTTCGACCCCGCCATCCATGGCCATTGGAGTCAGCAAGTGGGCGACGAGCCACTGGTGACCATGTTTGTGCGCGGCTAAATTTGCGCAGACCTAAGGCGACGGTTTTCGGGCTTGGGCTGGCTTACACTGCGGTCCCTCTGTTTCATACCGCTTGCGCCTTTGGCGTGTGCCGCGTTTCTTTTGTTTTATATCCATTTATCAGGCTTTCGCCATGTATAACGGCAACGACTCCGACCGGGTTCCGGGCGCGCCCGTCCTGGTGCGCAAGCGCCGCAAGGGCATCTACATACTGCCCAATTTGTTCACGCTGGCTGCCTTGTTTGGCGGCTTCTATGCCATCGTGATGGCGGTAGATGGGCGCTTCGACCAGGCCGCTGTGGGCGTGTTTTGCGCCATGGTGCTGGACAGCCTGGATGGCCGTGTGGCCCGCATGACGAACACCCAGAGCGCGTTTGGTGAGCAGATGGACTCGCTGTCCGACATGGTGTCGTTTGGTGCGGCTCCGGCGCTGATCGCCTATATGTGGACCCTGAAAGGCCTGGGCCGCTGGGGCTGGATTGCGGCGTTTGTGCATTGCGCTTGCGCCGCGCTGCGTCTGGCTCGCTTCAATGTGAATACGACCGTGGTCGATAAGCGCTATTTCCAGGGCCTGCCGTCGCCTGCCGCGGCTGCGCTGATCGCCGGATTCATCTGGCTGATGAACGATTTGAATGTGTCGCCTGCGGACGTTGCGTGGGTGATGTTTGCGCTGGCCCTGTACGCTGGCCTGAGCATGGTGACGAATGCGCCGTTCTACAGCTTCAAAGATATACAGATGAAGAAGAGCGTGCCGTTTGTGGTGATCGTGCTGATCGCGCTGGGCATTGCCGTCATCACCATCCATCCGCCTATCGTGTTGTTTGGTGCGTTTGTGATCTATGGCTTCAGCGGCTACGGTGTGTACGCTTGGCGCCGCTTCAAGGGCGTGCAGACCAGCGTGATCAGCACCTCGAAGGACGAACCCGACGAGCGCGGTCTGCACAAATAAAAAAACCGCTAGAATCCGCAACTATGAACAAAATTTCGCTAGCGCTACTACTAATCCCCTACGGGCGGAGACGGTAGCGCGCGCGCAAATCCAGTCACAACGGCCCGTATGCACCAGCAACGGGCCGTTTTTCATTGGGTTGCTGGTTTTTTGAACCTTGAGAAGTACACCATGTTGAAGCAACCTGCCAGCAAATATCCAGCGTTCCAGCCCATCCGTTTGGTCGACCGTACTTGGCCCAATGTGCAGCTGACACAAGCCCCGGTCTGGCTCAGCACCGACCTGCGCGACGGCAACCAGGCGCTGATCGAGCCCATGGACATGGAACGCAAGCTGCGCATGTACAAGCACCTGCTGGAGATCGGCTTCAAGGAAATCGAAGTCGGCTTCCCGGCCGCATCGCAGATCGAGTTCGACTTTGTGCGCCGCCTGATCGACGACAACATGGTGCCCGACGATGTGACCATCCAGGTCATGACTCCGGCTAAAGAGCCGCTGATCCGTCGCACGATGGAAGCTCTGGTTGGCGCCAAGCGTGCCATCGTTCATATGTACAACGCCACCTCGCCGCTCATGCGCCGCGTGGTCTTGGGCATGGACGAAGACCAGATCGTCGAATTGGCCACCAGCCACGCCCGCCTGATCCAAGATTTGGCGCGGCAGCAGCCAGCCACGGCCTGGACCTTCCAATACTCGCCCGAGCATTTCTCCGGCACCGAGCTGGCTTTCTCCAAGCGCGTCATCGATGCGGTCACCGATGTCTGGCAGCCAACGCCGGCCCAGCCTTGCATCATCAACCTGCCGACCACGGTGGAGCATTCCACGCCCAATGTATTCGCCGACATGATCGAGTGGATGGAGCGTAATCTGGCGCGGCGCGACAGCATCGTCTTGTCGGTGCACCCGCACAACGACCGCGGCACCGGCGTGGCAGCAGCCGAATTGGCCATGATGGCCGGCGCCCAGCGGGTAGAAGGCTGCTTGTTTGGCAACGGCGAGCGCACCGGCAATGTGGACATCGTGAATATCGCGCTGAACCTCTATACCCAGGGCGTGTCGCCCCAATTGGACTTCTCGCAGATCGACGACATCCGCCGCATGGTAGAGCACTGCAACCAGTTGCCCGTGCACCCGCGTCACCCCTATGTGGGCGAGTTGGTCTACACATCGTTTTCCGGCACCCACCAAGACGCGATCAAGAAGGCATTTGCGCTGCACACCGAAGATGCTGTATGGGCCATTCCCTATTTGCCGATCGACCCGAAAGACCTGGGCCGCAGCTACGAGGCGGTGATCCGCGTCAACAGCCAGTCGGGCAAGGGCGGCATGGCGTATTTACTGGAAACCGAATACGGCCTGGAATTGCCACGCCGGCTGCAGATCGAGTTCAGCCAGATCGTGCAGGCCGTGATGGACGGAGCGAACAAGGAGCTCACGGCGCAAGACCTGTGGAATCTGTTTGATCGTGAATACGCCCTGGCCAGCACTCCCACGCCGCCATTGCCCGCCAGCGGGCAGTGCGTGGGCCCGATCGATGCATTTGTGACCCACTGGAACGCCACTTCAGCCACCCAGGTGCGGGTCTTGGATTACCACGAGCATGCGCTGGGTTCCGGTGCCCAGGCCCAGGCCGTGGCGTATCTGGAGTTGCGCATCAATGAGCAGCACACGGTGTTTGGGGTGGGCATGGACGCGAATATCGTGTCGGCTTCGCTCAAGGCCATCGCCAGCGGCTTGCAGCGCATCCAAAAGCGCGAAAATACCCAGTTGACCGAATCCGTATCCGTTTAAAAAAACGACACCCACAGGAGCCAGCCATGACCGACAAACTCATCATTTTTGACACCACCTTGCGTGACGGCGAACAGTCCCCCGGCGCGTCCATGACGCGCGACGAAAAGCTGCGTATCGCGCGCCAGCTGGAACGCCTCAAGGTAGACGTGATCGAGGCCGGTTTTCCCGCCAGCTCTGCTGGCGATTTCGAATGCGTACAGGCGATCGCCCGCGCCATCAAGGACGCCACCATCTGTGGCCTGTCGCGCGCCAATGACCGCGATATTTCGCGTGCCGCCGAAGCCCTGAGGGATGCGGCCAACGCGCGTATTCACACCTTCATCGCCACGTCGCCGCTGCACATGGAGAAGAAGCTGCGCATGACGCCCGATCAGGTGTTCGAGCAGGCCAAGCAGTCGGTGCGCTTTGCGCGCAACCTGGTAGCCGACGTGGAATTCAGTCCCGAAGACGGTTACCGCAGCGATGTGGACTTCCTGTGCCGCGTGCTGGAGGCGGTGATCCACGAGGGTGCAACCACCATCAACGTGCCCGACACCGTCGGCTACGCCATCCCCGAGCTGTACGGCAACTTCATCAAAACCCTGCGCGAACGCATTCCGAATAGCGACAAGGCGATCTGGTCCGTGCACTGCCACAACGACCTGGGCATGGCCGTGGCCAACTCCCTGGCTGGAGTGAAGATCGGCGGCGCGCGCCAGGTGGAATGCACCATCAACGGCCTGGGCGAGCGCGCTGGCAACTGCTCGCTGGAAGAAATCGTCATGGCGGTCAAAACCCGGCGCGACTATTTCGGGCTGGACATCGGCCTAGACACCAAGCACATCCTGGCCACCAGCCGTATGGTCAGCCAGACCACCGGCTTCGTGGTGCAGCCCAACAAGGCCGTGGTTGGCGCGAATGCCTTTGCCCATGCCTCCGGTATCCACCAGGATGGCGTGCTGAAGGCCCGTGACACTTACGAAATCATGCGCGCCGAAGATGTTGGCTGGAGCCACAACAAGATCGTGCTGGGCAAGCTCAGCGGCCGCAACGCCTTCAAGCAGCGCCTGCAGGACCTGGGCGTGACCATGGACAGCGAGGCCGACATCAATGCCGCCTTCGCCCGCTTCAAGGAGCTGGCTGACCGTAAGAGCGAGATCTTCGACGAAGACATCCTGGCCCTGGTCAGTGATGAGGCCGTGGCCAATGACAACGAGCAATACGCCTTCGTGTCGCTATCGCAGCACAGCGAAACCGGCGAACGCCCCAGTGCCAAGATCGTTTTCTCGGTGGACGGCAAGGAAGTCAGCAGCGAGTCTGACGGCAACGGCCCGGTGGATGCATCCCTGAAAGCCATCGAAGCCCATGTGCAGAGCGGCGCCGAGATGGTGCTGTACTCGGTCAACGCTATTAGCGGCTCGACCGAGAGCCAGGGTGAAGTGACGGTGCGCCTGCAGAACAGCGGCCGCGTGGTGAACGGCGTGGGTGCCGACCCAGACATCATCGTCGCGTCGGCCAAGGCTTATCTGAGCGCGCTGAACAAGCTGCAGAGCAAGGCGGACCGCGTCGCAGCACAGGGCTGATTCCGCTCCTAATGCGACGCGATATGTCGTTGCTCCGCCCTTGCCGTGCGGGCGCACTGTCTGCGGGCGGTGCGCCTAATCTCGCATCGCATTAGAAACGGAATCATGGAGCATTCAAATCGGTTCCAACGTATAGACGCTTTGCGTGGGCTGGCCGTCGTCTGGATGACGGCCTTCCATTTTTCTTTTGACTTGGACCACGCAGGCTTTTGGCGGCAGAACTTTTACGCCGACCCGTTCTGGACCTGGCAGCGCACGGCCATCGTCAGCCTGTTTCTGTTTTGCGCCGGCCTGGGCCAGGCGGTGGCGGCGCAGCAGTCCATACCCTGGCCGCGCTTCTGGCGGCGCTGGGCGCAGATTGCGGGCTGCGCGCTGCTGGTGACGGCCGGTTCGGCCTTTATGTTTCCGCACAGCTTCATTTATTTTGGCGTGCTGCACGGCATCGCGCTGATGCTGATCGTGGCGCGGTTGACGGCCGGCTGTGGCGTCTGGCTGTGGCCGATGGGCGCGCTGGCGATTGCTTCCAAATTTATAGCTGCTTGCGCAATAGATATAAGCGCTACAGCCGAGTTTTTCAACCAAAAATCAGTGAACTGGCTGGGCTGGATCACGCAAAAACCCATCACCGAAGACTATGTGCCCTTGTTCCCCTGGCTGGGTGTGTTGTGGTGGGGCATGGCCGCCGGATTCTGGTTGCTGAAAAACCGCCCCCTATGGTTGGACGGTACGGCGCCTAGACCTCTGGCCTGGCTGGGCCGCTGGAGCCTGCCGTATTACATGCTGCACCAGCCTGTGTTGATTGGCGCAGTGACAGCTTTCACCTGGCTGAAAACGTAAAAAAGCGGCCGAAGCCGCTTTTTGCTATGGTTTCAGGAGCTGGCCGCGCAGATAGCATAAGCGCCAACGGCCTAAAACCCTTTGACCCATCGTGTAAACACCCCTTCCAGAGATACCGCGGAACTGGCTTTGCCAGGCCGCTGGTATCGCCCCCTGCAAGGGGGGAGGAGGCCACACGAAGTGGGCAAGCCTGGGGGTTATTCCACCTTTGCTGCTGCGCGCAGTTCTTGTTGGAACGCCACCAGCTTTTGCTGTTGCAGTTGCTGGGCGATTTGTGGCTTCACTTCTTCGAACTTGGGCAACTGGGCTTGGCGCTCGTCGTCCAGGCGGATGATGTGGTAGCCGAACTGGCTCTTCACCGGGGTGTCAGTGGTCTGACCCTTCTTCAGCTGGATCAGCGCTTCGGTGAATTCCTTCACGTAGCTGCTGGGGTTGGCCCAGTCCAGATCGCCGCCCTTGGCGCCAGAACCCTTGTCGGTGCTGGACTTCTTGGCGATGGCGGCAAAGCTAGCGCCTTTTTTCAGCTGGGCAATGATGGCCTTGGCTTCAGATTCTTTTTCCACCAGGATGTGGCTGGCCTTGTATTCCTTGCCACCGTTGGCTGCCACGAACTTGTCATACTCGGCCTTCATGTCTTCTTCGCTAACGGGGTTGGCCTTTTGGTATTCGGTGAACAGCTCGCGGATCAGCAGGGTCTGGCGGGCCAGTTCCATTTGGCTCTTGAAGTTGTCGCTGGCGTCCAGGCCGCGCTTTTGGGCTTCCTGCATGAAGACTTCACGGGCGATGACTTCTTCCTTGATCTGGCCTTCCATTTCCGGCGTCACCGGGCGGCCCGACTGGGCGACCTGCTGGGCCAGCGCGTCGACGCGCGTCTTCGGAACAGCCTTGCCATTCACGATGGCAACGTTTTGTGCGGATGCCGACAGCGCCAGGCTGCCCAGCAAAGCAGCAGCGACCATGGTGGATAACAGTGTTTTCTTCATGCGTTTTCCTAGAAGGGGGTTTGCGAGCCAGCCTGGAATGGACAGCTCAAGATAAGAAGAGGTTCGGACCCGGTTTACAGCACTTCAATAGCAATCGCGTGTACGCCCTGGTCGATAAATTCTTGCAACGCATCATACACAAGCCTATGGCGCGCCACCCGGGACTGCTGGGTAAACAAGGGTGAAGCAATGCGCACGCGGAAGTGGGTACCCCAGTTGCTGCCATTGGAGCCGCTGTGCCCGGCATGGGCTGCGCTTTCGTCCAGCACCTCCAGCTGCGTGGGGGCCAGAGTGCCGCGCAGGCGCTGGGCGAGTTGGTCGGCGGTAGGGCTCATGCTTGCTTGTCGGCGGCGTCCGCCTCGGCAGCCGGCTCCGGGCCCAGGTAGCGCGAGATGTAAATGCCCTGGCCGACCATGAAGGCCAGCGGGAACACATAGCCCCAGATCTTGAAGTTGATCCACTCGTCGGTGCTGTAGTAGGCCGCTACATAGCCGTTGATGCCGGCCATGAACAGGCAGTACAGCATCCAGGCCACGTTCAGGCGCATCCACACTGCGTCGGGCAGCTCCAACTGGCTGCCCAGCATGAGCTTGAGGTAGTTCTTCTTCATGACCCACATGGCTATGCACATGGCCAGGGCCATGGCGATGTAGAGCACGGTGGGCTTCCACTTGATGAAGGTTTCGTTTTGCAGCACCAGGGTCAGGGCGCCAAAGGCCAGCACCATGCCCAAAGTCATTTTGTGCATGGTGGTGAGCTGGCGCTCGATGGCATAGGTAATGCCCATCTGAACGATGGTGGCCACCATCAGCACACCCGTGGCCACATAAATGGTGGACAGCTTGTAGGTGACGACGAACAGCAGGATGGGGAGGAAGTCGAGCAGGAGTTTCATGGTGGCATCATGGGAAGGGAGGCCGAAGGCCCACCCCTCAAGCTTAACTGGCCTTGAAGTCCAGCGACGCGGAATTCATGCAATAGCGCAAGCCGGTGGGCGCCGGGCCGTCTTCAAACACATGGCCCAGGTGGGCGCCGCACTGGGAGCAGACGGTTTCCACCCGGCGCATGCCGTGGCTGGTGTCGGTGATTTCTTCGATGGCGCCGGGCTCGGCTTCTTGCGAGAAGCTGGGCCAGCCGCAGCCAGCGTCGAATTTGGTGGCCGAGTCGAACAGCTTGGCGTCGCAGCAGATGCAGCGGTATTCACCTTTGGCCCAGTTCTGGTCGTACTTGCCGGTGTGCGGGCGCTCGGTGGCGGCGTGGCGTGTCACCTGGAAGGCCACGGGTTCCGCGCCTTTTTCGGCCAGCAAGGCCTTCCATTCGGCGTCGGTTTTTTCAATTTTGTGTGTCATGGTGGTGAGCTTACAGCGTGGGTAAAAGCCCTTCTGGGCGTGGAAACCATGTGGGGCCGCAGACCCCGGCTTACAAGCCTGGGACTTCGGGTCGGCCGGTTTGGTTCTGCTTGCCAGGTATTTTATGTGCCAAATAGGCTTCTAGCACAGGAACTGTCTGCGCCAGCTGCTATTCATTTGGAAGCAAACTGCAGGCATCCCCAAGTTGCGGGACAACACTGACGCGCGTCTGCCAAGCCCCGCCGATACTGGGTAGATAGCAAAAGGAGACAAGAAATGCTGGGTCTGATGCAAAACCAGGCGATGCTGATTTCGAACTTGATCGAATTCGCCGAGCGCCACCACGGCGATGCCGAGATCGTGTCGCGCCGGGTCGAGGGCGACATCCACCGCAGCGACTACCGCACGGTGGCGGCCCGGGCGCGCCGGGTAGCCAACGGGCTGGACGCCTGGGGCCTGGCCGCTGGCGAGCGTGTCGCCACCCTGGCCTGGAACGGCTACCGCCACATGGAGCTGTACTATGGCGTCAGCGGCTCCGGGCGGGTGCTGCATACCGTGAATCCGCGCCTGCATATCGACCAGTTGGCCTGGATCGTCAACCATGCCGAAGACCAGGTGCTGTGCTTTGACCTTAGTTTTCTGCCCATCGTCCAGTCGGTGTGCGGCCGTTGCCCCTCCGTCCGCCACTGGGTGGCGCTGTGCGATGCCGATGCCTTGCCGGCAGACACCGGCATCCCCGGCCTGTGCAGCTATGAGGCCTGGATCGCCGGCCAGTCAGACGTGTACACCTGGCCCGGCCTGAACGAAAACACCGCCTCCAGCCTCTGCTACACCAGTGGCACCACCGGCAACCCCAAGGCCGCGCTGTACAGCCACCGCTCCACCGTGCTGCACGCCTATGCCATCTCCTTGCCCGACGTGATGTGCCTGCGCGCGCGCGACGCCGTGCTGCCGGTGGTGCCCATGTTCCACGTCAATGCCTGGGGCCTGCCATACGCGGCGGCCATGGTGGGCTGCAAGCTGGTGTTTCCCGGGCCGGCGCTGGATGGCAAGTCGGTCTATGAGCTGATGGAGGCCGAACAGGTCACCATGGCCGCTGGCGTACCCACCGTGTGGCAGATGCTGCTGGGCCATCTGCAGGCCGGCGGCCTGCGCTTTTCTTCCTTGCAACGCACGGTGATTGGCGGCGCGGCCTGCCCGCCGGCCATGCTGCACTCGTTCCAGGACGACTACGGCGTGGAGGTGCTGCATGCCTGGGGCATGACCGAGCTTTCTCCGGTTGGCACGCTGTGTTCGCTCAAGCAAAAGCATCTGGCCCTGCCGCCGGATGCGCAAATGAAGATCCGCCAGAAGCAGGGCCGTGCGGTGTTTGGGGTGGACATGGAAATCGTGGACGCCAACGGCCAGGCCCTGCCGCATGACGGCCACACGGCGGGCGACCTGCTGGTCAAAGGCCCCTGGGTGGTGGCGGAGTATTTCAAAGGCGAGGGTGGCGACCCGCTGGTGCGTGACGCCAATGGCATGGCCTGGTTCCCCACCGGCGACGTGGCCACCATCTGCCCCGACGGCTTTTTGCAGATCACCGACCGCAGCAAGGACGTGATCAAGTCCGGCGGCGAATGGATCAGCTCCATCGAGCTGGAAAACATCGCCGTGGCCCACCCAGCCATCGCCATGGCGGCCTGCATAGGCGTGAAGCACCCCAAGTGGGACGAGCGGCCGGTCATCGTGGCCGTGAAAAAGCCGGGCGCGGTCGTGGACGTGGCGGATTTGCTGCAGTTCTACCAGGGTAAAACCGCCAAATGGCAGATCCCGGACGATGTGGTGTTTGTGGACGCCATCCCCATGGGCGCCACTGGCAAGATGCAAAAGATGCGGCTGCGCGAGCTGCTCAAGGACTACACGCTGCCCAGCGTCTGAGCGGGGTGCCAAAGATTTATAAAAAATAGGCCTGTAGCGCAGGATTCACCTGCGCAAGCAGCTATCAAAAAAGCAGCAAAGACACTGCCGAAAACGCCCCCATAGCGCGTATGCTTATAGCTATGTTGCGCTTGACCCAGGCCCCCAATCTCGCCATCGCCACGCTGTGGGCCGACGCCCTGGCGGTGGAGGGCATTGCCGCCAGCGTGCAGCGCCAGTACCTGGTGGGTGTGGCTGGCGAGCTGCCCCCCGACCAGTGTCTGCCCGAGGTGTGGATTCAGCACCCGGCCCAGGAGGCCCAGGCCCGCACGCTGCTGCACCACCTGCAGAATGTGCCCCAGCGCCGTTGGCAGTGCTGTTGCGGCGAGCTGGTGGAGGGCGGCTTTGAACAATGCTGGAGTTGCGGTGCCTGGATGCCACGCTAAGCTCGGTAGATGACCTCGCATTTCGAACCCCTGCACAGCCCCGCCGCCGAACGCAATCTGCCTCCCATCCTGGCCGAGTTGCAGCGCATCCTTCCCGCCCAGGGACATGCGCTGGAAATCGCCAGCGGCACCGGCCAGCACGTAGCCGGCTTTGCCCGGGGCCTGCCCGGCTGGCAGTGGCAGCCCAGCGACGCCCAGGCGGACGCCTTCGGCTCGATTGCCTACTGGTGTGCCCAGGCTGGAGTGGCCAATGTCTTGTCGCCCGTGCTGCTGGATGTGCTGGCGCCAGACTGGCCTGTACAAGCCATGGACCTGGTGTACTGCGCCAACATGCTGCACATCGCCCCCTGGGCTTGCTGTGCGGCGCTGATGGCGGGCGCGGCAAGACAATTGACGCCACAAGGCGTGCTTATCACCTATGGTCCGTATCTGGAAGCGGGTGTAACTACGTCCCCGGGCAACCTGGCCTTTGATGCCGACCTGCGCCAGCGCAACCCCGCCTGGGGCTTGCGCCAGCTGGACGATGTGGCTCAGCAGGCAAAGCTGGCGGGCCTGCAGCTGCGCGAGCGGGTGCAGATGCCGGCCAATAACCTGCTGCTGGTGTTCACGCGATGAAGGGGATACAGAAGCCATTCGGGCGTTCGATGCCATGGACACGTCATTGGCGCAAATGCCGGGCGCTGGCGCCGGCTGCCGCTATTTTCCTGTACGGATGTGCGTCCCCGGGCCGGGTGGATTCCAGCACTGACAACCTGCACAACACTCTGCAAACACTGGCGCAACAACACCATGTATGCGCCGTGGGCTTGGCGGTCATCAAGAACCGCGAGTTGGATGCCATCGAAACAGCCTCCGGTTGCACTCCGGCGGCGGCATTGGACACCCACAGCGTTTTCCAGGCGGCCTCCCTGGGCAAGCCGGTATTTGCCTACGCGGTGCTGAAGTTGGTGGAGCAGGGCCGGTTGGCACTGGATACGCCCTTGATGCACTACCTGCCCCAGGGCTATAAGCACCGGCACCAGCCTTTGAAGGCTGAGCCTTTCGACCTGGTGGCGGACCCGCGCATCGAGGCCGTGACGGCACGCATGGTGCTGACCCACACCTCCGGGCTGCCCAACTGGGCATCCGGTCCGCTGGGCTTCGATGCGGCGCCAGGTACCCGTTGGGGCTATTCCGGCGAGGGCTTTGTGCTGCTGCAGCGGGCGGTGGAAGCGCTGACCGGCGAGCCGCTGGACCGTTTCATGGCCGCCCAGGTATTCCAGCCCTTGGGTATGGAGCACAACAGCTATGTGTGGAACGATGACCTTGCACTTAAGGTCGTGCCTGGGACCAAAGCCAACGGCTCGCCCAGGACGACGCTGCAGTTGAAGCAACCGATTGCCGCTTTCTCGCTGTACACCTCGGCCGAAGACTATGGCAAGTTTCTGGCCACAGTGCTTAACGATGCGCCCTTGCTCCAGCAACTGACGGCTTCTCCCGTGCCGGTGGAGCCCCGCCTGGGCATCTCTTGGGGATTGGGCTGGGGACTGGAGACCACCCGCCAGGGGCTCTATATCTGGCACTGGGGCAATAACACCGGCTACCGCGCCTTCGTGATGGCGTCCCTTCAAACCGGGGATGGCTTTGTCATGCTAACCAACAGTGAAAACGGCCTGGAGCTGGCCGAGCCCCTTGCGCACCAGCTCGTACCGGACGAGCACAAGCTGTTCCAGTTCTCCATGCTGAGCGGCGATGTGCTGACTATGCTCTGCAAAGCAGTGCGTATTTGCCTGTAAGCTATTGAAAAGATAGCGGCAAAGCGCCTGAATATCTGCGCCAGGCACGGATTTCTAAGCCAGGCCGGCGCAGGCCGTAAGCAGCGTCTGCAGATCGGCATCGGTCAGCTCGCCGCTATGCGCCTGGCAGATGCGCCCGTCGCGCAGTGCCACGCTAAAGGGCAGGGCGCCGCTGCGGTTGCCGGCGCCGCGCATCAGCGCTGCGGGGTTGGCACTGGCGCGCAACACGGTCAGCCCGACTATGCCGCGCTGCAGCAGGAACTGCTGGGCTAGTTGCGGCGCATCGGTGGCTACCAGCAGCAGGGTCCAGCCGGCTTGGTTTTTTGCAAAGGCCTGCAGGCGCGGCAGCTCGGCCACGCAGGGCGGGCAGTCGCGGCCCCAGAAGTTGACCAGCACCGGCCCGCGCAGCTGGGATAGCTGCACAAAGCGGTCGCCTTCCAGCGTGGGCAGGGTGAAGTCCCAGGCGGCGGGCGCGGCCAGGGCCGGGCTAGCCAGCACACAGGCGGCCTGGCCCAGCAGTTGCCGCCTGGACAAAGTGGAGCGTGGCTGCATTCAGAACGTGAGCTTCACGCCCGCCGTAATGCTGCGGCCTATGTTCGGGCCCCAGATGTGGGTCACGTCGATATTGCCGTTCTGGTCCAGCCACAGAAAGCTGTCCTTCTTGGCCTGCTGGTAGTTGAAGACGTTGTTCACGCCCAGATAGGTGGAGACGTTTTTGTTCCATTGGTAGGAGGTGCGCGCATCCACCAGCCAGAAGCCGGGGCTTTTGTCGGGCTTGGGTGTGCCGTCCAGGTTGAAGCGCGGGGTGTCGGCATAGTCGTAGAACTTGGCTAGGTCCTGCGGGCCGGTGTAGGTGGCGCGCAGATTGAAGTTCCAGCCGCCTGCGTCGTGGTCCAGGCCAAAGGTGGCGCGGTAGTCGGGCCGGGCGAACAGGCTGCCCTGGAAGTCTGTGGTGTTGAACTTGTACTGGTAGCGCTCGAAGCCTGCGCTGAGCTTGTCGGCCGGCGTGGCCTGCCAGGTGCCCACCACATCCATGTTGTTCACCGTGTAGCCGCTCT
This sequence comes from Rhodoferax sp. GW821-FHT07F03, assembly GCF_059418745.1. Classification (NCBI taxonomy): domain Bacteria; kingdom Pseudomonadati; phylum Pseudomonadota; class Betaproteobacteria; order Burkholderiales; family Comamonadaceae; genus Rhodoferax; species Rhodoferax sp. GW821-FHT07F03. The sequence goes on from NZ_JBWKQM010000008.1 coordinate 274,470, forward strand.
TGGCCGGCTGCAGTAGGAATGCTCCGGAGTTGGCTGTGTCGTCCACGAACAGCGCCAGGTTGTTGATGCGCGTGTGGTTGACCGAGGCGGTGAAGGAGTTGCGGTCGGTCTCGATATTCCAGGCGTAGGAGATGTTGTTCGACTTCTCGGCCTTGGCCTGCGAGCGGTCCACCGCAGGCGCCGACAGGATGGCGTGCTCCAGCTCGAAAAATGAGGTCGGCAGGCGGAAGCCCTGGCCCAGCGCCAACCGGCTGGAGATGCTGTCCGTGTGGTGCCACAGCATGTCCAGGCGCGGCGTGGTGATGCCGCCGTATACGTTATTTCGGTCATAGCGCAGGCTACCAGTCACCTCCAGGTCGTCGTCAAAAAACGTGCGGTAGCCCTGCAGGAATACGCCCGGCGTGCGGTAGGTATAGGTGTCCGCATCGCTGCGCGGAATGCCGAAGGTGGGGGTGGACGGGTCTTCGCTGACCGACAGGCTGTGCAGGTCTTCATAGCGGTAGTTGATGCCGCCGGTCAGCAGCGTGGCGCCGACCCAGGACTGCAGGCTGCTCTCCAGGTAGTACTGCTTTTGCTTGCCAAAGTAGTCGGCATCGCCGCCGTACCAGGAGTCCTGTTTGTGCTCGGCATAGCCAAAGGCAAAGCGCAGCTTGGTGTCGCCAAAGTCGCGCTCGGCGGTACTGACGAACTGGTCACGGTGGGTGAAGATGATTTGCGCCAGGCCAAAGCGGCCGTCGTCATAGGCCGGCATAGTGCTGCCGTCCGACGGGTTGACCCAGCTGTTCGCTACCGGCGAGGCGTGTGGCCCCTTGCTGAAATCGAACGGATTGCCGGATGTGTCGGCGCGCACGCCGTCATAGTCGTCGCCCAGCGGGCCGCCCATACGCTTTTCTTCGATGGAGTCGAAGCGCGCCTTCAGCTTGAAGCCGCCCACATCGTCCAGAAACAGGCCCAGGCCGCCCAGCGTGCGGTGGTAGCCGGTGTATTGCGACACGCCGGTGCCTACGCCGTCCACGCTGTCGTGTTGCTGCTGGGTGGCGTTGAAGGTGATGGCGCCACCGTCAAAGGCTTTGGCGGCATAGGCCGTGGCGCGGCGCATGCCGTAGCTGCCCGCGCTCAGGTCCAGCTCGCCTTCGTCTTTGTGGGGCCGCCGGGTGACCAGGTTGACCGTGCCGGCCAGCGATTCGGGGGCGACCAGGCTGGTGCCCGCGCCGCGCGAGATGTCCACCCGCTCCAGCCCGTTCACGCCCACCATGTCCAGGCCGTAGGCATTGGAGACGGACGAGAAGATGGGTACACCGTCCAGCATCAGCGTGGTGTAGCGGCCGGGCAGGTTGTTTAGCGTGATGTTGCGCACATTGCAGACTGAGCATTCCACCTGCACGTCCACGCCGGGCCGGTGCGCCATCAACTCGGTGAGGTTGGTGGCGCCGGTCTTGGCGATTTCTTTGGCGTTGATGCTTTCGGTCTTGACGATATCGCTGCGCAGCGAGCCGGGCTGGGTGACGGTTGGGTTGGCGTTCACCACCACGGGGGTGAGTGACTTGGGTGCGGCGTCCTGGGCGTGGGCGCCATGAGCGGCCAGGGCAAGGATGCTGGCCGCCAGGGGTGTCAAAGTGAGTTGCTGCTGTGGCATGGTATGGGCGTGGGTTGTCCAGCCCCGGCGGCGGGCTCGGGGATGTCTACAAGATTTTTCGGGTTCTAGCGCAGGTAATACCTGCGCTGGTAGCTATCTAATCAATAGCAATGCTGTTCAGTTCTTCTGCATGCCTGCCAGCAGGGCGCTGACGTTGTAGCGGGCCATTTCCAGGTAGGTTGCGCCGGGCTGGCCGGGGACGGACAGGGCGTCGGCATACAGGCTGGCGCCCACGGTGGCGCCGGCGTCTTTGCTGATTTGCTCCAGCAGCTTGGGGTTGCTCATGTTTTCCAGGAACACGGCGTTGATCTTTTCGCGCTGGATCTGCTTGATCAGCTGGGCGACTTGCTTGGCGCTGGGTTCCGCGTCGGTGGAGATGCCCTGCGGCGCCAGGAAGCGGATACCGTAGTGCGCGGCAAAGTAGCCAAACGCATCGTGCGAGGTAATCACCTTGCGCTTCTCTTTGGGCAGGCTGGCGAACTGCTCTTTGGCCCAGCTGTCCAGCGTTTGCAGCTCTTTCACATAGGCTTCGCTATGGGCCTTGTAGCTGGCGGCGCCTTCGGGGTCGAGCTTGGCCAGGCCGGTGGCGATATTGCGCACATATAGCACCACGTTTTCAGGGTTTTGCCAGGCGTGGGGGTCGGTTTCCACGCCCTTGCCGTCCTCAGAAGCCATGGTGCGGGCCTTCACGCCGGTCGATGCGACCACGGTGACGCCCTTGTAGTTGGCCGACTTGGCCAGCTTCTGCGCCCAGTGCTCAAAGCCCAGGCCGTTGACCACGAAGAGCTTGGACTGGACGATGCTTTTCGCGTCCGCCGGCTTGGGTTCGAACTCGTGCGCGTCTTCGTTCGGGCCGACCAGGATGCTGACGTTCACACGGTCGCCGCCCACCACGCGCACCAGGTCGCCCAGGATGCTGAAGCTGGCGACCACGGGGATTTTGTCGGCGGCATAGCCGGTGGTGCTGAGCACGGCGGCGGCCAGGGGGACGAGCAGTTTGCGGACGATGTTGTGCATAGAGATAGACAGGGTGGAGTGGAAAAGCAGTTAAGCCACGCGATGCGTGCGTACCCAGTTACGTTGCAGCCAGCCGCCGGGCGACAGCAGCAGCGAAGCCGCGTACAAAGCCCCGGCGCACCCGATGATGGTTGGGCCGGAGGGCTTGTCAAAGTGGTAGGACAGCAGCAACCCAGCCACGCCGGCCAGCATGGCTTGCAGGCTGGCGTTGACCAACTGGGCGGGCAGGGTGTCGTGCCAGAGCCGGGCCGACACGGCTGGGATCATCATCAGGCCGACGGCCATCAGCGTGCCCAGGGTCTGGAAGCCAGCCACCAGGTTGATGACCACCAGCATCAAAAAGCCCTGCTGCCATACCCAGGTACCCCAGCTGCGCTTGCCGGCAGCGCTGAGGAATACCGGGTCGAAACTCTCCAGCACCAGGCCGCGGTAGGCCGCCGCCAGGGCCAGCACACTGACGCTGGCCACCGACGCCACCAGCTGCAGGCCCGGCCCGTCCACCCCCAGGGCGCTGCCGAATAGGATGTGCAGCAGATCCAACTGCGTGCCGTGGCGCGATATCAAGGTGACGCCCAGCGCCAGCGACACCAGGTAGATGGCGGCCAGGCTGGCGTCTTCTTTCAGCGCGGTGGCGCGGCTGATCCAGCCGGCCAGCGCCGCCACCAGCATGCCGGCGACGACGCCGCCCAGGGCCATGGCCGTCAGCGACAGGCCGCAGAGCATGAAGCCGATGGCCACGCCGGGCAGGATGGCGTGGCTGAGCGCATCGCCCAGCAGGCTCATGCGGCGCAGTGTCAAAAACACGCCCAGCGGCGCTGCGCTGAGCGACAGGGCCAGCGTGGCCACCAGCGCGCGGCGCATGAAGGCGAAGTCGGCGAACGGGGCCAAAGCGATGTCCCACAGGCTGTGCAGCAGGTCCATCATGCGGGTACTTTCTGGGCGGATGGTGCGCGCATGGCTTGTACCTGGTCCAAGTTGTCGATGGAGCAGACTTCGGCGGTCTCATCCCAGGCCTCGGCCATGGCGCGGGCGCGGCGCAGGTTGGCCTCGGTCATCACCTGCGCGGTTGGCCCCCAGGCCACCAGTTCGCGTGCCAGCAGCAGGGTCTGCGGAAAATGCTCGCGCACCTGCGCGTCGTCGTGCAGCACGGCAATCACCGTGCGCTGCTGGCCGTGCCATTGGCGGATCAGGCCCAGTAGGGCAGCGGTGGTTTTGCTGTCCATGGCGTTGAAAGGCTCGTCCAGCAGGATCAGATCCGCGTCTTGCACCACCATGCGGGCAAACAACACGCGTTGTAGTTGCCCACTGGACAAGGAGCCGATGGACCGCCGGCCAAAGTCGCCCAGCCCCACGGCCTGCAGGGCGGTATCGGCGCGGGCCAGTTGCGCCGCATCTACACCGCCCCAGGCGCCCTGGCGCGGCCAGCAGCCCAGCAGCACGCAGTCACGCACATCCATGGGAAAGCCGCGGTCTATCTCGGCCAGCTGTGGCAGGTAGGCAATGCGCTGGCGCGGCACGGCCAGGTCCACCCGGCCACCGCCCAAGGGCAACAGGCCCATGATGCTTTTCAGCAGCGTGCTTTTGCCCGAACCATTCGGTCCCACCACGGCTGTCAGCGAGCCCGGAGCAAACTGACCGCTGATGTGGTGCAGGGCAGGGTGTTGGCGGTAGCTGACCGTCAGGTTGTACAACGTGAGGTCATTCACCATGGCGCCACATCCATATTGGCCCAGTCCACGGCCAGCCATAGCAGCGCCACCACGGGCAACAGAGTCAGTACCCGCAACCAGGCGGGCCAGGCCAGCACACTGCGCTGGAAGAGTTTTTGTAGGAATAAGGTGAACATGGCTTTACATAATGAGATGGCATAAAGCCACCCGGTTGCGGTAATAATGCAACCTGATTGCGGTTAATATAATGCAACTTTGTTGCGTTATTAAATTTTTCGTCAAGATTTACAAAGCACCACGCCATGGCTTCCTCGTTGCCCCCCACTGCTGCCGACCCGATTGACGCGCTGTTGTCGGCCCACGGCCTGCGCCGCACCAGTGCCGCGCGCCTGGTGCTGGGCTGGCTGCTGGCCCACCCGGACACCAGCTACACCCATGCGCAGCTGCAGGCGGCCCTGGCCAGCGACAGCAGCGAGGCACAGGACCCCGTAAGCCTCGACCGTGTGACCCTGTACCGCCTGATCGACCGACTGACCCAGGTCGGCCTGCTGCTTTGCCGTGTCGACGCCAACCGCGTGCGCCGCTACCAGGCCATGCCGGCCAGCGTGCACGCCATCCCCCATTTCGAATGCCAAAGCTGCCACCGCGACAGCCCGCTGGCCGGCGCCCTGAAAGCCAATGCCAGCGACCTGGAGCGTGCCGCCCAGTCCGCCATTGCGGCCCTGCAGGCCCTGGGCTACCAGGACATGAGCATGGACTTTGCCGTGCGCGGCGTATGCATAGACTGCGCCGCCGGGGCCAGCGCGTGATCCGTACGGCGGGCCTGGCCTACCGGTACGGCAAAGGTAGCGAACTCGTTTTCCCCGATATCGATGTGGCCCAGGGCGGCACGCTGCTGCTTAAAGGACCGTCTGGCGCGGGTAAATCCACTTGGCTGGCACTGGCGGCTGGCCTGCTGCGGGCCAGCGGTGGCCACATTGAGATCGCCGGGCAGAACCTGAATGCTATTCAAAAGCTAGCTACCGACGCATGGCGGGCGGGCGCCATCGGCTTTTTACCCCAGCGTTTGCATTTGAGTGAGGCGCTGACCGTGCGCGGCAACCTGGCCATGGCGCAGTGGGCAGCCGGCGTGGTCGACGACCCGCAGGCAGTGCAATCCACGCTGGACGTGCTGGGCCTGGCCGGGCTGGCCCAGCGCAAACCCAGCCAGCTGTCCGGCGGCCAGGCCCAGCGTGTGGCCCTGGCCCGGGCCGTGCTGCTGCAGCCCAAGGTGATACTGGCCGACGAGCCCACCGCCAGCCTGGACGAAGATGCGGCCCAAGCGGCCCTGGCCTTGCTGCAAAGCAGTGCCGCCCGTTGCCAGGCCACCTTGGTCATCGCCACGCACGACGCGCGGGTGGCAGCCGCTTTACCCCATGCAGTTACATGCCAAATTGGCCTGCAACGCACGGATAAGCTGCGCGAGAAGCTATGAAAATAGTAGCAATATCCTTCAAATACCTGTGGTCGCGTCCTTTAGCAGCGTCCCTCAACCTGCTGCTGCTGGCGCTGGGCCTGGCGTCCATCACCTTTGTATGGCTAACCAGCGAGCAAATGGACCGCGCTTTTGACCGCGACCTGGCTGGCATAGACGCGGTGGTCGGGGCCAAGGGCAGCCCCATGCAGCTGATACTGGCCGGCGTGTTCCATATCGACGTGCCACCGGGCAATATCCCGCTCACCGCCGTGCAAGAGCTGGAAAAAGACAAGCGCGTGGCCAAGCTGATCCCCATCAGCCTGGGCGACACCTTTCGGGGTTTCCGCATTGTCGGCACCACCACCGCCTACGCCGAGCATTACGACGCCAAGCTGGCCACCGGCAGCATGTGGACCCAGCCCATGCAGGCCGTGGTGGGCGCCCAGGTGGCGCAGAACACCGGTTTGGCGATGGGCAATAAGTTCTACGGCTCGCACGGTCTGGGCGGCGGTGGCCATATCCACGGCGACTTTCCGTACTTGGTGACCGGCGTACTCGCCCCCTGCGGCTGCGTGCTGGACCGGCTGGTGCTGACGGCCACCGAATCGGTCTGGAAGGTGCATGAAAAAGCCACCGCCGTGGACGACGAGGACCAGAAGATCATGGAAGCCGAGCGCGAGATCACGCTGGCGCTGATCACCTACAAAAGCCCACTGGCCGCCGTGACCTTCCCGCGCTACATCAACACCGCAACCGAGATGCAGGCCGCCGCGCCGGCGGTAGAAATCACCCGCCTGCTGCGTATGGTGGGTGTGGGTACCGACGTGCTGCGCGGCTTCGGCGCCGTGCTGCTGCTGACCGCCGGCCTGAGCGTTTTCATCGCCCTGTGGAACGCCGTGCGCGAGCGCCGCGCCGACCTGGCCATGCTACGCATGCTGGGCGCGTCACCCTACAAGGTGGCCGGCCTGGTGCTGTGTGAGGCGCTGCTGCTGGCCGCCATGGCCACGGCTTTGGGTCTGCTGGGCGGCCATCTGCTGGCCCAACTGGTGGGCAACTGGCTGCAGGCCGAACGCTCGCTGCCGTTGACTGGCTGGATCTGGTTGCCGTCCGAATGGTGGGTGCCACTGCTGGGCGGCGTGGTGGCCACCTTGGCCGCAGCCTTGCCGGCGCTGGAAGCCTACCGGCTGGATGTCACTACCTTATTGAACAGCCGTTAAATTTTTGAATCGGAGCTTTGCCATGACCAAAACCGCCACCGCCTTGCTGCTGTCCCTGCTGACTGCCAGCGCCTTTGCCGCCGAAGACATGAGCCAGGCCAAGGAAGACATTGCCCGCCACCGCGCCATGGCGGCGGCACATGAAGCTGCCGCGCAATGCCGCGAAGCTGGCAAGGGCGAAGACGTGTGCTTCAAGGAATTGCAAGCTGCCTGCAAGGGCATTGCCATTGGCAAATTCTGCGGCATGAAGCACGAGCATTAAACTTGCAATTCACAGAGAAGCCACCGGAGCACGCCATGAAACTCGCCGCCATCTCCCTGCTGAGTGCCTTCACGCTGGGCTCCGCGCTGGCGCAGACACCGCCTCTGGGCTCCATCGACCTGCCGGCCGGCTCTGGCCCCGGCTACCACAGCCCCAACAGCCCGTTTGCACCGCTGCAGGAGCGTGCAGACGTGGTGCCCTGGTCGGTGCTGACCGCCGTGAAGACCCGGGCCGAGAAAAACCGCATCCTGCCCAATTTCGGCCTGCCCCAGCTCGCCTTGCACCAGAAGGTGCAGCGCGTGCAGGGCTTCATGATGCCGTTGGAGCCGGGCGAGAAGCAAAAACATTTCCTGCTGACCTCGGTGCCTCTGACCTGCGCCTTCTGCCTGCCAGGTGGGCCAGAGAGCATGGTCGAAATAAAAACCAAGACTCCCGTGAAATACAGCATGGAACCCGTGGTTGTGGAAGGGCGTTTTGCCGTTCTGAACGATGATCCCTACGGTTTGTATTACCGTATGGTGGACGCAAACGCGGTGAAGTAGCCTCCTAATTCACCTCTGCCGGTAACGGTGTGAATGCGTCTATAGAATGACAGCATGGCCACCAAAATTCCCAAAAAGCCACCGCCGCCCGTGAACCAGCCGTCGAAATCCGACGACGGCGATTCGGTCGTGCTTGAGCGTCGCACCGAAAAGATCAAGCCGCCGCACATGTACCAGGTGCTGCTGCTCAATGACGATTACACCCCCATGGAGTTCGTGGTGGTGGTAATCCAAGAGTTTTTCAACAAAGACCGCGAAACCGCCACCCAGATCATGCTCAAGATCCATCTGGATGGAAAAGCCGTGTGCGGCGTGTATTCCAAGGACGTGGCAGCCACCAAGGTAGACCAGGTTCTGGAAGCCGCCAAACAGTCTGGACACCCGCTACAGTGTGTCAGCGAGCCGTTGGAATAACGGCTGCTTGAATAAGTCAAATTGCATCCCAAGTAGAGTGCGTCATCAGAGTGTTGTAACAGCAAGGCAAAAAAGGAATTCACATGATTGCCCAAGAATTGGAAGTCAGTTTGCACATGGCTTTCGTGGAAGCGCGCCAGCAACGCCACGAATTTATTACGGTTGAGCACCTGCTGCTGGCTTTGCTGGACAACCCCAGCGCGGCCGAAGTTCTGCGTGCCTGCTCCGCAAATATTGACGATTTGCGCAAGTCGCTGAGCAACTTCATCAAGGACAACACACCCCAGGTCGCCGGCACCGACGATGTGGATACCCAGCCCACGCTGGGCTTCCAGCGTGTGATCCAGCGCGCCATCATGCACGTGCAGTCTACCGGCAGCGGTAAGAAGGAAGTGACCGGCGCCAACGTGCTGGTCGCCATCTTTGGCGAAAAAGATTCTCACGCCGTCTACTACCTGCACCAGCAAGGCGTGACGCGTCTGGACGTGGTGAACTTCATCGCCCACGGTATCAAGAAGAGTGATCCCCCCGAGCCCTTGAAGGCCGCCGACAGCCAGGCTGAAGGCGAAGAGGGCGGCGGCGAGAAGAATGAAAAAGCCTCCCCACTGGAGCAGTTCACCCAGAACCTGAACCAGATGGCCAAAGAGGGCAAGATCGACCCGCTGATTGGCCGCGAGTACGAGGTCGAGCGCACCATCCAGATCCTGTGCCGCCGCCGCAAGAACAACCCGCTGCTGGTGGGTGAAGCCGGCGTGGGCAAGACCGCCATCGCCGAGGGGCTGGCATGGCGCATAACGCAAAAAGACGTGCCGGAAATCCTGGCCGAGGCGCAGGTCTATTCGCTGGACATGGGCGCCCTGTTGGCGGGCACCAAGTACCGCGGTGACTTCGAGCAGCGCCTGAAAGGTGTGCTCAAGTCCTTGAAGGACAAGCCCAACGCGATCCTGTTTATTGATGAAATCCACACCTTGATCGGCGCCGGTGCAGCCTCGGGCGGCACGCTGGATGCCTCCAATCTGCTGAAACCGGCGCTGTCCAGCGGCCAGCTGAAGTGCATTGGCGCCACCACCTTTACCGAATACCGTGGCATCTTCGAAAAAGACGCTGCGCTGTCACGCCGCTTCCAAAAGGTGGACGTGGTGGAGCCGTCTGTTCAGGAGACGGTGGAAATTCTCAAGGGTTTGAAGTCGCGCTTTGAAGAACACCATGGCGTCAAGTACGCCCTGGCTGCTCTGCAGGCCGCTGCCGAGTTGAGCGCCAAGTACATCAACGACCGCCATCTGCCCGATAAGGCAATTGACGTGATCGACGAAGCCGGCGCCGCCCAGCGCATCCTGCCGACCAGCAAGCGCAAAAAGACCATTACCAAGGCCGAGGTGGAAGAGATCGTGGCCAAGATTGCCCGTATTCCGCCCGCGAATGTCTCGAACGACGACCGCGGCAAACTCAAGACGCTGGAACGCGACTTGAAGAGCGTGGTGTTTGGCCAGGACAAGGCGCTGGACGTGCTGGCATCCGCTGTGAAGATGGCGCGTTCGGGTCTGGGCAAAGGCGACAAGCCGATCGGCTCTTTCCTGTTCAGCGGTCCCACGGGCGTGGGCAAGACCGAAGCGGCGAAGCAACTGGCCTACATCATGGGCATCGAGCTGATCCGCTTCGACATGTCTGAATACATGGAGCGCCATGCGGTTAGCCGCCTGATTGGTGCGCCTCCAGGCTATGTCGGTTTCGACCAAGGTGGCTTGCTGACCGAGGCCGTTACCAAGAAGCCGCACTGCGTGCTGCTGCTGGACGAAATTGAAAAGGCCCACCCGGACATTTTCAATGTGCTGCTGCAGGTCATGGACCACGGTACGCTGACCGACAACAACGGACGCAAGGCCGACTTCCGCAATGTCATCATCATCATGACGACGAATGCGGGTGCCGAGACCATGAACAAGGCGACCATTGGCTTCACCAACCCGCGTGAATCGGGTGACGAAATGGCCGATATCAAGCGCCTGTTCACACCGGAGTTCCGCAACCGTCTGGATGCCACCGTGAGCTTCAAGGCGCTGGATGAAACCATCATTCTGCGTGTGGTGGACAAGTTCCTGCTGCAACTGGAAACCCAGTTGGCCGAGAAGAAGGTGGACGTAACGTTTACCGACACTCTGCGTAAATATCTGGGCAAGAAGGGCTTCGACCCGTTGATGGGCGCCCGTCCGATGCAGCGCCTGATCCAAGACACGATTCGCCGCGCTTTGGCGGACGAATTGTTGTTTGGCCGCTTGATTGATGGTGGTCGCCTGACGGTGGACATGAAGATCACCAAGGACGAAAAAGGCGTGGAGTCCGGTGAGGTGGAGCTGGACATCCAGCCTTTGCCTAAGAAGGAAGGCCGAGCCAAGCCTGAGTCGGAAGAGGCAACAGCGGGTTGAGCTGACCAGCAGAACAAAAAAGGGGCGGTACTCTTGGGTACCGCCCCTTTTTATTTGGTGCTGCTCGTGTTGGTTGATGCCTTACAGCGGCAAGCCCTCCAGTGCCGTGTAAGTCTTTTTCAACCAGGTTTTGACGCGCTGGCGTTCCAGAATACCCAGGCCATCGGTTTCGCTACGTTCGTGTACTGCACTCCAGAAACTGGCGTTCTGGCGGTCGATCTTGCGCATGCAAGCGTCTTGTAGTGCGGGCAGTTCGATGACGCGGGCGCCTAGCTTCAGTGCTTCGTCCATGGCGCTGGAGGCGCGCATGAGCGAAAAATCCGAACCCCGTCCGTGGTTCATCACAATGATGTAGGTGGGTGCGCTGCCAAAGTTCTGCATCAGTTCCGTCAGCAAGCTGACCGAATCCTTGCCTTCATCGATAACGTGCCAAAAGTTAACGGCTATGTTCAGATCAGCGAGTACCTCAAACAAATCTGAGTCTTTGATCCAACGCGCCAGAGGCGCGGCTGTCTGCGCCGCCAAGTCTACGATGACGTTTTGGTGGGGGTTGGCCTCAAAAGCCTCAGCGATCCGGTCCAGTCCTTCAAAGCTGTCAACCAAGACGGGGGAAGCAAAGTCGGGATAAAAGCGGGTAAACGAGTTGTGCGAGCGGTCGGTGTCAAACCCCGTGAATGCCAGGCCGGCATCCAGGAAATATTGTGCGAGCACGCGCGCTGTGACCGATTTGCCTACGCCACCTTTTTCACCGCCAATAAAATTGATAGAGCTCATTGATTTCCCTGGGTTGTTTGTTTGATTCTACGAGGCAAGTTTTACAACTTTTGTGCTTTGTCTTGTCAGCAAGAACCATGCGCAAAACGTTATTACACGCTATTGCAGTCCGTACATTTTCCAGCTGTATATGACGGCGCTGCGGGCTCTATGGTTTGTCTTTCCCTGGTAGACCTTGTGTAAAGTTCAGGCCAAAAATATCACCTTAAATATATTCGCTAAGTCTTTGATCTTGTGTGAAGTTTTTGATTTGGATACACTCCTTCTGGATCGTTTCTGAACCGGAGATGAACTCATGCCACTCCCTGAAAGCCCCGTTTTGAACCGCCTGCTACATATTGTTTCTGTTATTACCTGTTCCGCGCTCATGGCAAGTGCCCCGGCGCATGCCGCGCAGCGTAAAAAAGTGAGTGTTGAGAAGGTTCAAGCCGTAACAACCAAGTCCAAGCGCAGTGCGGTGGTGGTGAAAACCAGCCGCAGTGCACGTGTATCCAAAACCTTGGTCGCTACCAAGAAGGTGGCACGGCCTGTAGCAGCCATCATTCCTGCCAAGCAGTCCTTTGGTGAATTGGCGGGTTTGCACGGTGCCCCAGATGCCTTGGCACTCAAATCCAGTGTCGCTCTGGTGATTGACCAAGACACGCGCGAAGTTCTTTTCAGCAAGAATGACCAGGCGGTTTTGCCAATCGCATCCTTGACCAAGCTGATGACGGGTGTGGTAATTAACGAAGCCAATCTGCCGATGGACGAGGACATCACAATAAGCCAAGATGATGTGGACACCGAAAAATGGAGCCGCTCCAGGCTGACCGTAGGCACCACTTTGAGCCGAGGCGAATTATTGCACCTGGCCTTGATGTCCAGCGAAAACCGTGCTGCCCATGCGTTGGGGCGCACCTATCCAGGCGGCTTGGCTACCTTTGTTTCCCTGATGAATGCCAAAGCTAAGATGCTGGGCATGAAGGACACCCGCTACGTTGAACCTACGGGGTTGTCTAGCAACAACCAATCCAGCGCCCGTGATCTAGCCACGCTGGTGAATGCTGCTTACAACGAACCCACTCTGCGCGAGCTCTCCACTTCTCCTGGTTATCAAGTTGACATTGGCCGCAGAACGCTGCAGTTCAATAACACCAACCGTTTGGTGAAAAGCCCGGATTGGGACATTGGCCTACAAAAGACTGGTTACATCTCGGAGGCCGGTCAGTGCCTGGTGATGCAAGCCAAGATTGCTGGACGCAAACTGATCATGGTGTTTTTGGACTCTGCCGGCAAACTGAGCCGCATTGCCGACGCAGAACGCGTGCGTCACTGGGTGGAATCCAACCCTGTAGTCAAGACTGCGGGCTGAGTGCATCTCGTCCGCAGCAGTTGCTTTGCTGCTTAGTTGATATCCGCCGTCTTGTAACCCAAGGCGGCGGATATTTCATTTGCCGTATTTTGTAATTTTGGCAACCATCCTTCGTCGAGGCGGTCCGCTGGAGCAGAGATTGACAGGCCTGCCACCAGCTTGCTTTGGTCGTCGTAAATGCCGACGGCGATACAGCGCACCCCCAATTCCAGCTCCTCGTTGTCGCGTGCGATGCCGTACTGCCGGGTTTTGGCCAAATCACGCTCCAGCATGTGGATATCGGTCAGGCTGTTTTTTGTCTGACCGCTGAGGCCCGTACGCATGGCGTAAGCGCGTACGCGCTGTGGTTCATCCATGGCCAGAAACAACTTGCCTACCGAGGTGAGATGCAATGGGGCCCGCCCGCCAATGGCGCGCACAACCTGCATGCCCGAGCGCTCGCTGTACGCCCGTTCGACGTAAACAATTTCGTCACCTTGGCGCAGGCTCAGGTTCACGGGCTGCTGGGTAAGTCGGTGCAACTCGCGCATGGGGACCAGGGCGGCGTCGCGTACGTTCAAACGACCTTTGACCAAGTTGCCCAGCTCCAGCAAGCGCATACCCAGGCGGTAACTGCCAGGCTCTGGCCGGTCTACAAAGCGGCCGGTTGCCAAATCATTCAGGATACGGTGGGTGGTGGAGGGGTGCAGACCCGTTCTTTCGCTGATTTCCTTGAGCGACATGGCATCTTCACGGGACGCCAGAACATCGATCAGCGCAAACATGCGCTCGATGACTTGGACGGTCGGAGTGGCGGGTGCACTGGGTTCTGATGGCTTCATTGCAGCTCCCATTAAGAGATACTGGATCTTACCTTATGAAATGTGCGGTTGCACAATATGAAATCAACTCATCGTTGATGAAGCCCGCTAAAGATGTGCTGGGCTAGCTTGCCACAGCGGTCCAGACACCATCTTTCAGGATTTCATGGGGTGCAAACCGGGACTTGTAGAGCATCTTGGGGCTCTGCGCAATCCAATAGCCCAGATATACGTAGTCCAAACCCAGCTGCCGCGCTTGTTCGATCTGCCATAGAACGTTATAGGTGCCGTAGCTCGTGTGCTGCTCAGGTTCGTAAAAGGTATACACGGCGGACAAGCCGTCGTCCAGCACATCCAAAATAGACACCATCTTGAGTCGGCTGGCCGATCCGTCTGCGGCTAATTCCCTGAATTCGACCAAACGCGAACTAACCCGGCTTTGCAGCAAAAATTGCGTGTACTGGTCAATGCTGTCCTGGTCCATGCCGCCGCCCGCGTGGCGGCCATTTTGGTAACGCAGATACAGCTCGTAATGCTCACGTACAAAGCCTAATTCCAACACGCGTGATTGCAGCGAGCCGTGCTGGGCCAAGGCGCGCTTTTGGCTGCGATCGGGTTTAAAACTATGGGCCAACACGCGTAATGGCATGCAAGACTGGCAACCGTCGCAATAGGGGCGGTAGGTGAACAGGCCGCTGCGGCGAAAACCCATGCGTACCAGCTCCGAATAGGTTTCCGTTTGGATCAAATGGCTGGGGGTTGCCACCTGGGACCGTGCCTGCCGGTCCGACAGATAGCTGCAGGGATAGGGTGCCGTGGCATAAAACTGCAGGGTTTGCAGCGGCAATTCATGGAGGTTTGTCACGGGCCGGGCTTAGAAGCAAGCAGTGCATCCCAGTATACGGGGTCGAATTGCCAGTGCGGTGCAGCTTGGCTTGCGTTGCGCACGATCTGCGTGCAAAAGTCTGCCCTGGGGATTTCGCGCGCACCCATGGACGCCAGGTGGGCCGTGTTCTGTTGGCAATCGATCAGTGGGATGCCGTGGGCACGGCAAAAGCATACCAGGGCGGCCAGAGCGATCTTGGACGCGTTGGGCATGCGGGTGAACATGGATTCGCCAAAGACAGCCTGGCCCAGAGCCACGCAATACAAGCCGCCAGCGAGCTCTCCGTCTATCCAGGTCTCTATGCTGTGTGCGTAGCCGGCTTGGTGCAGCTCTATATATGCCTGCATGACGTCGGCCACGATCCAGGTGCCCGTTTGTCCTGGCCGTGCGCTGCCTGAGCAGGCCCGGATGACGTCTGCAAAGGCATGGTCTATGCGGATCTCGCAGCCCGGAGTCCGGACGAAGCGTGCCAGAGTCTTGCGCAGCGAACGGTGCAGGCGAAACTCCTGGGTATGCAAGACCATGCGCGGATCGGTACTCCACCACAGGATGGGCTGGCCCGTGCTGAACCAGGGAAAAATACCTTGTCGATAGGCGCGCTGCAGACTGTCTACATCCAGCGCGCCGCCCGCAGCCAATAGGCCAGGGGCAGGATCGGTTGGACCCCAGGCCTGTGTTACAGGTGGAAAGGGTTCTCCCGGCAAGAGCCAGGGAATAGGTTTGACCGGAGGCGGGCGCGAGGATGACATGCCTGCAGACTTATAGATATTTAAGGCGCCAAGCGCTCGCGAATCCAGCGGATGTTGCTATCTAATGTATAGCGAAGGCGGTCATGTAGCCGGCTCTTGCGTCCTTGCCAGAACTCCCAGCGATCGGCCTGCAAGCGGTAGCCGCCCCAATGGGGAGGGCGCGGCGGGTTCAAAAGAAACTG
Source organism: Rhodoferax sp. GW821-FHT07F03 (assembly GCF_059418745.1). Taxonomy (NCBI): domain Bacteria; kingdom Pseudomonadati; phylum Pseudomonadota; class Betaproteobacteria; order Burkholderiales; family Comamonadaceae; genus Rhodoferax; species Rhodoferax sp. GW821-FHT07F03. The sequence goes on from NZ_JBWKQM010000008.1 coordinate 289,849, forward strand.
CGCGCCACACTTGGCGGCATTGGCCACCAGGGTACTGCGGCTAGAAATCACCTGTGATTGGGGGGATGCCCATGCACCCAACCGGGAATCCAGCGGGCGACTTTGGAAATAAGCGTCGCTTTCTGCATCGCTGACCTTTTCCACTACACCTTCTATACGCACTACACGCTCCAGCTCCACCCAGTGGAATTGCAGGGACGCATAGGGGTTGCCCGCCAGTTCTTGGCCCTTACGGCTTTCGTAATTGGTGTACCAAACGATGCCACGGGCATCAAACCCTTTGATCAGCACGATACGGGTCGATGGCCGCAAATTGTGTGCCACCGTAGCCAGGGTCATGGCATTGGGTTCGGGTACCTGGGCGTCTACAGCCTCGTTCAGCCACTGTTCGAATTGCTGTAGCGGGTCTGCGTGAGATGCCTCTTCATTGAGTTCTGCGCGTTCGTAGCTTTTACGCAGATCGGCAAGCTGGGTAGTAGTTAGGCTCATGGCTTGGATTGTGCCGCCGAACCAAGCCTGATAAGCCGCCATGGCCATCCCTGGGCGGCTTAATTTCAGACCCTGCAGCGGCGATGGGACTACTGCAGGTAGGGGCGCCCAGCTTCTTGGGGCTATAGCTCACAAGCAGGTTCTTGGTCTGTTGGTAGTGATCCAGCATCATCTTGGGCATCTCCCTGTTTCCCGGACGCTTTGCCTAGCCCTTTAAGGGTTTCGCCCCTCAAATTAAACTAGGCTGAGGTCGCCCAATTTTGAGTGTTTTCTGAATGGTGCGAGTGCTGCAGCAATGCGACGGCAATGTGTCCCAGGCGGCGCGCCAACTGGGCGTCAGCCGCAATACGCTGTACCGCAAATTGGGCTCCAAATAAGGCCTGTGGTGAGGCTGCGGCCAAGGGTTTGCCCTGGGGCGTTCGTAACCCACTGGTAACTGCGGGGCGGTACAAAATTGCAGTTAAGGGGTACCATGGGGGTTGTAATTTTGTTACCAAAAAACATGAAACTCCACCCCACCGTCAGCGCGGTCACAGACCGCATTCGCGCACGCAGCGGGCCTAGTCGCAGCGCGTATCTGGAACGCCTTGAGGCCGCTGCACAGCGCAAGCCCGGTGCCGAACGCATGGGCTGCGCCAACGTGGCCCATGCATTTGCCGGCATGCCGAACAATGACAAGTTCAAGGTGGTTGCCGAAAAAGCGCTGAACATCGGCATCGTGACCGCTTACAACGATATGTTGTCGGCCCACAGCCCGCTGCTCACATACCCGGAGTTGGTCAAGGCCGAAGCCCGCCTGCATGGCGCCACGGCCCAGGTCGCTGGCGGCGTGCCCGCTATGTGCGATGGCGTGACGCAGGGCACGCCGGGAATGGAGTTGAGCCTGTTCAGCCGGGATGTCATTGCCATGGCTACTGCGGTCGCTCTCAGCCACGATATGTTCGATGCCGCCCTGATGCTGGGTGTGTGCGACAAGATCGTGCCAGGCCTACTGATTGGCGCGCTTCAGTTTGGCCATTTGCCCATGGTTTTTGTGCCTGCGGGGCCGATGCCGTCCGGCCTGTCCAACAGCGCCAAATCCAAGGTGCGCGAGCAGGCGGCCCAAGGCCTGGTTGGCCGTGCCGAGCTGCTTGAGGCGGAATCTGCCGCCTACCATGCGCCCGGCACCTGCACTTTCTACGGTACCGCTAACAGCAACCAGATGCTGCTGGAAGCCATGGGTCTGCATGTACCCGGCACGGCTTTTGTGGCCCCCGGTGGTGCACTGCGTGATGAACTGACCCGCGAATCGACCCGTACTGTGCTGAGTGCCGTCAAATCCAAACGCTTCGCCCCCATTGGCAAGGTGGTGGACGAGCGCTGCATCGTTAATGCCATGGTAGCTTTGGTGGCCACCGGCGGATCCACCAACCATTTGATTCACTGGGTCGCGGTAGCCGCTTCAGCCGGCATTGTGATTGACTGGGACGACTTCAGCGCATTGTCTGATGTGGTGCCCACGCTCTCGCATGTGTATCCCAACGGCAGTGCCGACGTGAACCAGTTCCAGGCCGCAGGCGGCCCCGGCTTCATCATCCGCGAGTTGCTGGATGCCGGTTTCATGCATGAAGACGTGTTGACGGTGCGCGCTGGTGGTATCCGTGAATACACAGGCGTGCCGGTACTGGCCGGTGACAGCCTGCAGTGGGAACCTACGGGGCCGTCCAAGGACACCAGCATCGTGCGCCCAGCCAGTGCGCCGTTCAGTGCAACAGGTGGGTTGAAGCTGTTGCAGGGCAACTTGGGGCGCAGCGTCATCAAGGCATCCGCCGTGCCGGAAGACCGCTATGTCATCGAAGCGCCGGTGCGCCTGTTTGATTCGCAAGAGGCACTTCATGTGGCCTTCAATGCCGGAGAACTAAACCGGGACGTGATTTGTGTGGTGCGCTGGCAAGGCCCGAAGGCGAACGGTATGCCAGAGTTGCACAAACTGACGCCACCGCTGGCCGTGCTGCAAGGTAAAGGCTACCGGGTGGCGCTGGTGACCGATGGCCGCATGAGTGGCGCATCGGGCAAAGTGCCCTCGGCCATCCACGTCTCTCCCGAGGCGCTGGCCGGTGGCCCGCTGGCCAAGTTGCTGGATGGCGACGTGGTGCGCCTGGATGCGATTGCTGGCACCCTGCAGGCCCTGGTGCCGGATGATGAATGGGCTGCGCGGCCATTGGCCACCATGCCTGAAGCCTTGCGCGTGGCCAATGGCCTGGGCATGGGCCGTGAATTATTTTCGGGCATGCGTCGCAATGCCCTGACTGCAGAACAAGGAGCTCTCACATGGATGTAAACAAGAACGCAAACGGCCGCTGGACGGCGCGCCAGGTCATGGAAGACGCGCCGGTGATCCCGGTGATCGTGCTGAACGACGTCGCCCATGCCGTGCCGCTGGCGCGCGCCCTGGTGGCGGGCGGCATCCGTATGTTGGAAGTCACGTTGCGCACACCGCAGGCGCTGGAATGTATAGAGCGCATCGCCAAGGAAGTCCCTGAAGCAGTGATCGGTGCGGGCACCATCCGCAGTGCGGCGGATGCGGCAGCAGCGGTCAAGGCAGGCGCCTTGTTTGGCGTCAGCCCGGGCTACACCCGCGCGGTCGGCCAGGCTTGCCGCGATCTGGGCTTGGCACTGTTGCCTGGTGTGGCCACTGGTAGCGAGGTCATGATGGCGCAGGAAGACGGCTTTACCGAGCTGAAGTTTTTCCCTGCCATGCAAGCGGGCGGCCCGGCCATGCTGAAGGCCTGGAGTGGTCCATTTTTTGACGTGAAGTTCTGCCCCACGGGTGGCGTTACCTTGCAGAACGCGCCGGACTTTCTGGCTCTGCCCAACGTAGTGTGCGTCGGCGGCTCGTGGATCGTACCGACAGATGCCATGAAGGCTGGCGACTGGGGTCGCATCACCCAGCTGTGTCTGGACACGGCAGCTTTGAAGAAAAAAATGGCCTAAACCAGAGAATCAATAAAGCGCCTCCCGAGGCGCTTTTTTTCAGACTGAAAACGGCGTTTGCGCCAGGAACCTGCCCGCTATGCCGAGCGTGAACAGGTTAGGTGACTGTGTGCGGGGCATATTCGCTTTTACGCGGGCATGGAACTGGCCGTAGTTGCCGACGAAACCACCCTGGTTCCAGACCTTCAATACCTGTTCGGTGAATGCGCCGTTGTGGTCGCCATCCATCGAAGTTTGGTTGTCTTGGCAGCCGGAAATCAATAGCACCGAGGGCTTGAATTTCTTCACGATGGCCGTCAGGCGGCTGCTGGCCGCAACCTGGGCCAGCGCAGTGTCCGGGTCGATCGCTGCCGTGCCGGCGGCCTTGGTTACCTCTGTTTGCAACTTGTCATAGAAGGCCTGGTGGTCGCGGTAGACACGCATCGCTACGGCCGTGGGCATGGCGCGTTCTCGCGGTCCGGTTGGCATGGCCCGGGTGACGGAGCCGCTGTGGCAGCTGTCGGACAGCACCAAAATGCGCACGCCCGCAGCGAACTGGCTGAGCTCGAAATACAGCTCGTCGTCGATCAGCTGCCCGTCATACAGACACCAGGTTTCGTCCTGTTTGTCGGCTTCGTCACCATTGGCGTCGGGCACCTGGCCACCGTGGCCCGAGTAGGTAAGGAAGAACAGGTCGCCGGCACGCAGGCTCTTGGCAGCGTTGCGAATTGCCGCCAGGGCTTTGGCGCGCGTGCCATGCCTGGTCAGCAAGACGGTGGACTTCATGCCTTTGGACTTGGCGATGGCCGCCATGTCGTTGGCATCAAACTCGCACGCCGCCAGCGGTCCGGTCCAGCCCGAATAGGCAGAGCCACTGACGGCATTCAGACCGATGTGCAGCGACAGCGCTTTGGCCGCTGCGGGTGTGGTGGTTTTTGGGCTGGCCATGGTGTCCCCCGGGTAGTAGTTGGAGGGGCATATTCCGTCCGCTTGTCTTCAACTGTCAAGCGGCGACGCAGGGCGGGGGGCTGGCGCTGTTACAGACCGGTACCGTCGGCGTGTTCCGCACGTTGGATTAGTTCGATCTTGTAGCCATCGGGGTCGGTCACAAAGGCAATCACGGTGCTGCCGCCTTTGACCGGGCCGGCTTCCCGCGTCACATTGCCGCCGGCCGCCTTGATCTTGGCGCAGGCCGCGTAGGCATCGGGTACGCCCAGGGCAATGTGGCCGAACGCTGTACCGGGCTCATAGCTGCTGACGCCGTGGTTGTAGGTCAGCTCGATCTCGGCATGGTCGGGGTTGCTTCCGTAGCCCACGAACGCCAGCGAGTATTTGTATTCGGTGTTCTCGGACGTACGCAGCAGTTGCATGCCCAACACTTGGGTATAGAACTGGACGGAGCGCTGCAAATCGCCAACGCGCAGCATGGTGTGGAGGAGTCTCATCGTGGGGCCTTGTGGTGGAAAAAGGGTAGGGCGCAAATACTACCGGCTTGTTATTTAATGGTCGCTATACGGGGTATAGATTTTTTATGAAAAAACAAGCTCTGGCGCAGGTAGCATCTGCGCAAGTAGCTGCAAAAATAATAGCAAATAAAAAAGGCGCATGCCCTGGAGCATGCGCCTTTAGGAGCAGATCTCATCCGCTCTATCTTTTATAGCGCTTGCCGCTGGTGCAATCTGCGCTAGAGCCCAAAATCTACTTGGAAATTACCGGCTTAACGGCCGAAAGGGCCGCGCGAACCGCCGCCGGGGCCCCGGGAGCCACCACCGTTGCCGCGACCGCCACCATAACCACCGCCGTTGCCGCCGCCATAGCCTCCACCACCGCCTCCATTACGGTTGCCACCACCAAAGCCGCCGCGGCGGCCACGGTCTAACATGCTGTCTACGCTGGTGCGCATGGGGTCGGGTTGACCGCCCTGGGTTGCGCGGGGCGCAGGCGCTTGGCCGCCCATGGATGCTGAGCGGGTGTGGTCAGGCTGTGCGCCACCACCGTAGCCGCCGCCATAACCGCCACCGCCGCTGTAACCGCCGGAGCGTGCGCCGCTGTTGCTACCACCGGGACGCGGGCCCCGACCACCTTGGGGCGGACGTGCACCTTGTGGACGGGGAGGCGCCATGCCGTCGCCTTGCGGCGCACTGCGTGGGCCACCGCGCGGTCCGTTGCGGCCACCGCCATTGCCAGCGCGCTGGCCACTGTCGCCTTGCGAAGCCTTGTTCTCACGCACGCGTTGCAGCATTTCGGTTCGTGCAGCCTTGGCTGCGGCTTGCATCACGTCACGGCTGGGTGGTTTGCCAGCGCCGCCCCAGATGGTCTGGCGGCCCATGGCGATGGGTTCGGCACGTTCGCCGGGCTCGGGCATGAAGCCTTCGATGACTTGCACCGCAATTTCTTGCTTGGTGAAGCGCTCGATGTCTTGCATGAAGCCTTCTTCGTCCAGGCACACCAGATTCACCGCAGCGCCTTCGGCACCCGCGCGGCCGGTACGGCCGATGCGATGCACATAGTCTTCGCAGACGTTCGGGATTTCGTAGTTCACCACGTGCGGCAGGTCATCGATGTCGATACCGCGTGCTGCGATATCGGTAGCTACCAGGGCGCGTACATCGCCGCTCTTGAAGCCTTGCAAGGCTTGGGTACGCGCCGACTGGCTCTTGTTACCATGCAGCGCCATGGCGGTGATGCCATTCTTTTCCAGGAATTCGGCCACATTGTTGGCGCCGAACTTGGTGCGGGTGAACACCAGCACCTGGCTCCACTTGTGTTCCTGGATGATGTGGGCCAGCAGGGCCTTTTTCTTGCCGCGACCGACCGGGTGGATCACCTGGGTGATGCGCTGCACGGTGGTGTTGCGGGGCGTGACCTGCACGCTTTGCGGGTTCTTCAGCAGGGTGGCTGCCAAGTCGCGGATTTCATCGCTGAAGGTGGCGGAGAACAGCAGGCTTTGCTTGTCCTTGGGCACGGCGGCCAGCACCTTCTTCACGTCGTGGATGAAGCCCATGTCGAGCATACGATCGGCTTCGTCCAGCACCAGGATCTGCACCTGGCCCAGGTCCAGCATGCCTTGCTGCATCAAGTCCAACAGGCGGCCAGGGGTGGCGACCAGAATGTCTACGCCCTTTTTGACCTTGGTGATTTGCGGGTTCATGCCCACGCCACCAAAGACGACGGTGGAAGTCAGTTCCAGGTATTTGCCATAGGTTTGTACCGACTCCTCGACTTGGGCGGCGAGTTCACGGGTGGGGGTCAGCACCAGGGCGCGAATACCCTTGCCGCCGAATTTGTTTTGCGCGGGAGCGCTTTCGGTCAGGCGCTGCAGCAGGGGCAGGGTGAACGCTGCGGTTTTGCCGGTACCGGTTTGCGCGCCGCCCAGCAGATCGTGCCCAGCCAAGACGACCGGAATGGCCTGCGCTTGAATGGGGGTGGGCTCGGTGTAGCCTTGCTCTTGCACGGCCTTCAGAATGGCCGGGGCCAGATTCAGTTCTTCAAAGTTCATTTTGTTGCGCCCGTCCTGGGCGCTTGGAAGCCTGGCCTATCGCCCGTACAGTCAACACGGGCACCAATCAAAGGCAGACATTTTTTAAAAATGGACGCAAAACAAGTCGTTTTGGCCCCCAGCGAAGTGCTGGCGTTGCAGCCAATTGGAATGCCGCAACAGGTAGATTGTCGCATGCTGGGATAATCAGGGTTCGCCCGACTAGTTTCGGCAGATTTTTTTGCACTAACCAGACCTTCAAAACAGATGGCTCAATACGTTTTTTCCATGAACCGCGTCGGCAAGATCGTGCCGCCCAAGCGCCACATTCTTAAAGACATTTCCCTCAGTTTCTTTCCCGGCGCCAAGATCGGCGTGCTGGGTACCAACGGCTCCGGCAAGTCCACCTTGCTGAAGATCATGGCTGGCCTGGACAAGGAAATTGAAGGCGAAGCCATCCCTATGGCCGGCCTGAACATCGGCTATCTGCCGCAAGAACCCCAGTTGGACCCGACCCAGACCGTGCGCGAAAGCGTCGAAGCCGGCATGGGCAAGGTGTTCGCCGCCAAGGCCCGTCTGGAAGAGGTCTATACCGCCTACGGCGAAGAAGACGCCGACTTTGACGCCCTGGCCGCCGAACAGGCCGAGCTGGAGGCCATCATCGCCACCGCCGGCACCGACTCCGAACACCAACTGGAAATCGCCGCCGACGCGCTCCGCCTACCACCCTGGGACGCCAACATCGGCGTGCTTTCAGGTGGTGAAAAGCGCCGCGTTGCGCTGTGCCGTTTGCTCTTAAGCAAGCCCGACATGCTGCTGCTCGACGAGCCGACCAACCACTTGGATGCCGAATCGGTGGACTGGCTGGAGCAGTTCCTGCAGCGCTATTCCGGCACCGTAGTGGCCATTACCCATGACCGCTACTTCTTGGACAACGCCGCCGAATGGATTCTGGAACTGGACCGTGGCTCCGGCATTCCCTACAAGGGCAATTACTCGGACTGGCTGACGCAGAAGGGCGCACGCCTGGAAGCCGAACAGAAGGGCGAAGAAGCCCGAGCCAAGGCCTTGAAGAAGGAATTGGAGTGGTCGCGCCAGAACCCCAAAGCCCGCCAAGCCAAGAGCAAGGCCCGCCTGGCCCGCTTCGAAGAACTGAGCGACTTCGAATACCAAAAGCGCAACGAAACCAACGAAATCTTCATCCCCGTGGCTGACCGCCTGGGTAGCCAGGTGATCGAGTTCAAGAACGTCACCAAGTCCTTTGGCGACCGCGTGCTCATCGACAACCTGAGCTTCAACATCCCTGCGGGCGCCATCGTCGGCATCATCGGTCCCAACGGTGCCGGCAAGTCGACGCTGTTCAAACTGATCGCGGGCAAGGAGAAGCCGGATTCGGGTGAAGTGGTGATCGGCTCCACCGTGAAGATGGCTTTCGTCGACCAGCATCGTGATGATTTGTCGAACGAAAAAACCGTCTGGGAAGACGTGTCCGGCGGACTCGACATCCTGAACGTAGGCAAGTTCCAGATGGCCAGCCGCGCCTACTGCGGCCGCTTCAACTTTAACGGTGCAGACCAGCAGAAGAAGGTCGGTATGTTGTCCGGTGGTGAGCGTGGTCGTTTGCACCTGGCCAAGACCCTGATTGCCGGTGGCAACGTGCTGATGCTGGATGAACCGTCGAACGACTTGGACGTGGAAACCTTGCGCGCGCTGGAAGATGCACTGTTGGAATTCGCCGGCACCATGCTGGTCATCTCCCATGACCGCTGGTTCCTGGACCGTATTGCCACCCACATCCTGGCCGCCGAAGGCGACAGCCAGTGGACCTTCTTCGACGGCAACTACCAAGAGTACGAAGCCGACAAGAAGAAGCGCCTGGGCGAGGAGGGTGCCAAGCCCAAGCGTATGCGTTACAAGGCACTGAAGTAAGGTCTGCCCAACATGACACAGGATGGGCCTTCCGTGTCCATAGACACGCCGGTGTACTCCGAGCCCTACCGCGACGCGCTGGCGCTGGCGGCAAGTAGCGGAAAGCCCATTCTGGCCAGGCTACTGGGCCTGCTCCAGGCAGATCTGGAGCGGCAGCAACTGCATCGTTCGCGAGGGCGTGAGCAAGTGGATGCCGCACTGGACTTGTTGCGCCAGCATACCGAAATGCTGATTGAGCGCTTTCCCGCGGTACTTTTAAATACGCTCATAGAACCAAGTCGCACCGTAAAAACGGCTGCACCGCCGCAGAAAATCCATTTCGACCAGTGGGAGTTGATGGAACAGGATCAGGTCCAAGAGGGCATTGCGTTGGCCCGGATCCAGCAAACCATTCTGTTGGCAGTGGATGCGTCTTTGGTTGAGCTCAATACGTATGTGTGTGCGTCTTTAGGCTTATTGTCTGTGCGCCCAGAACGCAATCCGTTCCGCCCCGAAGTATTCGTGCGCGCCGTACAAACTGTCATGTTGGATTGCGGTGTGCCTTACGCAGTTCAGCTGGATTGGATAGAACATTCCAGCAAGGTGCTGGGCCAAGAACTGGCTCGGCTGTACGTGGCATTAACGAAGCGCTTGCGAGAACTAGGTGTGAGGTCTGTTGGGTTTGCAATTGCACGTACCGCAACAAGCGCACGTGCAGCCCACGAAGATCGGGAAGTGGGGCATCTTGGGGGCGCAGCTACGCGACGGCAACATTCCGAGGGGAAAACCAGTCAAAAGCAGCTGGTTTTGACGCTGGACAAGCTGAATCAGCTCTTGGTGGGAGACTTTGAAGAAGAGCAGGGCGCATCAGTCCCATTGAAGCTGACTCCAGATCATTCGGCGGAGTTTTTCGACAGTACACACCCACTTGCGGCCAGCGGGGGCATACCACTCTACAGCGAACAACACCCACATCCAGGTGCGGAAATTGGCCAGGAAGTAGTACGGCTGCTGATCGACAACGTAGCTGGTGACCCGCGATTGCTGGCACCCGTGCAGCAACTCATACGCAGCATGGAACCTTCGCTACTGCGGCTGGCTTTGGTGGACCCGCGGTTTCTGAATGACAAGCAGCACCCGGCCAGGGTTCTTCTGGAGGAGATCACCCGTTTAAGCCAGGCCTATCCCAGCATCCAATCTGCGGGCTATCCCAGTTTCTGGAAGGCTTTGCAAACCTCTGTAGCGCCTCTGCTCTCCGGAAATGTCCAAATCGCGCAGGATGCAGCGCCGTTTGACCAGGCAGTAACAGAGCTGGCCCAGGCTCGGATGCCGGCCAATGCAATGGAGGCCAGCCAGCGTCAGGAGGCAATGGAAGCTTTGCAGCAGGCAGAGCAGCGCAACTTGTTGGCCGAGAAGCTGGCAAAAGACATGGAGCAAAACCCCTTGCTTCGAAACGCCCCCAAGGTGTTGGTGGACTTCCTGTGCGGTCCATGGGCCCAGGTTGCTGCGCATGTCCAGCTACACGATAGAAGCGGGGCCAGCGATCCTGGCATGGTCAATGCGTCGATAGAAACATTAGTGTGGAGTGCACAGCCTGACCTGACGCGCAAGAATATCGGCAAGCTGACCCGTTTGCTACCTAAGCTGTTGCGAAATTTACGGGACGGTCTGGCACTGATCCAGTATCCATCGGCCCAAACGGAGGCGTTCTTTGATGCCTTGTTTGCGCTGCACCAGCAAGCTTTTAAACCGCCAACCAAGTCGCAAGCTGTGCAGACAGTTACCTCTGCGGAGCCGTCGCCCCCGCCAGCCTGGATCGCTCCCGCTGAGGTTGTTGCGACAGGCTTCATGGATGATCTGCCAACCGTGCCTACGACAGCAGAGATTCAGCCGGAAAACACAGAGACAGAAAGTGTTCAGGCACCTGCGCAAGCCAATCTGGCCATGGCGATTGGTGATTGGGTCGAAGTACTGACGCAGGGCGCTTGGATTCGAACACAGCTGACTTGGGCCACGCCTCACGGAACCATGTTCCTTTTCACAGATGCCCAGGGCCATTGCCTATCCATGAGCAAGCGCAACTATGACAAACGCATGCACGACGGAAGCATGCGTGTGGTGAAGGCGCAGATGGTCGTTGATGAAGCGATGGATGCCATTGTTCAGCTAGCGATGCGCAACAGTATTGACAATATTTTGATTTGAAAGCCCGAACCGTAGACTATCAAGCAGCCGTTAGGCTGGCTTCAAAATCTGCAATAGAGACGGGACGACCAAAGAAGTAACCCTGATAGGCATCACAGCACTCGGCTTCTAGAAGATGTTGCTGCTCCTGGGTTTCCACACCCTCCGCGATCACACTCAAACCCAAACTATGGCCCAGTGTAATGACGGTGCGGGCAATGGCGGCGTCTTTGGGGTTGGTCAACAGGTCTTGCACAAACGACTGGTCAATTTTCAACTGATCCAGCGGCAGGCGCTTCAAATAGGTCAGTGATGAATAGCCGGTGCCGAAGTCATCCAGCGAAAACCCCACGCCATGGACTTTAAGCGCGTGCATTTTGTCAGTGGTTTCTTCTACGTCATCCACCAACAGGCTTTCGGTCAGCTCTAGTTTCAACATGTGAGGTGGCGCACCTGTGGTCTGCAATATGTGCAGAACGGACTCCACAAAATCGGCTTGTCGAAACTGCCGAGCGCTAACGTTGACAGCCAGACTGAGCGCTTGAGTACGTGGGTTTTGGCTCCAGCGTTGCAGCTGCATACATGCGGTATGTAAAACCCAATGGCCAAGGGGCAATATCAGTCCGGAATCTTCGGCCAAGGGAATGAATTCAGCCGGGGATATATTGCCTTTTTGCGGGTGAGGCCAGCGTAACAAAGCCTCTGCGCCTACAACGTGCCCTTGCCCATCTACCTGTGCCTGGTAATGCAGTACAAACTGCTGCTGTGCCAAACCTCGGCGTATGTCGGCCTCCAGCCTCACACGGGCATTTACGACAGCCTGCATTTGTGGATCGTAAAAACGGAGTGTGTTGCGTCCTGCTGATTTGGCCTGGTACATGGCCAAATCAGCTTGCTTGAGGAGCTCGTCCGTGCTGTCCTGGTGGCCAAAGTACAGTGTCACACCCATACTGGCAAAAATCTGATGTTCGTGCGACCCCAGCTGGTAGGGTTGGCTGATGGATTGCAGAATTTTTTCACCTACGGCTTCGGCGTGCGCTGCCGCTTCGGCGTTGTAGCTGCTGAGCTGGGTCAGTAGTACCACGAACTCATCACCGCCCAGGCGTGCAACCGTATCGATTTCGCGCACGCATTCGGTCAATCGGTTTGCGACCTGCTGCAATAGCTGGTCGCCCACATCGTGCCCCAATGTGTCGTTGAGGGTTTTGAAGTTGTCCAGGTCAATTACTTGCAGAGCGCCGCATCTGCCATTGCGAACACCCAAGCCCATTGCCTGACGCAACCTGTCCAACAATAGGCGCCGATTCGGCAGGTGGGTGAGTGGATCATAGAAGGCCAGCTTGTTGATCTCTTCTTCGGCCGCTTTGCGCTGCGTAATGTCGTTGAAGGTGTTGACGAAATGGGTAATCTTGCCGTTTTTGCCGTATACAGCGGTCACTGTCCGTGAGTCTGGGTAAATATCGCCATTTTTGCGTTTGTTCCACACGTCACCACGCCAGTTTCCGGTGGCTTCCACCGTATCCCACATGTTTTGGTAAAAGGCCCGGTCGTGTCGGCCTGAATTGAGAATGTGCAGGCTTTTACCTACAGCCTCTTGCTCGGTATAGCCTGTAATTTGGGTGAATGCAGGGTTGCAACGCAATATCTGGCGCTGCGCATCCGTAATCGCCATACCATCCTGGGCGTTGAAGGCCGTTGCTGCAATACGCAAATCCAGCTCGGCTTGCATGCGTATCGTGATATTGCGAGCCAAGACAATGAATCGAGGCTCGGCATTGCCGGTAACGTCTTTGCGTGCAACCGAAACTTCAAACCACAAAACGTTGTGCATCAACTGGAGCTCGAACTGGCCGCCTTCCGAGTTTCCGTTTAGCCGGGCTTCTTCCAGTCCCGCTGCAATGACCTTGCCAGCATCGGCGGGCAAGGCTTGCATCACGTTTTTACCTAAAAATTGTTCCAGAGGAATATCGGGCAACAAAGAGCGGGGCAGGCGGCAATCGTGTACGGTGCCGTCTGGGCCTAATTCAAACAATAGATCGGGAATGGCGTCCAGCGTCGCTTCCAACTTGGTTTGCGTGGCTGAAATTTCTTGGGTGCGGGCAACGACCTGGGCTTCCAAGTTTTGTTCTTGGCGTTTAAGTTGAAGCATTAGTTGAGCTCCCCAGGCCAGCGTTGTGCTGAACAACAAGCCTAGTGCAATTTCAAATGCCAAAGCCCCACTATCACCCCAGCCGTTGATTGGTGTGGCACTGAGTACCCACCGTCCGTTGGGCACTAGGATGTTGCGGTCCACCGGATCATGCAAGAACTGGTTACCCGCGGCCGTGATACTTTGTTTTTGATGGGTATCTGGATGGGTGCGCCACAACTCATACGCAATACCTTGCTCCTGCAATTGGGCAATGCCGCTGCTGGCCAGGGCTTCGGGGACACGAATTACGACAGAGATAAATCCCCAAAAATGGTCTTTGTATGGAGTCGTTAGCGTAGGAGCCGGCAAATACACCGGTAGTCGACCCACAAGCCCCAAGCCACCTTGCACCAAATTAAGCGGTCCGGCCAATGTCAATTCGCGAGCTGCAACCGCACGCGCTGCTTCCTTGCCTTGTAGGGGATCTTCAAGTTGATTGAACCCCATTACCGCCTCGTTTCCTGCCAGAGGCACCACGCGGCTGACAACGCCTCCGGGTGACAGGCTGAACATGGTGACACCAGGGTAGAGGTGCAACATTTCACCAGCCACACCCTCAAAGTTCGAAAATTCCCCTCCGGCCTGGTGCACCATGGCAGACAAGGCATAAGCACTGGACAAAGCCCGTTCAATGGTCGCTTGGATTGCATGGGTTCGGTCCGCTACAACACTGTCCACATGGGTGCGCTGGCTTTGAATGCGGCGTTGCTCCAAGTTCCATATCAGCAGAGCCGCCGCGACGGCGGTCAGCATAAACACCGCAAAGCCGAGCAACCTGATAGGTATGGTGCGCAGCAAGCGTGTGGGGTACGTAATCTTCATGACGCAAGGCGTAGTTATTGTTCTAATTCTTGTGGATAGGAGTCTGGCAGCGCCGACTATATCGCCTGGCTAAGTGCTGTTGCAGGGACGAGCGCTGGAGCTGTCCGACAACAAAGTAGGGTGGTGGTTTCCAATATAAATCAACGACTTATAGTTCAGTGCAACCGATTTGTTGTCGACCTAATGCGACAGCAATATGCTCATATGCCAGTCCACGACAACATTTCACAAAAAAGCCGGCACCTGTTTGCAGCACGTTCAAAATGACTGCCGACAGCATTTTCGCTAGTGCGCCTGAGTAATGATGTCATCCTGTGGGTGCAGGACTTCGGTGGCTGTGTGATGTCTACCCAACGAATGTGGCATCGACATAGGTGCGGACGGCTATTTTGTCGTCACGGTCGAACGGAATGCCCAGCTGGTGCAGGGGCTGGCCGCCTTGATCACAAATCTTGGGCGCCTGATGCCGTGGCTGTGCAGGTACTACACCACGGTTGTAGCGATGGAGTCCACCGGGGTGTACTGGATAGCCGCACTGTCCCTATTGACTTGTTAGTGCAGATCCAAAACTGAACCGCTAAACCAGAAAGACGTGGAACGGAAAGGCCAGTTGCCTTCGACAGCTAACGCCATTGCTCGCTACCGTACCCTATAACTGTACGACCTTCCTATGCAGATGTGTCCGCGTTGTATGGGCATCCCACCGCTTCAGAAGCGTAGCCGTGAACAGCATGAAATCGACGTCCAACGCACGTAGCCAAGCATGGAGCTCGACGATATCCACTCGCCGGATTCCATTTTCCGATTTGCTGACGGTGGTCTGCGGCATCCCCAGTGCAAGGGCCAATTCCTCCTGGCTTACACCGAGCTCTTTTCTGGTCTCCCGTAGCAACGCGATGAAGATCTTGTACTGCTCTGAGTGAAACGAATCGGGCATTCTGCGGGTCTCTGAAACCAGCAGAATCAATGCGAAAATCGAATATGCGAAAATCGGTTAAAACCAATTCATTCACAGCACACGACTATGAAATCACAACTTCGTGGACGCACATTGCGCGTAGGACTTGCTAATGGATGCGAGCAAGCAGCCAAGAAACTCAAAGACCTCGGCTTTACCTCCGAGCGGGCTACGGATGTAGCCGAGGCCGCTATCAAATATGCCTGCGAGGAAACTGCGCTGCTCGTTCGGCAATTGACTCCAAAAAGTGCCTGGCCGGGAGCGGTGGTTATCCGCCGGCACCTTGACATCCAGCGAGAAGAAACCTGGCTGATGTTGAAGCACGAAGGAGAAGTGGGCTGGACGCTTGACTCGGCACTGTTTGCTTAAGTTGCAAACCTCCTCAGCGATTTCTTATTTCATACCCCGTCTACAAGGTATCCATGGGCAATGCACGCGCGCTAGTCGCTTCAGGTCGGTTTTGGGGTGGTTACCTGTTATTGATCGTGCCCCTGCTGAACTGGCTGGTGGGCTGTGTCTTCATCCTTCTGGCTTGCTACCACTGCCTGTCAGGTAAACCGCGGCTGGGCCGTCTGCTGGCGTTTGCCATCGGATCCGCTGTGTGGGCGTTTCTCAGCCTGTACATAGGGCTTCTGGAGAAGGGGCAGATGGGTTTGGGCCTGGCCGGTCTCGCGGCCTTTCTGGTTTGGACCTGGATCATGCTGGCCTGGACGTACCGCTGGCCAGAGGATGCGGAAACACGCACCGCTACGGTGGAAGTCAACGGACGGATCGAGAGCTAGGAGCAGCGATGGCGCAAGGGTTTGAAACCAAGATCAAAATCTTGAGGTGGGGTATCTGGAATAACCAGGGCGGCAAGAACGTCGAATCCGTCTGGGGCGACACCGCCCTCAATAACGCCGCGATGTTCCAGCGCATGGCAGAAGCCGTGACGGAAATCAATGCCGAGGGCTGGCAGGTGGTGTCCACCATCCCCTTGGACCAAGGCGCCTACTTCGGTATCGGACTCATGAACCAGCAAGGTGCTGGTGCCGGCACCTGGGGCGGTGGCTATGGTTACGGCAGCAGTGCCACTGCCGGCACGGCCATGGTGCTGCAGCGGCATATTGAGGATGCTGGGACGCCGGCAGCCGCGGAACGGGCCAAGCAGTACGCGGCCGAGTTGGAGAACAGCGCCAAGGCCTGGAGCATTCGCTACCAGCCCATCGAGAAGAGGATTGCCAAGAGTACGTTCTCCAGCAAGGATGAGTTTTTCTTTGATGGGCAGGGGTACAGCAGCCTGGCTCTGGCTGAGCAAGCGCGATCGGATGCGGCGACAGCGGCAGAGCTTGGAAGTCAGGCGCCAGGATAGCGTGTGTGTTGCCCTCGAACAAATTTCACCATGATTGAACGATGGCTGTTTTGCTTCAAACTATCTAAGTCATTGATTGGGGGGTGCGGACAATAACTTGGACTACTTGGAGGTAGTTCATGTATTCATACGAAGAGCGAATTCGAGCCGTCAAGC